>JASJDH010000063.1 GCA_030065175.1 Leptolyngbyaceae cyanobacterium MO_188.B28 | reverse complement strand
ATTCACTTCAGTTCTCCTCACCGGCGCACCCCTCTGATTCAAATCGATTGCAACACTATTCAAACCAGCGGCGCCGAACTATTCGGGCGAGTGGGAGGTAACCCTGGGTTGATTGAAGCGCTCGGCGCCGGAACCTTGATTCTCAACAACATTCAAGAATTGCCGTCGGAGTTGACCCCGAGACTGGTGAGGCTATTAGAAACCGGACTATATACCCCGTCCCCATCATTACGATCCCTCACCTCCTCATCCGCTGACCCAGCGCCCATCCCTGAGCTTGATCGCGACTCCCAGGCCCGCATCATCATGATTGCGGAAAAGACACAGCCAGAGATTGATGGTCGGGTGGGCCATGTGATTAAGCCTCCGCCTTTGCGGGTGCGCAAGGCGGACATTGCCGATAAGTCGACTTATTACATCAGCCTGATCTGTCGGGCAAAAGGCATTCCTAAACCCGCTTTAGCGCCCGAAGCCCTGCGTCGACTCCAGGCCTATGATTTCCCCAATAACGATCGAGAGTTGCGGAGTCTGATCGAACGGGCCATTGTTCAAGCGGCCGGAGCTGCGATTATCACTGAAGAAATTGTCTGGCCTGCTCAAAGCAAGAAAAAGCAATTTCGGGTCAATCTCTTGAACGCCTATCCTGCTCTGCGACGATTTCTGCGTAGCCCATGGTGGCCAGATCGCCTCAATTATGGCTTTACGATCGCCTTGTTTGCACTGGTGGTCGGGGTGGGATTTTTGGGTCCCCAAACCCGTCAAGCAAATTTTGCCCTTAATCTGTTTTGGGCCTGGTGGTGGCCCGTAATGCTCCTCGCCTTTCCCTTTGTGGGTCGACTTTGGTGCGCTGTGTGTCCCTTCATGATTTACGGGGAAGTAACCCAAAAACTGTCCCTCTGGCTCTGGCCCCGTCAACTCAAACGATGGCCGCGTCAGGCGGCGGAAAAGTGGGGAGGATGGTTCTTATTTGGGTTATTCGTCCTAATTTTTATGTGGGAAGAACTCTGGGATTTAGAGAACACCGCCTATCTTTCCGCTTGTCTTCTGCTCTTAATCACTGCAGGCGCAATGATTTTCTCAAGCATTTTTGAGCGCCGATTTTGGTGTCGATATCTATGTCCCATTGGCGGCATGAATGGCCTCTTCGCCAAACTGTCAATCACTGAACTGAGGGCGCAGCAGGGAACTTGTTCGGCGGAATGCACCACCTATCAATGCTATAAAGGCGGGCCCGAGAAAGGAGAAGGACTAGAGACTGAGGGGTGCCCCTTATATTCCCACCCAGCCCAGTTGGATGACAATCGGGATTGCGTTCTCTGCATGACCTGTCTAAAAGCCTGTCCCCATCGCTCAGTTGAGCTGAATTTACGCCCGCCAGGCATTGAACTGTGGACATCCCATGTTCCCCGAGCCTATGAAGTAGCCCTCTTGTTTTTGCTATTGGGGGGCGTCTTTCTTCATCGATTACCGGAGCTACACGCTGTACTGGCTTTATCCTTCGATCGACACCTGTTTAGCAACCATGTGGGATTCTCCCTAGCGGCGCTGAGTCTACCCGTGGTGATTCCACTAGCAGCTTACGGCGGTATGACGCTGGTTTATCGACTTACCTCAATCCTGAGCGCCCAACGCCAACGCTCAACGCCTCAACCTCGACCCTTTGTGGAATTGGCTTACGGATATTTACCCCTGGTGCTGGCGGGCAATCTAGCCCACTACTTACGGTTAGGCCTAACCGAAGGGGGGCGGCTATTGCCAGTGACCCTAGCGACAGTGGGCCTCAGCGGTGAAGGCCTGCCAGTTCTAGTCGCTCACCCCGCCGTTATTGCCTTTCTACAAGGCGCAACTCTGATTTTAGGAGTCTTTTTGTCGATATGGCTGACTCAAAAAATTGCCCGACAACCAATGCGCTGTCTCTTAGCGCAACATCTGGCCGCGATCGCCCTAGGCGTTAGTCTATGGACGATCATCGTCGGCTCCTGATCGCCCTTCAAGATGATTAAGCTCCCAAAAAAATCGTATCTCTTCACCATCCTCCACCTACCCAAACGCTAGATTCTCATTGTCCACGATTTCATCAACAACGTATCGTCAACAAATCCATCTATGACGCCGCCAATGGAACCGACCACCTATTTTTGGCATTAGATGTATCAGCCTGGACAGACCTGGCAAAATTTGAGCAAGGGGTGCAACGGGCGATCGCAGAATTGAAAGCCACCCCTCGCCTCAATCCCCACCAAGCCATTCACTACCCCGGCGAACGTGAAACAAGCAACCGTACGGAACGTATGCAAACAGGCATTCCCCTCCCTAAATTTTTAATGGACGCACTGGCTGAACAGTTTGGCGCTGATTGCATGTCGGCATTGACCCAATAGTGGGCGGAAAGGTTGAAGCTATCGAAATTAATTCAGAACAGCGGCAAGTGTCGATTACCGATGGAGCCGACGTATTCTATCTAGAGGGTTTACGACAGGGAACCTATCAACTAGATATCAAAGGCGAACCGGCCCAACCCAATCAGGTAGTTATCGACACCGCCTCTGAACCATTCCAGGAACTCAACCTGCAGCATTAGCCCTGCGTTGAGGAAAGTGATCAATCCGGGCAGCGCCGTAAAACACCAACTGTTTGCCGTTCACACGTATTCGATCAACCCGTAGCTGAGTGCCATCCAGAGCGAATTTGTCCAAATCAAGCAGCGTATTGACATGTTCAATCAAAGCTCGCCCCAGTTCCACACCGGCTGCATCCCCGCCATACTGAACATCCACAAATTGGATTCGGCGTCGGTCTTCAACCTGTAAGCGCGCTGTGATATCTACATCAACCGACTCAATTGAATCACCAACCCGAATTTGGGTTTTTATTCGCAGCGACTTATCCGGATTGAGGGTCATCTGCGTTTCTTTAAAGTAAAGCGGATTTTCCTGATGCTGAAGTCGCTGGAGTTTCTCCACCACAAATGGAGTATTGAAGGATGTGGTCAGGTCCTCTTCTGTCAAGACAACCCGCATAGTCGCTTGAGTGGACTGCCTAAGCGCCACTTGACCTTTGAAAATGGCCCCAAGATCAATCGAAATGGCCTGTAGATAAAGTTCCATCGCTTCGATACGTAGGCCGTTGTACATCAACATGCCCTTACCGATAAAGTCGAAGCCATCGATACTACCCTGCAGCAGTTTAGCTACAGGTTCGGCCCGTACAGTCGCTTCAAGCTGCCCTGTACGCTTAAACAGAGCGGCGATGGCAGTGCTCACAGCTTTACTGATAAGCTGATCGCCGCTCTGACCTGGAAATGGTAAGCTACCCAACAAAATGGCTGTCATTCCCCCAGCGTGCGTACACTACAACTCAACTTTAAGAAATGTTAAGCATTTCCGCTTATCATTCTAGTCCCTTCATGTGGGGAGGGTGTGACGTCGATCAACGGATCTGATGATTAAGACAGAAGGATTGGGGGAAGAGAGTTGGGGATCATTTATCAGGAGGGCGGTTTGGATTTTAGATTTTGGATTTTAGATTTTGGATTAGTGGCGTAATATCTTCGCAGCCTTTTGGCTAATGACCAATGACCAATGACCAATGACCGCCCTTAAACAGATACCGCCGGACTGACCAAAGACGTGACCGTTTTAATTAACTCCAGGGTGGAAAATCCTTTGGTTAAGTAATCATTGGCCCCTAGACGTTTGGCCTCATCAAACCATTCCTCCGACAAGCGGGAGGAGATCACCAGAATCGGGGCGGTCATTCCAGCTTGACGGCAGCGATCGATCAAAGTGAAGCCATCCATATGGGGCATCTCAATATCAGTGATGATCAGACGAGGGTTAGGATTTTCCTGCAACCAGCCCCAGGCTTCTCGGCCATCGGCGCAGGTATGGGTGGTATGGCCATAGGCGGTAAGACTCGCCTCAATTCGTCGCCGCATCAAGGCTGCGTCATCCACAATCAAAATGGTTTGGGCTAGTCGATCCGCTGCTTGAATTTCTGGTTCTGAGGGATCATTAATCAATTCTGTCGGATCCTTATAGGGATCGTTCAGCAGGCGTTTCGCCAAGTTGGCCGCATCTAGGACAGGGATTAAGTCCCCACTAGTCTGTAGGCTCATGCCCATTAATCCAATCGGTGGGGTTAGCGGATTGGGCAGGGGGTTGATTAAGAGTTCGGATTGGCCTAAGAGTTCGTCAGCAATTAACCAAATCCCGTTAGCGCCCTCCGGCGAATTGATATAAACACAGATCGCGGTTTCCTCCAATGGACGAGGAGCGGAGCGGGACTGCCAATACTCCAGCAGATCCAAAGCAGGGGTCTTCCCAGTTTCATCCTGGACAGTCCATGAGTACAAATACCGGGGATCCTTAGTTTGGGCAGAGTTCAAACTATCCAATAAGGCAGTTGTTTTGATATCTTCTGTCGGAATCGCAAAGGTGAGATCGCCCGCCTGCAATAATAAACAGGACACAAGCAGGTGAGGAACTGAGAACTGTAGATGAAAGGTGGTCCCTTTGCCGGGGATAGTCGTAAGGCCGAGTCGACCGCCTAATTGAGCAACTTGCGCCGCCACCACATCCATGCCGACGCCTCGTCCCGAAATCTCACTGACTTGGGTTGAGGCGCTAAACCCAGGTTGACAGATTACAGCTAGCAACTCCGCTGAGGTTTGAACGTTGGTGCGCGGTAATCCCAGAGATTCCGCCCTTGCTTGAATCGCCTTTGCGTCAATCCCTCGTCCGTCATCCATTAAATCCAGTAAAAAACTATCCCCATGACGTTGGAGGGATAAAGTAATCGAACCCTGTTCTGGCTTGCCTTGGGCTATCCGTTCTGAGGGTGTTTCCAACCCGTGGTCATAGGCATTGCGAACCAGGTGCAATAGAACGGGCTCTAAACTTCGGGCAGTGCCCACGTCTAGTTCAATCCTTTCCCCTTGGACGGATAGTTGAGCAGGTTTGTCATATCGGGTAGTCAGGTCTCGAAGAATGGCTCTAACTCGGAAGCCTAGATTTTGAAAGGGAACCAATCGACTCTCTTCAACCGTGTTTTGCAGCTTTAGAATCCCGCTGTCCAAATCCTGTAGACTCTCAATTGCATGGCGGGAGGTTTTTTCCGCCTCCGCCCCTAATTCTGACAATCGCAGACTGGTTTCTAGGAGGCGATTGATGGTGGTGTATCCCTCTCGATAGCGTTCAGGCGTCGGCCCCCGAGTGGTATTTCTGAGGGTATCCAAAAGGGCGTAGTCATCTTGAATCTGTCGCAAATGGGTGAGGTGTTGGGCGCTTTCCTGGGCCAGGGCGACCAGTTGGGCAATCTGATTGTGAAGAATTTGAGAGAATCCCTGGGTTGCTCTGGCCGTTAACAGAGTTTCAACCAAATATTGCGCAGATTGATCAAGTTTCTCTAACGCCACGGGAATTTTAACGTTCTCTGGAGATTCGCTAGGACGCCCAGGTTTCGAGGAGAAGGCGTTAACGAGGGCGGCGGCGGGTTGGAGCGTTTTGGGTTGATCAACGCCGGGCTTTTGTATTTGAACTTGAGTCAGGGGTTCAGGGAAATTATCAGGTCTACTGGACTGCTCAAGTAACTCCTGCACTTGACTTAAATTGGGCAAGTCATCGGGTTGACTAGCAGGTTCCGAAAATGAATCGGCGTCAGTCGGCGTCAACCAATCATCCACTTGGCTAGGCTGATTGAAGAATTCTCCTAGATCCTCAAAATTAACGGGCCCGTTGTTTAAAGTCGATATCTCTGGAGGGAGAGACGGGTCGAGTTCGGACTCCTCTTCAAGGATCCCAAGGTCATTCAAAAAATCCCCAACTTCGTTAAAATTCGCCAATTCTTCGTCTGGCGTCAGGCGATCTGACTGATCCTCAACTTCGGGGACTGCAAGATCTTCAAGGGAGCTTAGATCATCCAAAAAGAGGTTGACGTCGGCCAAGTCTTCTGGATGAGCGCCGTCCGCCAGGAATGCGTCTGCTTGGACTGAATTGATATTAGGTTCCCCCCAAGCGGAAAAAATATCGCTTGCCTCAATAGGCGAGGAGGGTTGGTCTATTACTGGAGGAGCGTCACTTTGGGTAAACTCAAAGACAACCGGTTCCCCGCTTTTCTTGGCGCAATTCTTCAGGGCGTGGAATAGCTGTGGCCAATGAGAACGCCATATAGCCAGTTCTGGGCGCGTAAGTAACTCTTGGCCTCGTTCCAGCAAGGCGTTCCATCCAGCAGCAAATTTTAAATCCTGCCCCACTTGTTGGAGTTGGGCTAAGGTCTGCTGGGCGACCTTAATGGTGGGTTCTATAATGGGCCGTTGGTCCGGTAATTGTTCCAGGGCGATTTCTAAATCCAACACCACCAAATCTAATCCTTGTTCAGCAAACTCTTGGTGAAGTTGTTTCTGTTCATTCCATTGCGGTAGGTACCGACGTTGAATCTGCTCGTGCAGCGTATGAATTCGCGCCAATATGGGCTCGATTTGATCCATCGTTTGGTCCTGTGAACCCTGATGTTCAAGGGTTCCCGTTAGAAGTTCCCCCGCCTCCAACAAAGCTTGGCTAAGTTCTCCATCCTCAAGGGGGGGCGCTGGATCCAGATAGCGCAAATCCGACAGTAAATCCTCCAGCGCTGTAGCGACCAACAAAACGGCTTCAGCCGCCACGGTGACAGCACCCCCTTTAATGGTGTGAATGCAACGATAGAGTTCCTGAATATTGATTTTCCAAGAGGAGGCCTGAAGTTGCTGAGCAATCTGACTATATTGTTGAAGATAGTTCTGGGTATCCAGTGCAAACAGGCTGCTGAGCTCCTGTTGCAGCAACGCTTCAGCAATGGCGTCAGCTCCTTCTTGGGGATTAGCGTCTGAAATCGACATGATTTGCCCTGTGAACTATAGGTATTAACAGTGTTACTGAGCGAATGGGGGCTCAGATGTGAGGTATGGAATAATCAGAAATTCATTTCCGTGGTTTACCAGACGCTTACGTAGTGAAACACCCTTGGGAATTGTGAAACACCCTTGAGAATTGGAGAAATCGCTTTAAGAGAAGAAATAGAAAATTTAAATTTAACTGTATTAGGCCTTACTTCAGGGGGCTTTAAAGATCATCCGACGACGCAGGAGAGGGGGGTTTACCGTTCTGGGGCTCTTGTTCCAGCAGCAGGGGGGGAGGGGGGGGCGACTCAACTGAGTCTTCCGCTACAGGCTGACCAGGCTGTAGCTCAAAGAAATCAATATTTTGGAGCAAGGTTCGGGCCAGAAAATCCATCTGTTGCGACTGCTCCTTAGTCATATTGGCCCGATTTGACGTCTCAGCGGCAATCTCAGAAATGTCGCGAATCGACTCTAAGCTATTTTGAGCGGCTTGGGCGATGGTTTGACTCGATTCGGTCACTTGGCGTCCCATCTCCGCCACGCGTTCAGTAACAGCCTTAATGTTGTTGAATACTTCACGAGATTGATCCACGCCAATGGTGAAACCATGGACCTGTTGACTAATTTCTTGGGTGTCATGGTTCAGACCAGACACCACCGTCTGGATTTGATCCGTGCGCTGTTGCAGAAGAACCAGGCTTTGGTTGGTTTGAACCGCTAAATTATTCACTTGGGTGGCGATGGTTTCAAATTCACGGGTAATCCCAGCAAATTGCCCCGGATCTTGCTGTCCCGCCGCCCGAGTAGCCAGCATGGAGGCGTTCATCGCCAGCACCCGCGTCTGAGCTGCAGTGCGCTTTTGGTCTTTGGCGAACCGAGCCGCCAATTCAACGTATTCTGTTAGAGTCTGAACCCGTTTAACAATTTGATCGGTTTCCTTGTGAAGAACCCCAATCCCAGTGGCCATCGTGGTTATTTCCTGTTGCCCATGGTTAATCGCCGCCTGAGTCAGTTGGACAGCCTCATCAGTCGCCATGGCTTGTTGGGCGGTATCTTGGGATAGGTTATTCACATTTTCCATTAAGGTTTGAACCTGGGCGACAGACTGGGCTTGCTTTTGAGCATTATCAGCCACAGCGTTAGAGAGTTGGTCCAGCTTTTCAGACCCTTGATTAACTAATCCAGCGGTATTTAAGGCGGTGGCCATGATTTTGCCTAATCGTTCGATCAAGCGGTTTAAGGTGTCTGCGACTAATCCCGTTGCATGGGAGCTAACCTGGGCCTCTACCGTCAAATCTCCATCCTCTACCGCAGAAACCACATCGAGCAGATGTTTAACTTCTCGTTGCAACATCTGTCCTTCTTCATGAAGCGTGGCTGTCCGCTGCTCAACCCGTCGTTCTAACTCTTCGTTGGTGGCTTCTAACGCCATAAATGACTGTCGTAATTGCTGAGCCATCTGGTTAAAGGAGAGCGCTAACACCCTCAATTCGCCTACCCCGTCCACTTTTACCATCTGATCGAGCTGGCCGCCCGCGATCGCTTCTGAGGCTCGACTCAACCGCGTAATCGGAGCCGTAATCCAATGGGATGTGATGATTCCCAGAATGATAGCGGAAACCAAAGCGACGCCGGACAGTAGGATGGTATTTCGGGTATTGGCGCTGATTTGCACCATAAAGTCCGCTTCCGGAACAGCGACAACGATCAACCAGTCCAGACCGAACTCATCCTGATAGGGAGTGACTTGTAGGTGTTGACGTTTCCCGTCCAGCTCGAAGCTAAGGGATTGCGGGCTGGAGATCACGTTGAGATCGCCGAAATTCTGTTTTAGAAACCGGGCGGCTCCTTGAACGAGCGGACTTTGACTCTGGGAGGCCGGCAGGCGTTTTTGTTGATTGTTTGTTTCTGTAAAGAGGGGATCTACGGTTGAAGTGGACACTAACAACCCATCCCGCTCCATAATAAACACTTGTCCAGTTTCGCCTACTTGTAAGGTCTGCAGGAAATCTCCCATCGCTAGGAGAGACAAATCCACTGCAAAGACTGCTTGCAATTTCCCAGCAGAATCATAAATAGGGCTAACCGCGGGTAGCGCAACATTTGGGTAGGGCGCAGCCCAAACGTAGATATCGCCCCAAACCGCCCCCTCAGACTCCTTACCCGCGGTATACCAGGGTCGAGTGAAAAGTTCATAATTGGGCACGCGGGAGAGTTGATTTTGACGAAACCCTTTTTCATCCGTTTCGTAGGTTTCAAAGCCGCCATCAACCGAGGCGCCTGTCCAATAGGCGACATTGGGTAGACCGTCGGGCACTTGCTCTGCGCCGCTAAAGATATTCTGCTCTGTGCCCACATAGATGTAGCTGGTGGAGGGAAAGAGCTGCAACTGCTGCCAGAAATGGCGCTCCAACCGAGTAATATCTTGAAAGTCCAGTTCCCCTAGGCGAACGCCATCGATGTTAATTTCATTTATCAGATGGGGATCGCCTAAGTAATGGTTGAGTCGCTGTTCAACCCGAGCCGTAATCTCTGAGCGCAATTGGGAAGAGAGTTCATTGACTGCTTTCTGTCCATTCCGCAGGGAAAGCCACCCAATTAATCCTACGGCAGCCACAATTTGCACAACAAAAGAGGTGACAACCAAGGTTTGGATACTCAGCTTAGGACGTTTGCCAAGACCTTGTTTGCGAGAAGAATTTGATGGCGCTAAACCCGCCTCGGGCTGAGACGTGACTCGTTGGGTTTCCGGTTTTGAGGAAACAGCCTGGGGATCGGGTCGAAGGGTGGTCATAGGTTATTCCTGGAATAAGGAGTGTTAGGTAGAGGGCGGAAATCAGAGTAGGTTAATCTCAACCGGTTCCTCAGTGGATCCGCCAGAGTATTGAAGGTCGTCGTCATCAACCGTGACAGCGGGGAGTTGGAAGAATTGAATACTTTGCAAGAGTTGTTTAGATAAGGCGTCAATTTGTTCAGATTTCATTCTTGACCGGTGGGTTAACTCGGCGGTTTTAGTGGCGATGGCGGCAATGTCGCGCACCACCTGCGCTGTCGATTGGGCGGCATTGACAATTTCTTGATTAGATTGAGCCACCGCCTCCCCAGATCGTAAGGCTTCGCCGGTCACCCTCTGAACATTGTTAAAGACGATATCGGATTGTTCCACGCCTTGGGTGAATCCCCTGACGAGACCGCCCAAACTCTGAATATCTGCGTCAATCACGGACACAACATTGTGGATCTGGGCGCTGCGCTGTTCTAACGTAACTAGGCTCTCATTAGTTTGTTGGGCGAGATTACTCACTTGATCTGCAATAGAATCAAACTCACGGGCGACCACGACAAATTGTCTAGGATCCCTTTGTTCGGAAGCTCTGGCCGCCACCAGTGAAGCGTTGAGGGCGAGGGTCTGGGTGAGGGATGCGATTTGACTTTGGTCCTGCACAAATTGGTCGGCTAAGCCTACGAATTCCCCTAAGGTTTTCATCTGCTGCACGATGTGATTCGTTCCTTCTTGCAGGACATCAATCCCTTCCGTCAGAGTTGACATTGCGGCTTGTCCTTGCTCTAAGGCGCTGCGGACTGTTCGCAGGGAGGAGCCTGTGGCGTTCACCTTCTCAGCGGATCCCTGGGCGGTTAGCTCAGCTTGTTCGGTCAGGTGCAGCACTTGGGTCACGGCTTGAGCTTGCTGATCGGCGTTGGCGGCTACAACGTTCGCCATTCGTTTCTGCTGGTTAGCTCCTTCTGATACCTGAAGCGCCGCCTGCACCACTTGATTCAGGACGTCGCCGAGTCTTTCAATTAAGCGATTGAAGATGTCGGCGACCAGGCCTGTGGTGCGATCGCTGACTTCAGCCTGGGTGGTTAAATTCCCCTCTTCCACATCAGACACCACATCGAGTAGATGGCTCACCTCCTGCTGCAACAATTCGCTCTCCACCGCAATCGAAACCAGATTGGCCACTGAGATCACAAATGACTGCTCCTCCGCTTGCCAGGATTCCGTCTCCCCAACGCGATCGCAGCGGATCAGTCCAGCGATCCGACCGGCCAGTTGGATGGGGGCATTTAAAATGGCTTGGGTGTCAGGGGAAACCAAATCCACCGAAAGCAATTCATGGATGGGGCTGACCGCGACATTATCAGTGGCGATCAACGGTTCAGACTCCAACGCCAAAAAGTACTCCGGCAGATCAATCGCATACAGCACTTCACCCTCAGAATGATATTCCAGGCTTAGCTCGTACTGATCCACACAGATCAATTTGCTGCGATCGCTGTTGTACAGCCAAATACTCACCCGTTCTAAATCCAGAGTTTTAGCAATAGCTTCGGTGCAGGCGCGGGCCGTCGCTTTAGCGTTCCCCTGCACCAGCGCATCTGTTTGGGCCAACTCCGATAGGGCGTCATTTTGTCGCACCAGCTGCTCCGCCTTTAGACGCAGGGCCCTCAACAACCCTTCCAGCTGGTCAGCCATATAATTAACATTAAGTCCGAGGGTAGAAACTTCGCTCGTGCCTCGCACCGTCAATCGAGACCTGAAATCACCTTGGCCAAATCGCTCTACCGCCGCCGCCGCCGCTAGAATGGGCTTCACCCCCCGGTTGACAATAACCACAGACACAGCGCCAATGAACGCAATACTCAACAGCGCTCCCCAGGTGAATGTCCGTTTCAATTTTTGCTGGGGCTGAAATGCTTCCTCTAAATCGGCTTCCACCAGTACAAACCAGCCCAAGGTAGGCAACTGACCTAATCTAGGCGTCCTGGCATAGCCCAGCATTTCTTGTTCGCCATCCAATTGGTCAACCGAATTCAATATCCCTGAGGTCGCCGTTTTCCGTAAGTCTGCTAATCCCGGATAGGAATCATCCGCATTCTGATTGATATGTAAACTTAGATTTCCAGACTCCGCCGCCGCTTCCCCATAAGCCTCTGTTGACAGAAAAATAGATCCGTTAGCATCCGCAAAGTGTAATTCACCAATCTTTTCGAAATCCGCAATAAATTCCTCAATCCTGGAGACTGGCATTCGGGTCCTTACCACCCCAATAATTTGCTCAGTAACACTATCCTTGACCGGGGCGGAAAGATAGATGACATATTCCCCAACAGCATCAGAAAAACGGGGCTGAGAAATATAGGGAGTTCCCCTTAGAGCCGCTTGAAAGTAATCATCATCTCGATGATTTTCGTGTATTGTCTCTCCCGTAGTGGCAATTTCATCCCCGTCTGTGTTTAAGAAGGCGACACTGTCATAAATTTCTTCATAGGTTTCAAGGTAAGCATTTAGAAAACGTTCCTCCTCGGCCGCTGTAGTTCTAGCGCGGAGATCAGCATTCACCAAAATAGCTTGTTGGGCTAACGAACGGATATCGTCATACCGTTCAAACATAAACCGACTGACATCGGTCGCCAGAAATTCCGCATCAAGTTTCTGTCTGAGTTCAACCTGTTCCCGGATCGTACGATCCGCCATGAAATAACCCGCTGCGCTAATGACCACAATGGGAAGCACGCCAACCGTAATCGCCAAGCAAGTAGCCTTGAAACGAACCCCTGCCCAAAAAGGACGAACCCCTTGCTTAACGGTCGAATTTCCTGGAATGAACCGTCCCCAAGGGCTCCCTTGCTTGGAAGGAGTCTCCTGGATAGACCGCGATGGGAGTTTTGGAGAAGTCATCGTCATGGGAAAACCTAAAAATACTCGTCAAAACCTGAGTTGAAAAGAATGTGATTGGTTTGAATATTGGACGGCTTCAAAACCCAGCGCCAATGCCAACCCCGACTATCTTGATTCATCCATCTGTCTTGGGCGGCCATCGCTTTGGCCGCCAGACTTGATCTGACATATCTTGCAGCTTGAATCGGTGAATGGACGGCTCCGAGGTTGCTATCTGAGCCTCAGAAACACTGCCTGATACTCGTTCAACCACGACGCCAACACCAGCAAGTTCACCCACGGTAGACCCCAAACGGATGATATTCAACGTTTCTTTCATCAGAGAATGATGAACAGGCTGATTAGATTTCTCCGGTAAAACCACCTGGGAAGAAATAAGGGGAACGATGTCGCTTTGGTGGTGGACAACCCCCAAAAACATCGGGCCATAGAAGGGTAAAGATAGGATCCGAGAGCGCTCGACCAGCATAATTTCAGCGACCCATGGAGACGGGAACGCCAGTTGCTGATCCCCCACAGTCGTTAGGATAAAACGATTATGCAGGAGTTGAGAGGATAGAGACCCCGCATCGGTATCTGTAAGATTATTCATGAGTAACTAATAATCATAAAAAATCATATTTTTTGTAAGGCTTGTTCCAACCGCTCACGGTTAGTTGGCTTCGTTAAATAATCATTGGCTCCGGTTCGGTTGAGGCCATAATTGATTTCCACTAAGGTTTTCTTACTGGAATAAAAAATCACATGCTGGCTCGCCGTACTCTGATTCGACCTCAATCTTCTGAGGAATTTATACCCATCTTGTTCTGGCATAACAATATCCAAAAACACAGATGCATACTTACCTGTGGCCAATTTTTCAATCACCCCTGATGTGCTTTCACAAGCGTCAACTTGATGGCCTAGGGCTTCTAATAAAGACTTCAAAAACCGTCGATCTACGGCGCTATCGTCAATGATCAAAAATCGCATAGTCTTTCCCCCTAGGTTGAACTGCTCTCAAGTCGATAAACAGGTTTGCTCTCAACCTGATTTTGTCTATGGAGCGGAGCCAATTCTTCTAACAACATACGCAGTTCCACTTGAAAATCCGGCACCTCTTTCGGCGTCAGCGGCTTTGTCAAAAATCGACACCCGCTCCATTGAGCCCGCCAATTATTAGAAAGGGTTTTCTCAGCCGTCAACATAACCAACGGGATAGAGGCTAATTTAGGGTGACGTCGAATCTTTTTAACCAGATCAAATCCGTTCACGCCTGGCATATTAATGTCAAGGAAAACAATTGCGGGATGGGAAAGCAACATGGCGGGAATAGCTGACACCGAACTCTGGGAAACTTTTACCTGGTATCCCCAACTGGTGACTAACCGCTCAAATTGCTTCAAAACAAGAGGGGAATCATCCACGATCAGGATCTCAGGAGCCGCCGCGCAACCAGGCAAATCAAGGGTGACTAAGCCATTGCTAATCAGCTTAGAGAAGACCTTGGCGACCTCCAGGGGATCCTGCGCCAACGCAAAGGCGGTGCTACTCAGGGTCTTACCGCTTCGCACCAATCCCTCCAAACGCCGTTTTTGTTCAACGGTAAAGTTTGAATGTTCCGTGGCTTGGGTGTTTAGGATGGGAATCGCTTCCATGGAAGGGATTTGAGTGTGTAATTTACGCCATAAAATCTGTCGTTTCTGGGCTTCGGCGATTAAGGTTTCTACTTCAAATCCCAACAGTGGAGTGTGAATAGTCAATTCCGGCGTCGGTAAAAAGTCAGCCTGCCCGGAAGAGTTGAATAGATGCTGATCAAAGTCGGATAATATTTTCAGACGGAGCGCTCCAGCCACTTCTTCACGGTTTACTAAGCCCTGTTCATACATTTCAGCCAGCCGGTTAACTAAGCTTTCGGGCTCTAAGGCTGGCGATCGTTGCTCCAACGCGAAAATTTCCTGCTTAGCGGCGTCACTCCGTAACCGGGGGATATAGCGCTGCAAAGTCTGTAGCAGAAGCGCCCAGGAAAGTTGCTGAGCGCCTGAAAAGATAATCCGCCCCTTTGATAGCGCTAGATACCAGGCATTCATGCGGTTGGCTCCCGAGGAGGATGCAAGCTGACAACGCCAGTAGCCTGCGCCTATCCCTTGGGAAGCTTGGCTGAGTTTTTGAGGCAATTCCTGCCCTTGAAAATAGAAGCCAGGGGAAACCATTGTGCTCATATGGGAATAAGAATCGACTGGAGACCGTCGTGACAAAGACGGCGCTTATTAATTGAGCAATACAGTGGACAAATTAATTGGACATAAAGACTCTCTGATAAAGAAGTTGCTACGGCGAACAATCTCCCTACGCCTAGAGTCTGAACAACAAAAGGTGTTGTTGCGTCTGTCTGATTAATTACGCCTATTCATTTCCAATAGACGGAATAGACTCCGAATGCACCCATTAATCTTGGAAATTGGATAGCCACTGTTAATGTATTCAAGGGACTTCCCCCTAAAGCGGGAAATTCTTGCTGAGATAGCGTCCATCCCCCAGCTTATATTGCTGTTTTATGGATTCTGGATGATTAATCCGATAAGACTTTCACCCTTCTCTTAAAAGATTTTTCGCCTCATTAAATCGTGTTATGGCTTAAGGGAATCCCTATTCGAGCAGGCAGCATTGATCGCTGGAGTTGGAGGGAATGAGTTTACCAGTGTTTACCGCTCGAATGCTAGAGATTTTAGTAATACACACCCTTCAATTTCAAGGAATTTGGAAATGCACCTAATAATCCCCAGAATTGAATAACAGTTAGGCTACCGCCTAAATGCGACGATAGATCATATCTCTATTACAGGTTAATCCTTCGATAGGGGTTTTCACAAATACTTTAAGGTCCTGGAAGCTGAAAAATTGACCAGCGTATTCCAGGTAAATTTCTTAAATACAACCCTTCCATCCTAAAACCGTTATGACGCAAGGCTTAGCGTCAGGTGAAAAAACTGCATTACACCCACTGCGGATCCTGCGTGGCAAAACCGTACTTATACGGGATGATTACACATACTTCACACTCAGTATCCAAGCATGAAAAATCCTACGAAGACGACCTAAGAATATTAAATTCGGACTTTTCTAGAGATAATCGCGAGGATTCAACAAAGACTGCCAGTGAGTTGAGCACGGCAAATTAATGTATAAAATGATACCTTTATAAATTTTCTTAGGTTTACCAGGGAAGAAGCCATGGGCGATTTATTTTTCATCGGTAGGGGCTAGTTATGGCAGCGATCGCAGACTCCATACACCGTCACTTCATACGCCTGCGGCTGAAGTCCAGGACGAAGCCGACTGAGATCAAGGGCTTGAAAGGTATCCCAAGCAACATCTTCAATGGCGCCGCATTGCTGACAGCGGAAGTGGTGGTGGGGGTCGACATTCGCATCATATCGAGAAACCCCTTCTTCCAGCAGCACTTCTCGCACTAAACCGGCTTCCCGCAACGCTTGCAGTGAACTATAGACCGTCGCTTGAGAAGAAATCGGAAAATCTCGATTAAGATCATTCAGCAGTTGCTCAACGGTGGGGTGGTCGGTGCGGGATAAAAGATTTGCATAAACCGCATATCTCTGAGGCGTAACCCTTAACGCCCTAGATTTCAAAGCTTGGACAACGGCGTCTACCGACTGCTTACTCATTTGCTTGGACTACCATCAATTCTGCCAACTATATCTATCATAGAATAGACTATTTCCAAATATAGAATCAGATAGGGTAATTAAGAATTCCTGAAAATAAGTATTTTTTACTATTGAATTATTCTTAAGTTAGAATTATTCTTAGAAAAGAACGAATAAGCGCAGTCACAAGCTGCTTACTCACAGAACAGTTTATGCTCTACATGCCTGACAAACGGGCATCTCTTGCATCGCTCTGATTCAATCACACCCACTTAATCGCTAGAGAGGAATATATGACTGTTATCCAAAGAGTCCCCGACGTCGTATTTAAGACCCGCGTCAGAGATGAGTCTGTCCCTGGTCCAAATCCCTTCCGTTGGCAAGACCGCACTACCCAGGAGCTGTTCAGCGGTAAGCGAATCGTGGTCTTTTCTCTACCAGGAGCCTTCACGCCTACCTGCTCTTCAACCCACTTGCCCCGCTACGAAGAACTCTATGATGAAATTAAAGCCCAGGGGGTTGACGCTGTCTATTGTCTCTCAGTTAACGACGCCTTTGTCATGTTCCAATGGGGCAAACAGCAAGGGGTCAATAATATTTTCTTGCTGCCTGACGGAAACGGCGAATTTACTCGCAAAATGGGAATGTTGGTAGACAAGTCTAACCTGGGCTTTGGTATGCGTTCTTGGCGCTATTCCATGGTGGTGGATGACGGCAAAATTGAGAAGATTTTCGTCGAGCCTGACTTCGGTGATAACTGCCCCACCGATCCGTTCGAAGTCTCTGATGCTGACACCATGTTGGCTTATCTGAAAGGGGCCAAAGTGTCCGCCGAACCCGCAGCGGTTGCATAGGTTGCATCATTCGCAGCGGTTGCATCATGTGCTGATGCCAGAGTGATTCGCAACAACCAGGGATGGGGGCGCTCAGCTTCCATTCCTGGTGTTGTTAAGGGAGGAGCCGTCATCCCTGACAGTTATTGTTCAACAAGGGGATTGGGAGAAATCATGAGTTACGATTATGATCTGTTTGTAATTGGGGCGGGATCGGGGGGCATCGCCACGGCTAGACGAGCCGCCCAATACGGCGCCAAAGTAGGCATTGCCGAATATAGCGATTTGGGGGGGACTTGCGTTAATCGCGGCTGTGTTCCTAAAAAGTTGATGGTTTACGCCTCCCATTTTCCCAATCACTTTGAAGCCGCCCAAGGATATGGCTGGAGCCCGGCAGAGAGTACGCTGGATTGGGAAAAAATGATCACCTCGGTGACCAATGAAGTGACGCGTCTAACCGGTATTTACCAGCGGATGCTGGATAATTTTAAGGTCGATATCTTCCGGGCCTATGGTCAGTTTGTGGACGCCCATACCATTGACTTGGGAAATCAAAAAGTCACCGCTGAGAAGATCCTGATTGCAGTGGGGGGAAAACCCTCTACTCCCAACGATATTCCTGGAATTGAACATGCCCTGACGTCGGATCAAATTTTTCACCTGAAACAACAGCCAAAACGATTTGTGGTGCTTGGGGGCGGCTACATTGGCTGTGAATTTGCATGTATTCTTAATGGCCTAGGCTCTGAAGTCACTCAAATTATTCGAGCTGACAAGATTTTGCGCGGATTTGACGATGACCTACGCACCGAGATCCAAACCGCAATGCAAAAGCATGGGGTTCGTATCCTCAACAATGCTCAGGATCTTGCCATTGCAAAGACTGCTAACGGACTGCAAATTACCCTCACGGGGGAAACAAACGAAACAATTATTACAGACGCCATTAGCTTAGCAGCGACGGGGCGGATTCCGAATATCGAAAACTTGGGGTTAGAGAATACTCAGGTTGAGGTCAAGGACGGCGCTATCGTCGTCAATGAATATAACCAAACCTCTGAGACTCACATATACGCCGTCGGCGATTGCACCGACCGGATTAACCTGACGCCGGTCGCCATTAATGAGGGACGAGCGTTTGCCGATACGCATTTTGGCGATAAGCCGCGGCAAATGAATTATGAAAATGTCCCCACCGCTATCTTCACCACTCCCGAGGCGGCGACGGTGGGTTTAACCGAAGCTGAGGCCAAGGAACAATACGGGGAAGAGGCCATACAGATCTACCGCAGTCGATTCCGACCGATGTATTACACGCTCCCCAATATGGAGGTGAAAACCCTGATGAAGCTAGTGGTGCATCAGGCAACTGACAAGGTTTTGGGGGCTCATATGGTAGGGGATTACGCCGCCGAAATTGTTCAGGGAGTTGCGATCGCCCTCAAAATGGGCGCCCGAAAAGCTGACTTTGACGCCACTGTGGGCATTCACCCCAGTTCTGCCGAAGAGTTTGTCACAATGCGTTAATCCGTCTTTAATGTTTCAGCCGTCGCGATCGCGCCAGCCCGCAGTTTAACCAATAAAGACTTGAGAACTTCTTTTTCGGCTTCCGTCAGTTGAGCCATCATGGAGCTAATCAAGTTGAAATGATTAGGCAGCATCTTATCAAGTAATTGCTGGCCTGCGTCGGTCAAGACTACAATCAGGCGACGTCTATCCGCCGAGTGGGGTTGGCGCTCAATCCACCCCTCTCGTTCTAGCCCATCCAATAAGCCCGTAATGGTGCCTCGAGTCACCCCCGCCATCTCCGCACACTCCGAAGGGGTCAAGCAGTCAGATGGAGTTAGGCCATGTCCGGCCTTATATAACAACATCAGAATGGTAAATTTACCCATCGACAGATCATACCTGGCGAAGTGAGCGTCAAGCACTCGATAAACATCCGTCGTTGTCCGTAAAAAGGTTAGACAGGTTTCAACCGAAGCGATATCTAGCTCTGGATGTAGCGCAGCTAGTTCAAGTAGGGTTTTGTATTTAGGTAAGTCACGCAACGTGAACACAGTTTGCCGTCATATAGTTCATTGACTAAATTATAAGTCGGCTTACTACCTTAGGCGCCATTTATTACCCTTCACAAAGACGCTAACGGAGAGCATGAATACGGACTTAGGCGAGTCGGCTGTTTTATTCGCATAGAAGGCTGACTTTAGTTTTTTGAGGCTGGATTTGAGACGGTTGTAACCGTTGGCTAGATACTGTAATTCGCTTTACATCGCCATTGGCGATCTCATCCTGAAGAATCATCATTAGCCTAAGTTCTCGGTCTGTCAGAGAAGTATTATCAAGCACTCGATCAATTTCGGCCTCCGCCCCCGGTAACAGTTCGCCAGAAGCGATCGCTGAGCGCACCAAGACTTCCAAACGAGAGTTAGCGGCGGTCAGATTTGTCGGGCTAATCATAGTTGAAGTGCTCAAGAGTTGACGCTTGAGTATGGATTCAGGCCCTGGGGCGTTTATTCCTGGCGGCAAAGTGACACTTCCTCTACTGTCCACAGTCAATTTGCCGCCTGCAGCATCTTCCTAAATAAGGTGATTTCTGAAATGTAAACGACCGAAAAAACTCTATGGCGCAGCTTGGGTTAAGCGCTAATCAGAATCTAAAATCCACTCTATGGGGGGCTCCTGATAGTTCATGGCGCCCTCATGACTGCTGGAAGACTGCCGCCCTCGTCTAGCCGCATATTCCTGCCTATTTAAACGGTTCTGGCTTAACGCCTCTCCCTTCTCCTTATTACCCGCATAGAGATAGCGCACCCCCAAATATTGAGCCATTTTTTCAAAGATCACCTCCTTGCGAAACGGCTTGTTCACAATGTCATCGCAACCCGCCGCTAAGATCTTGGCCCGGTCTTCCTCAAAGGCGCTGGCTGTTAAAGCAATAATTACTGGGGAATTTGGAGTTTGGCTTACTCTTCGATAAGCTTCGCTTTGCTCGTCTATGAATTTTGGATTTTGGTTCGGAACCGTCCCATCTCCCCAATCCTTATGAATTCCGAATTGCGAATTCCGAACTCTAAATTCTCCTACCTCCCCATCTCCCCCATCTCCCCCATCTCCTCCTGCTCCTGCTCCCCCGACTCCCGCCTTAATCAACCTCGTCGCCTCATACCCATCCATCACGGGCATCTGCATATCCATCCAGATCAAATCGGGGATCCAACTGTCCATTAAGGCGACAGCTTCCTCGCCATTGACCGCTTCCCGGACTTGAAAACCACACGAGGTCAGTAATTTGACCATTACTTGACGGTTCACCGGATTATCTTCCACCACTAGAATGTAATAGTCCGGCTGATTCGGAGCTAACTTAACGACGGTGCGATTAGTCTGAGTCTTTTCCCTATCTGTGGACTGGACCAATCCGACCTGAATATTGAACTTGAAGGTTGAACCGTTACCCAAAGCACTGTCAACGGTAATATTTCCCCCCATCAAATTGACAAATTGACTGCTAATGGTGAGCCCCAGCCCCGTCCCTTCTTGAGATTGCTGTCCCGTTTTCGTTTGGACAAAGGCGTTGAACAGCGTTGCGATATCCTCAGAGGCGATACCGGGGCCTGTGTCTTCAACTTCAAAGTACAGAGAGTAAACAGGTTGGATTTTGGATTTTGGATTTTGGATTTGCGCGCACTTATCTCCCCCATCCCCACCATCTCCCCCATCT
>JASJDH010000062.1 GCA_030065175.1 Leptolyngbyaceae cyanobacterium MO_188.B28 | reverse complement strand
ATTGCTGGAGCAATAAGTAGATTGATTGATTGACTGTCAAAACTCTTGTAACTTTGTGCTCCGGGTTACTGACCCGGAGTGTTTTTTTGGCAACCTCGTTTTACTCGGTCGAAATACTAGAAAATGGACTTTGATTACCCTAACATTTAGGCATTAGTTCCGTGTGATGGTGGAAATCGATAAAGCTCCTTCAGGATAGGGCTTTGGCAACGATCCGCGACAAAATTAGCCATTCGCCCTAAAGTCTTTATCTAACAAAGCTTCGGAAACTTAGTAAGGACAGGTTTTGAGCATGAGGGTGATAGGTCGGATGTTATGAAACTGCTGATCCTTAAACTAGGGTAGGTATTTTTGGACGACGCTCCAGCCTGTCCAAGAGACTAATGCAAGCGCTACAAACAATATGCCGTTCAAACCTAAGTGCAGAGGTCGAGCCCAAGGGCGTTGAGGATGAATGCGGTTAGCAGCCCAGGCGGACAATAAGGTTAGGGCGACCACTGTCAGGCCAGCCGGGAGATGCCAGGAGTGGCCCAGGCTGCCGAAATGTCCAAGTGTGCCGACAATCCCAATGGTCAACAGTTCCAAGACTAACGCCACCAAAATAAGCCCCATGCCATAGTGCAGGAATCGCAACCATCGCCAGGGCTTGACGCCGACCTGGCGTCGCTGGATTCCGAGTACTAAGCCAACAGCAGCGAGTCCCAGATAAAAGGCGATGGTAAATCCCATCGACCAAGCTGCGATACGCCAAAGCCAAATGAAAGAGGGCAGATTCACAAGCTAGCTCAAAAGTAACGAACAGATATATTGGCCCTGCTTTATAGCGAGATCCTCAGAAATCTTAACAAAACCTGAAGACATTCGCCATTGAGGATTGCTCGTCTGGGTTAGCTGAGGAGGCATGGGTTCATGCGGCGGAACCTGTTCCAATGGAGTGGAGTCGTTTTGGGAAAATACATTATTAATTCTTGGGCAAAACTTATCAGAGATCTTGTTGCGGTTGCCTGATCTAAATCGCCATAATATTGGCTGGTGTGGATGACTATCCCCAAACAGTAAGGTATTGGCATGGATACAACGGTTGTCGTCGTTGCATTGATTATTGCGATCGCTGCAATCGGGCTTTTTTTCCTGCTTCTTTTTCCTACTAAGGGATCGTCTGTTGGGGCTTTCTATGGATGGCAGAAAAAACTAAATGTCAGACAAAATGGAAGCCAAGGCAAAACCCCCAGAGATTCAGGACGGTGAACCCGTCAATGTGTGTTAGATTCACCAGCAGCGTCAACAAAAAGTAACGCGCCACATCCAAGGTTTCTAGGACTTAATCAGTTATCCAACGCTGCACAGTTTAAGCTGTTTTGCAAAACTGCGTCAGTATCTATCCTTGCGGATGATCTGATGATCTAACGTTGCCGCCAGTCAAACAAAGATATGACAGATGTCATGCCCTCAAAGTGACAATTATTCGACGCAGTCTTGCCCCTAAACTTGATACTATTCGACTATCCAGATAAAGCAGAATTAATCACAACGGAAAGCTAAAGCGATCGCTATCGCATTTTATTGCTATTGCAATGGCTAAACGAGACCGATCGGTCTCTTTGCTGTCGAATACAAGTTATGAATCAGGAGCAATCTGAATTATGGATCGACGGACTTTACTCAAGTATTCTCTTTCAGGCATCGGTGTAGGCTTATTGGGCGCTAGTCTACAATCAATTGTTAACGCAGAAGAGCCTGGAAGTTCCCAGTGGGGGTATATCGGCGGAGAAGGCCCGGAATATTGGAGTGAACTTTCCCCTGATTTTCAAGTCTGCGTGAGTGGAGAGTATCAATCTCCCATTGACTTGAATGCATCAATCCCTGCAGAACTGGGCGAGATAGAAATTAGCTATCAAGACTCTCCCCTCAAACTGATCAACAATGGACATACCATCCAAGTCAACTACGAACCCGGCAGCTACCTAAAACTGGATGGACAGGACTACGAGCTCTTGCAATTTCACTTCCACAAACCCAGTGAACACCTGGTGGAAGGGAGCCCGTACGATATGGAAGTCCACCTGGTTCACAGAAACCAAGAAACTGGGAATTTGGCGGTCTTAGGCGTATTTATGAAGCGGGGCGGTTCAGACAACCCGACATTAAGTCCGATTTGGGATAAGATGCCGAAATCAGCCGGTCCCGAGCGATCAGTAAGGGGTGTTTCTGTAGATGCATCGGAACTGCTGCCAGAAGACAAAGGCGGTTTCTATCGCTACTACGGCTCCTTGACTACGCCCCCCTGTTCTGAAATCGTGAACTGGATTGTTTTTAAGCAGCCGATCGAGGTGTCAGCCGCCCAAATCGTTAAGTTCATCAATGCCGCCGGAATCAATGCCAGACCTGCGATGCCGATCAATCGCCGGTTTGTGCTCTCAGCTGGAGGCTAGAGATCTGGGAAGAGTAGAGGAGATGGGGAGGATAGGGGGGAGAAGATTTTAGATTTTGGATTTTCGATTGGGCGATTGGGAATTGATTATTCCTTTTCACTATCTCCTCTAAACTTGACTTGTCGTATCTCAAACTCCTCAGTCTTTCCCATCTCCCCCATCTCCCCCATCTTCCCCATCTCCCCTTCCCCACTCCCCCTAGGGCTCAATCACGTCGTACTGATAGACGTTAATCTCAATTGTCTCGGGGTGCGATTCGTGTTGAATGAGGTTTTGGGACTCTAGATCAACTTCTCCAGACACTTCAATCAGGGAGCCGGAAGCAATACTAAAGTTTTCTTCGTAGATTTCTAGGGTGATTTCGTAAACACCATCGGCAAGAATGTATTCTTCTTCGTTCTCGTTATCCACTTTTTGGAAAATATTGCCGCGCACTGTGACCGGCATGCCGTCGCTTGGGTTAGTAAGTATATCGGAGATCTTTAACTCGGAGTTTGCAGACGACCGGATTGGGGCAATGGCGCAAGCTGACGCTAACGTGACTGAGCCGAAAGCGATCGCTAACACGTTCAGAAAACCTGCTCTTAACAGTCTCCCTTGCTGTTTTGTTCGACTCATTTACCTTCCCTATCATTTGTCACATTAAGGCGAAAAACCCGATCAAGGGTTCAGCTTGACCCAGTTCGATAAGCCAGTTCGATAAATCTGACATGTAGAACAGAACAGTGCTTCACAACTGCCGCTACGCCCTCTCAAAATTGCTCAGTCTAAGTTCATATTACCGTGTTCTAAGTCAACGCTCTGAATCCTGTTAGGGACTTGTGTAACGATAAGGGCCCATACCTCATAGTGCGTTCAGCGATACCCATGGCTTTTGGAGTAGTTACAGTTAAAACTGATCGTTACTTTTTCTCTTCCCCCTTAGGCGATCTAACCGAAATCGTTTAATCAGAAGTTGATCTAGCCATCGAACCGGTAGCCAGCGTTTGAGAAATGGCAATAGAATGCTTTGTTTGCCGATGCGTAAGATGGGTTTTCGGGATCTTCCGTTCTGCATATGAGTCACTAGTATTTTTGCAAATGCTTCTGTTGAAAGAGCATTGAGCTGAGATAGGTTGGCGCGATCGCGAATTCCCTCTTCCAACTCCCCATAAACAGAATCCGGTTTAAGAATTCCTTCAAGCTGTTCAGTCGCCGCATTGCCGAAATTCGATTGAATTGCGCCGGGTTGAACGGTGATGACATCAATATTAAACGGAGCGAGTTCAACCCGTAACACATCAGAGAGGGTATGGACGGCGGACTTAGAGGCGCAGTAAGCCCCCGAAAATGGGGTGGGAAATATGCCAGAAATACTGCCAATATTGACAATCACCCCACCCCCCTGATCAATCATTGCCGGCGTCACCTGGTGAACTAGACTCATCAGACCGAAAACATTGGTCTCAAACTGTCGCTGCAGGGCGGCTTTGGAGATATCCAGAAGCGGGCCCATAGCGCCATAGCCTGCATTGTTCACCAGAATATCAATATGGCTTTCCTGGGTCAGGATGTGGTGCACGGCCTCAGCAATCTCAGGTTCATCCGTCACATCCAGGCGAGCAATTTTAATCTGCTTGGCGGCTAGATCTTCAATCGCTGACAGTTCTCGAGCGGTAGCGTACACCCGATATCCTCGATGGTTAAATTCCTCCGCCAGAGCCCGGCCAATCCCAGATGAACAACCGGTAATTAGAACAACGGTTGAGGCTGGGGGGGAGGCAGTGGGTAGTCTATGCATCATTGAAGCGATTTCTATCTACGTTGAGCGAAGTCGAGTTATTGGCCGGAGTAGAGCGCTAAGGGAATTTCGGCGGTGGGTGGCGGAGCAAACGCAACGGCAGAATGACGCTGGATAAAAATCCGCCATGGATTGACTAAAACGGGAATGATCTGCGTAACGAGATGACTCCCGTCATGAAATTGCTGCAGAATTTTCCACCCATTTACTTCTACATCCCTAAACGCTATTGGCCTGCCTACATTCCGCAATGCACGGATGAAAATTGGTCGGGTTTCGGATTGGGTATTTACGCTTGGACATTGCAAACCTACCTACGTCTTAAAGCGGATAACTTTCCCTGTCAGTTGGTGGATACTCTACCGACAGAGGGCATTATGTTGGTTCATCGCAATATCCTGCAGACCCATCGCCCCCTGCTCAAACCCAATTCAAACTTACTGCTGATTTGCCTGAAGGCAGAGGCTCTCCCCTATCCCTATGCTCAACTTCATATCGTGCAAAATCCTGTAGAGTCCCTAACTCACAAGCACAGCTATTTCCTGCCCCATTGGCCGCAACCGGGCTTGATTCCCCGTGACCCATCGCGGGGCGCTCGCATAGAAACTGTCGCTTTCTTTGGCCATACTAATAACCTGGCGCCAGAACTGAAGCATGACAATTGGGCCAAACAACTCCAGGAACTGGGGCTGCAGTGGCGCCCCGTAGTCAATACAAACAACTGGGATAGCCATCACACCCTAGACACGCGCTGGAATGATTACAGTCAAATCGATGTCGTGGTTGCTGTTCGGAGTTTTGATCGCCGTCAAACCCAACTGTATCAGCAATACCGCAGCAAACCCGCCACCAAACTCTACAACGCTTGGTTG
Organism: Leptolyngbyaceae cyanobacterium MO_188.B28; assembly: GCA_030065175.1. Classification (GTDB taxonomy): domain Bacteria; phylum Cyanobacteriota; class Cyanobacteriia; order Phormidesmidales; family Phormidesmidaceae; genus JAKSDM01. Next base: position 15,534 of record JASJDH010000062.1, on the reverse strand, counting down.
GCCGGAACCCCCGCCGTATTAGGACCGGAATCCGCTTACCGAGCTGAACGTCAGCATGAATTGGACTATTTAGAAGTCAACTCAATCGCTGACTTGATAGGAGCCTTGAAACAATTACAGCGCGATCGCAGCCTCCATCAAGCCATAATCCAAAATGGCCTTCGTCGAGCCCAAGCCATCCAACCCGCTAACATCACCCAGCACTGGCGTCAGTTTCTGGAAGATGTCGCCGCCCCCACTTACTATCAATGGCGCACAAGTTCCACCTGGTCTCAACAAATAGTCCTACAACGCAGCTACTGGAGATTTAATCGGCATCAAGGGCGAAAAACCCTTTTGAAAGGGGTCTATCGATTTAGAACGAAATTGAGCCTGACGAGGAGGCTAAACGCCTTGAAAAAAAAAGGCAGTAGGGCGAGCTAGTTTCATTGGCGATTCGCCTTTTGCTTACATGGCCTAGGTCTGCCAAAGGTTTAGGACTAAAGACCTAGAAAAGATTTAGGCCCTTTGCCTCATGTCGGTAGAAATTGTAACTCATAGACTGGAACAGTATAAAGCCCGTGGGCATTGCCCACCCTGCGAAACATCTACTCCTCCTCCCCAAACACAATAAATTGTGTCACTACATACCTCCCTCCCCATCTTCCCCATCTCCCCATCCTCCTATCTCTCCCGACCTCCTATGCTCCCCCATCCTCCCCATCCCCTCCTCCTCCCACTCTTCTCGTCTTCCCATTCCCTATGCGACTCATTTACTACCAACGCCGCGATCAACTGAGTAACTTCGGGGATCAACTCAACCCTTGGCTATGGCGGAAGCTGTTACCAGGCGTATTTGATCAAGCGAGTTCTACTGTTTTTGTGGGCATTGGCACACTGCTTAATAGCGCCTTGCCGGAACGGGTGGCGCAGGCCGAGCAAGTGAATATCTTCAGTACAGGGGTAGGATACGAAAAACCACTGAAGCAAGTTAGCCCTAGTTGGCGAATATACTGCGTTAGGGGTCCACTATCCGCCCAAAAATTAGGATTGCCCAAGCGGATAGGAATAGCAGATGGGGGAATATTACTACGGAGATTTTTTACGCCATCACCACAAAAATTAACAAAATTTGCTTTCATGCCCCACATTCACCATGCCAAATGCGCTGGACTTGTTTGGCGTCACCTTTGTAGTCAGTTGGACATTGGCTATATCGATCCTAGCTGGTCGATAGAGCAGGTACTAGCCGCTATTGGACAGACAGAAACGCTTTTGGCGGAGGCGATGCACGGCGCGATCGCAGCCGACGCCCTACGCACCCCATGGATTCCCATCGTCACCAGTGGGCGGATTTTAGGCTTCAAATGGTTGGATTGGTGCGCTTCAGTTGGGTTGAAGTATCGCCCGCAGTATTTGAAACCACTGACGTCTATTTACCCTCGTTTGACCAGCGGAACTCAGTCCTCAACTCGGGCGGCCCGACACTGGAGTCGTTGCATCAGGCAGCAACCGATCGAGGCGTTAGCGCATTTAGGTAAGGACGAACAGCAACAAGCTCTCTACCAATTACGTCACATAATGCGGAATACCAGACCGAATCTGAGTAAAGAGGAAAAGCTTGAGCAACTTACATTAGCGCTTGAAGAACGGTTACAGCAACTGGTTAAAGACCTAAATCTTATGAAAGGAGTCTCAAATCACTCGAGCTGAATTCAGAATTGAATAAGATTTAGCTCAAGTTCAATTTTCTGCAAACAGTTGTCAAAAGTATAGTTTTTTGAGGCTCTCTATTAAGTTAATTTCCTATCAAGATTTCCTATCCAGTAGATAAAGCAGAGGGTTCAATGACCAATACAAAGATAACGATCCAAGATATCCTGGCGGAGCTATCGCCTTTTGATAAGCTGCCGCCACCCACCCTGGCTGAGTTATCCAGGTCCATTCAACCGCTGCGTTATCACATCGGCCAACCGATTTTGCGGCGAGAAACCCCACCGCATCAGGCGGCGATTATTATCGAAGGACAAGCCCGACTGTTGGGCTATGATCAACGCACTCAGGCCCCAATCACCCTAGCGCTACTCAAAAAGGGAGACACCATCGGCGCCGCCGGACTGGTGCGCGGCGTTCCTTGTGAGACGGTGATCGCCTCCACCGAGGTCACTTGCTTGACCTTACCCAGCCGCCAATTCTTTGAACTGCTCAGGGACCATATCGACTTTGCGGTCCAATTACGCTATCGCTGCAGCCTGATCGAATCCTTTGAACTTCTGAGCAGTGTCTTTAAGGAACAGGCTCAGGATTTGGGAAACCTCAAGCAATTGGCCCAGAAGGCTTCTGAGCACGCCATTGTTCGTTATTTGCCCCCTGGCGAAACCCCTTTAAGCGAACTAGACGCCGATCGCCTTTGGATCGTCAGCAGCGGCGACGTTCGCAACCAACCTATCGCCAGTTGTTTGAGCGTCGCGATCGCCACCGATACGGTGGAAGTACTTGGAGCCAATGATGCTCGACTGGTGGGAATTGAAAGAGAATTCGGCCTCCCCCCAGTCAGAGTCAGACCGACGGATGGGGCCTCAACGGTTGGCCGAGTCAGCCTCGATCTGGAAGATATCCCCTACGCCTCTCCGAACGATAGTTATCAGCCAATTCATGACGATGAGGGCGACCTGGAGAGCGATGTCAATCGAGTTCGGGCAAATTATCCCCATGTCAAGGGCAAAGGAACCATCGATTCCACCCTGGCCTGCTTCCAAATGCTGGCCCAGCAGTTCAATATCCCGTTTCGGCGCGACGTCATCCGACGCATTTTGGTTAACCAGATGTCCCGCACCGAAAACTTTTCCCTGCCCCTATGCGGCGCGGTGGCGGAGCTGATGGGCTTGAAAACCCAATTAGTCAAAGCGCCAGCGGCGGCCCTGGGTCGCATCCAGACCCCAGCATTGATTGCCTGGCAAGAAAATTTTGCCGTGCTGTATGAAGCCACTGAGCGGGAGCGAGTGCTCGGTGTGCCTGAAACAGGAATTATTCGCCGCTCTCTACTGGATTTTCAGGACAGTTGGGGAGAAGAGGGCGAAATCCTGCTGTTGGAACCCACAAAGGACACTCCCCAGAAACGCTTTGGCCTGCAATGGTTTTTGCCTTCTCTGAAGCGATATCGAATCGTCCTGCTGGAAGTTTTCCTAGCCTCCTTCTTTGTCCAGTTATTCGGTCTGGCGAATCCGCTGATGATCCAGGTGATCATCGACCGGGTCATTGTCCAAAACAGCATCGACACCTTACAGGTGTTGGGCGTGTTCCTGGTGATTGTGGCCATCTTTGAAGCGGTGTTGAGCAGTTTACGCACCTATCTGTTCGTCGATACTACCAATCGAATCGACATGGCGTTGGGGTCAGAAATTATTGACCATTTGTTTCGCTTACCGCTGAATTACTTTGATAAGCGTCCTGTCGGGGAACTGTCCAGTCGAGTCAACGAGCTGGAAAATATTCGACAATTCCTCACTGGCACCGCCCTCACTGTGGTTCTAGATGCGGTCTTCTCCGTGGTCTACATCATCGTGATGCTGTTCTACAGTTGGCAGCTGACGTTTGTGGCGCTACTGACCATCCCCCTATTTGTGCTGCTGACACTGGTGGTTTCGCCCATTGTGCGGCGGCAGCTCCGGGTGAAAGCGGAACACAACGCCAAAACCCAATCCTACTTAGTGGAAGTGCTGTCAGGTATCCAAACCGTTAAGGCCCAAAACATTGAGCTGCGAAGCCGCTGGCAGTGGCAAGACCGCTATGCCCGCTACGTCAGCGCTGGTTTCAAAACGGTGCTCACCTCCACCACTGCTGGCTCCGCCAGTAACTTTTTGAATAAGCTCTCGGCCTTACTCGTCCTCTGGTTCGGAGCCTATTTGGTGCTCCAGGGCAACCTTACGTTGGGCCAGTTAATCGCCTTTCGGATTATTTCCGGCTATGTTACGGCACCCCTATTGCGGTTAGCCCAAATCTGGCAAAACTTCCAAGAGACAGCGTTGTCTCTAGAGCGCCTCAGCGACATCATCGACCATCCTCAAGAGGCGGATGAGAGTAACCGCAATCAGATTCCAATGCCGGATATTCAGGGCAATGTTAGCTTCGAAAATATTTCATTCCGGTTTGCCCAGTCAGGTCCGCTTCAATTGGCGAACGTCACCTTAGAATTTCCAGCCGGTCAGTTCGTTGGCATTGTCGGCCAGAGTGGTTCTGGTAAAAGTACGCTGATGAAGCTGCTGCCAAGGCTATACGAGACGAATTCCGGCCGGATTCTGATTGACAAATATGACATTAGTAAGGTTGAACTGTATTCCCTACGACGGCAGGTGGGGATTGTCCCCCAAGACAGTTTGCTGTTCGAAGGGTCGATTCAGGACAATATCGCCTTGACCAATCCGGAAGCGGAAACCGATGTGATTATTGAAGCGGCTAAAGTGGCTAACGCCCACGACTTCATTATGGATTTGCCGGTCGGCTATAACACCCGGGTGGGAGAGCGGGGGTCTTCCCTCTCTGGAGGACAGCGACAGCGAATTGCGATCGCCCGCACCATCCTGCAAAATCCTCGCCTGCTGATCTTGGATGAAGCCACCAGCGCCCTCGACTATGACACCGAACGTCAGGTGTGTAATAACTTGCAGGCTTGGGCCAAAGGGCGCACCGTATTCTTCATCACTCACCGACTCAATACTATTCAAGGAGCCGACCAGATTCTAGTGATGGACAAAGGAGCAGCCGTCGAAAAGGGAACTCACGACGAGTTGATGGCCCTTAAGGGCAGATATTTCGCCCTATTTGAACAACAAACGAACCTGGTCTAGGACGTTTGAGGGGCAGGAATCAGGGACCCAAAATTACTATCTACCGTACTAGCAATGACACAATTTACCGGCGCCCACCCTAATCCCCATGAAGCCAATGGTCACAAGGGACAGGTAAAGCCGCCAACCGTAAACAAACTGCGGCGGTTCACGCCAGGTTTTCAATCTAAGAAATTGAAAACCTTTGACAAGTCTGTCGTGCTTCGTCAATCACCCTTGTGGCCGCGAGCAGTGGCGATGACGCTCATGGCGGCGACAAGCATTACCGTTTTGTGGGCCTGTCTTGCAAAAGTGGAAGAAGCGGTGCCCGCTCAGGGCAAGCTGGAGCCCAGTGGTGTTGTCCAACCGGTACAGGCCCCAGTCAGCGGGGTGGTGGAACAAATTCTTGTCGAGGAAGGGGAGTCGGTGGAAGCGGGAGATTTGCTGATCACGTTTAACAAGGCTGAAACCCAAGCCCAATTAGAATCCCGGCGCCAAATCCGCACCAAACTAATGCAGGAGAACGCCTTTTATCGCACCCAACTGGAAGGAAATGAAGACAATGCAGCAAGCGCTGCCCTCCTAATTCCCCCTGAGCTATTTCAGCTCACCAGCAATCGCTCCGCTTTAGCCGCAGACATTCAACTGTATCAAGCAATGCTCAAAGGAGAGCTAGCGGCAGAAAATCTGAGCCCTGCTCAACAACAGCGATTCCGCACATCCTTAGCGGAACTCAACTCGCGACTTTCCATCTCGGCTCTGGAAGTGGAGCAACTGCAAAAGCAACTAACCCAGACCCGGCAACAACTCAGCAATGCCCGCAAAAACTTGCAGGTGAATGTAGATATTTTGAATCGGCTTAGGCCGTTGGTGGAGCGGGGCGGGTTTTCCGAGATCCAATTTCTGAGTCAGGAACAGGAGGTCAGTAATCGACAAACCGAAGTGAATACTCTCCTTGAGGAAGAGGAGCGATTGCTGGTGGCGATTTCCCAAGCAGAAGAGCAATTTAGCAATACGGCGCTTATTTCTAAAGAAGAACTGCTGGAGCGGATTTCCGCCAACAAAAATGAGATTGCCAGTATTGATAGTCAACTGACCAAGATCATCCTGGAGAATGAGAAACAAATCCAGCAGCTAGACGGCGAACTCAGCCAAATCCAGCAAACCCTTACCTACCAAGAACTGCGGGCGCCGGTAAGTGGAACTATTTTCAACCTCAAAGCAAACCAGCCTGGGTATGTAGTTTACAACACAGGGGCGAGCGAACCCATCTTAGAGATTGTGCCGGAGGATAAGTTGGTTGCTCGGGTATTTATCACTAACCAAGATATTGGCTTTGTCAAAACTGATATGCGAGTTGATGTGCGGATTGACTCGTTTTCTTATAGCGAATTTGGCGATATTGAGGGAACCCTGGTCCATATTGGATCAGATGCGCTGCCGCCCGACGAAACCTTTCCTTTCTACCGCTTTCCGGCTGAGATAGAGTTGGACACCCAGTATCTACCATCAGGGGAAATCCTCTTGTCGCTCCAATCCGGGATGTCGGTCAGCGCCAACATTAAAATCCGAAAACGGCGAGTGATTACATTGCTCTCTAACCTATTTATTCGCAAGGTCGATAGCTTGAAGTCGGGAAGATAGGGAAAGTATGAGGGAGAGGAGCAGGGGAGATGACGAGGATGAGGGGCAGGGGAGGAAATGTAGAGACGCAACATGTTGCGTCTTAGGGGAATGGTGAGGACAGGGGAGTCGTAGGGCGGACAAAAATCACTCCACTTCCAATGTGTCCAACATCGTTTTCAGTAGCAGATAAGCTGACGTTGCGCCAGGGTCTTGATGCCCTATGCTGCGTTCTCCAAGATAACTGGCTCGTCCTTTTTTGGCCACTAGGGGAATCGTTCCTTTCATGCCTGCTTCGGCTGCTGTGACGGCTTTTGGCAAGGCTTCTGGCAAGGGGGTTGCGGTTGCGATCGCGGCCTCTAGCGCATCCACTGCAGGGGAGAGGGCGTCCACCATTGTCTTATCCCCTAAATTGGCTTTGCCTCGTTGGACAACCCCTTCTAAGCCAGCTTTGAGCAGCGCCGCCAGATCTTCGTCCGTTAACGCTTCCTTCCCGGCCATAGCTGTACTCGCCCGGAGAAACAGTGTGCCGTAAAGCGGTCCGCTGGCTCCTCCAATACTAGATATCAAGGTCATACTCACAGCTTTAAGAATATGGCCAATATCTTTATCTGCGACGGTGGGCAACTGAGCCAGAACTTTTTGGAATCCCCGGTTCATATTGACGCCATGGTCTGCATCTCCAATCGCTGCGTCTAACTCCGTCAAATAGTCTTTGTTCTCCGCCAACACCGCCGCCAACGTTTCCAACCAGTGAAGTATCTGTTGCTTTGTCACCGCCATCGGATAGCCCCCACCTGCTCAACACTCGCCCTATTATTGAATTTGGTCATTGGTCATTGGTCATTGGTCATTGGTCATTGATCATTGGTCATTGGTCATTGGTCAGAAGATTTTAGATTTTAGATTTTAGATTTTGGATTTTGAATTTAATTTTCCTCCCCATCCCTCCATCCTCTCTATCTTCCCCATCCCTATCTTCCCTATCTCATCCTCCCCTGCTCCCCCTTGCCTCCCCTGCCTCCCCTGCCTATCTCCTATCGTCCCCACCTCAATGCTGGCGTCTTCACTGGCGCATCCCACAACTTAATCAGCTCATCATCTAACTTGAGTAGGGTGATGGAGCAGCCTTGCATGTCTAGAGAGGTGATGTAAGGACCTACTAAATTTCGGACAATTTTCAACCCTTTTTGTTCGCAAATTTCTGTCAGTTTTCGATAGACAATATACAGTTCAGACACTGGGGTTCCGCCCATGCTGTTGACAAAGGCGAGCACGGAATCCCCTGTTTGAAATGTCGGATCGGTGAGTTCTAATTCTATCCAGTCGCCCTTGGTCTCATCCCATTCACGTACGGTGCGGCTGTAGGCCGGGTCATCAATAATCGAAAGAGCCAGCATCTCAGTGATTTCGTCTGCGGGTTTCAACGGCAGGCGTTCACGTCCCGGTTCGCCGTGGATGCCGATGCCGACTTCTATTTCATTGTCACCCAGATTAAACGTGGGACTTCCTTTAGCTGGGGTTGTGCACGAAGTCAGCGCCATCCCCATGCTGCGCCCGTTCAAATTCACTTTGCGGCAAAGATCGGCGAGTTGATTAAGGGGATAGCCTACTGCCGCCGCTGCGCCGCAGATTTTTTCAACCAGCACGGTGACGCCTACGCCCCGTCGTCCTTGGGTATATAAACTATCTTTAACCGCGACATCATCATCAATTAAGATATTGCGCACCGGAATGCCTTCTGAGACCGTCAGCTCCGCCGCCATCTCAAAGTTCATCACATCCCCACTGTAGTTCTTGACAATGTTCAGCACCCCCACACCGCCATGGACTTGCTTAGCCGCTTCTAGCATTTGATCCGGCGTCGGGGAGGTAAAAACTTGCCCCGGACAGGCGGCGTCAAGCATGCCATCCCCCACAAATCCGCCATGCATCGGTTCATGACCGCTGCCTCCGCCTGAAATAACGGCGACTTTATTCTTAATCGGCGCGTCGGCTCGGTAAATAAAGTCTGGATCCAGGTGAACTTTGATCAGGTCGGAATGCGCGATCGCCATCCCCTCTAAACTTTCTCGGACTATGTCGTCGGGATTATTAATTAGCTTTTTCATCATTTGGGCTTCCAAACGGTTACTTTAAGACCTGAGGGATGTCCTCTATCAAATAACACAAATCGAATCAATCTGATGGTTGAGACAGTCAAAAATATTACTATAAATCCAAGGATTAACCATAAATTATTCAACAAAAGTTATCAATGAATGATATTCCTTTTGCTGAATCTAACTATAGTTTTTGAATTCGCTTTTTTTAATTTAAGTCTAATTTGCATTTTTTATTCTCGATTCCAATAGGAAATATTGTAGTCAGACTACCGTATAAACTATTTCTAAATTCACCGAATAACTTATTCAGAAATAGGGAAGGTGCCTTGCAGCATCGCCCAACGAATCATTCTAGTCAGACACGCCTAAAGTGAGGCATTGGCTTAGAGTGTTTTATAGGCCAAGGGGCATCCAAGAAAAGCCAATCGTGACGCACCAAATTAACGAGCTTTGGCGACACTTTAAATCTCACCATTAATTTGCCTTGTTTAAGGTTTTTGGGGATCACTGCAGAAGCTTTTTTTGAGTAGACGAAGTGAAGAGAAAACTTTCATTAAGTTATTGTCTGACACATCCCCAAAAAAGCATTTTGACTCCTATATTCTAAGTTCTGGCCCCTGATTTCTGAATTTTGAAGCTTGATGCGTTACACTTCGCTTTTCTTAAATTACCCTTGGGCTATACACATCCTACAGAAACTACTATTAATACATCCTACAAAAACGGCATTCTGACTCCTGCATTCTGACTCCTGTATTCTGACTTCTGCATTCTGACTCCTGTATTCTGACTTCTATACCCAGAAAAAAATCTCCACCGTCTAGTAATGATCACCCGCCCTCTTAATTTGTTTGAATATGAGTCCTTAGCCCCCAAACATCTCTCTCAAATGGCGTTGGATTATTTTGCCAGTGGCGCTTGGGATGAGGTGACATTGGCGGATAACCGTGCTGCATTCAACCGCTATAAGCTGCACCCCCGGGTGTTAGTTGACGTCAGTCAGCGAGAGTTAGGGACAACCCTCCTCGGACAACCGATCCCGACGCCAATCCTGGTCGCACCCATGGCGTTTCAGTGTTTAGCGAATTCGGAAGGAGAATTGGCGACGGCGAGGGCGGCGGCTGACGTTGGCGCTGGGATGGTTCTCAGCACCCTATCTACAAAATCTTTAGAGGACGTAGCGATCGCATCCAACCTCGCCAACCAATCGTGCTTGTGGTTCCAACTTTACATTCATCGCGATCGCGGCCTCACCCGCGCCCTGGTGGAAAGGGCCGAAGCAGCTGGGTTTCAGGCCCTCTGCCTAACCGTTGATGCCCCGCTGTTGGGACGTCGGGAACGGGATCAGCGGCGGGAGTTTGCCTTGCCGTCGGGGATGGAGTTGGCTAATTTAGTCACCCTCAGCGATCTAAAGATCGCCCACGCTTCAGGAGAATCCGGTCTATTCGCCTACGTTGCGCAACAGTTTGATCCCAGCTTGACTTGGCAGGATGTGGAGTGGCTGCAGTCCCTAACCCATTTGCCGGTGGTGGTGAAAGGAATTCTACGGGGAGATGACGCTGTCCGAGCAGTGGAGTATGGCGCTAAGGCAGTGATTGTCTCCAACCACGGCGGTCGACAACTGGATGGCGCGATCGCCTCAATCGACGCCTTAAGTGACATCGTCACCTCAGTCGGCGATCAGGTAGACGTCCTGATGGACGGCGGCGTCCGCCGAGGAACAGACATCCTGAAAGCCTTAGCATTAGGCGCTAAAGCCGTCTTAGTCGGACGACCCGTGCTCTGGGGATTAGCCGTCATTGGAGAACAAGGCGCCAGACACGTCCTCGACTTGTTAAAGAACGAGTTAGACGTAGCGATGGCGTTGAGCGGCTGCCCCTCAATTCCCGCCATCGACGCCAGTTTGGTGAAGCCGATTAATTGACTTTGTCATTTGTCATTTGTCATTTGTCATTTGTCACTTGCTACGGCGCACAACATGAATTGGGAAAATTCAACCTCAAGATCGGTAAAGCCCTTGTGGGCTAGGATTATTTTCCTGTAAGACTTTCCGACCTTACAATATGACCCTTTTCCACTTGCTACTTGCTACTTGCTACTTTTCACTTGACCAATGACCAATGACCAATGACCAATGACCAATAACCAATGACCAATGAATAATGACCAACGACTAACCCAAATCCCGGTGAGTAAATGGCTTCGCATCAGCCCCCGAATAGGTCGCCGCCACATGGCCATTCCCCACAATCTGATACTTGTAGGTCACCAGTCCTTCTAGCCCAACCGGTCCCCGGGGCGGCATTTTTTGGGTGCTAATCCCCACCTCGGCGCCAAAGCCATAGCGGAAGCCGTCAGCGAAGCGGGTGGAGCAGTTGTGGTAGACCCCCGCTGCATCCACTTGGGCGATGAAAGCGGCGGCGGCGGCAGCGTCCTCAGTGGCGATCGCATCGGTATGGCGCGAGCCATAGGTATTGATGTGATCAATCGCCTCTTCTAAAGAGGCCACTATCTTAATTGAAAGAATCAGGTCGCTGTACTCAGTCGACCAGTCGTCTTCGGCAGCCGCCTTGAGAGTTTTCAGAATTTGTTGAGCGGCTCCATCTCCTCGCAGCTCCACTTGATGAGCTTGGAGCGTAGCGGCCACAGCAGGTAGGAAGTCTGCGGCGATATTCTGGTGCACCAGCAGCGTTTCAATGGCGTTGCAAGCTGAGGGGTAGTCGACCTTGGAATCAAGGGCGATCTCCACTGCCTTTTCAACCTCGGCGGCTTTGTCCACATACAAATGACAGATGCCGTCAGCATGTCCCAGCACCGGAATGCGGGTGTTCTCCTGGACAAAGCGGACAAAGGCGTTGGAGCCTCGGGGAATAATCAAATCAACGTATTCATCTAACTGCAGCAGGGCGCGGGTTTCTTCTCGGGTGGTGAGTAGCTGCACTGCGGCGGGACTCACCCCAACCTGAGTCAATCCTTGTTGAATGGCTTTGACTAAGGACTGACAAGAGCGCACCGCCTCTTTACCGCCTTTGAGAATAACGCCGTTGCCAGATTTCACCGCCAAGGCGGAAATCTGCATTACCGCATCCGGGCGAGACTCAAAGATCACCCCCAGCACCCCCAGGGGGCAACTGATCCGTTTCATCACCAAACCGTCGTCCAATTCTCGATGAATCGAGACAGCACCGACGGGATCCGCCAGTCGAGCCACATCTCGCACCCCGGCGATGGCGCCGCTAAGCTTAACCGCATCCAATTTCAACCGACCATAGAGGGGTTTGGCGATATTGTCGGACAAGGCGGCTGCACAATCTGCTTCATTCGCCGCCAGAATATCTGCGCTCGCCGCCTCTAGCGCTTGAGCGATCGCCTCAATTGCCTGATTCTTCGCCTCAGTCGACATCACCGCTAGTTGACGGGCCGCCTGACGGGTCTGTCGCCCAATCTCTGTAAGGGGCTGAGCGCTCTGAGAGGGGGTAGCGCCAGTGTTAGCTCCTTGGGATAAGGGGATTTGAGAGACTGTCATAGGCTTTGATGCAAAAATCGGCGATTGCAAGTCTAGCAAAAAAACTCAGCTGCTTACATGTCTGAACGTTTACAACTCGGTTGCAACTCCCTGTAAAAACAAGACTTTGCGCCCCTATTCCAGCAAATAATAACTTTCTTCACTCAATTGCGAATCGCCCCGGAGAAAGGGGAATGTTTACCTACAGTTCCAGGTTCCCCACAGAAAGCTCGCGCCTGCCTCCCGCCTCCTATAGGCCTGCGACCTTGCCATAGATGTTTCTGGCCAGTCAGACCGGACTGACTGACAGAATAGGCATCCAATTTCTGGGTATCAACTTAAGCCGGGACATTCTGACGGGGCAAGAATACTCTACGAGAAGGGCAAAGTCCTACAGTAGACAGCATCCAGTTCTTGACTGACTTCTGACTTCTGTATTCCTTCTTCAATGGATTGTCCCGCTTTAAGTTGGAGCCCCAATTTCTTTTATCAACTGAATTTATACTGAGGCTCCTATGTCCACAGAATCACTGAAAGCAGGCCTGGAAGCCCTGAAACAAGGGTCTTATCAGGAAGCAGTGAATATTCTAGAAGTATTTTGCGATCGCACGCCGCCTGACTTAAAGGACGTCCTTCAAGCTCAAATGGGTCTGGTTAAAGCCTATTGGAAGAATGGCCAACAGTCCAAGGCCAAATGGCTTTGTCAACAGATGACCCAGCATTCCAACCCCAAGGTGCAGACTTGGGCCAAACAGACCCTGCAGAAGCTTTCTACGGATACCTCTGATTTGGAGTCCTCTGGTTCAGCTGACTCTGGGGGGAAATCCCAGCAACCGATGGGTAAAGCTGGTCGGGCCGCCATGGCAGGGGCTAAATTGGCGATGGCGGGCATTGGCGGCAATCTGGCCATTGCCTCTGGAATTACATTTTCCCTACTGCTAGGGATGGTGTTTGTGCTCTGCCTGGGAGTCTTGCTAATTCTAGACAGTCAGAATCCTGGGTTGGGGTTAATCATCTCAATCGTATTCACCCTGCTATTCAACGGGATTGTATTTTTTCTATCCCCCTTCTTGATGGACCTGACCCAACGCTGGCTCTACGGCACGCGCTGGATTTCGCTGCAGGAAATAAAGCATTACAGCCCTGAAGCCGCTCAAGTGATTCAAAAAGTTTGTGCAGAGCGCAAATTAAAGCAACCCAAACTGGGACTGATCGACGACCAAAATCCCACCGCCTTTACCTATGGGTCTTTGCCCGATACGGCTCGATTGGTGGTTAGCCGCGGCCTGTTCACCTACCTGGACGACGACGAAGTCGCGACGGTTTACGCCCATGAGTTGGGACACATCGTCCATTGGGACTTCGCCCTCATGACTCTGGCGGCGACTCTAGTGCAAATTACGTACTTGATCTATACCTTCGCCCAAAGAATGAGTCGAGGCGGCGGCAATAATAAGGCCAAGGACGCTGCTGGTTCGGTGGCGATCGCAGCCTATGTGTTCTACATCGTCGGCACCTACCTGATGCTGTATTTATCCCGCACCCGGGAGTACTTCGCCGACCATTTCGCTGCGGAAACCACCGCCAATCCCAATGGCCTGTCGCGATCGCTGGTCAAAATTGCCTATGGCATTGTGGAAGAAGGCAAGCGGTCCGATGAACCCAGCCGTTTGATGGAGGGGACTCGGGCATTGGGCATTTACGACGCCAAGGCCGCCAGTTCCACCGGAACCGCCTATCGCATCGCAGCGGATCCCGGGAAAATTGGTCGGGTGTTCCTATGGGATTTGTTTAATCCTTGGGGCTGGTGGATGGAGCTGAACTCAACCCACCCCCTCACCGGTAAGCGCGTTCGGGCCCTCAGCACCTATGCCGAACAACTGGGGCTTGAAATGGAATTTGATATGGGCCGCATAGTCGGCGAAGGTAAAAAACTCAGCAAAAAGCGGCTCTACGGCAATTTTGCGTTTGATCTGCTGCTCTACTGCGCCGAAGGAATCGGCTTGGTTCTAGGGTGCCTGATTGGCTTATTCATCCCAATGCAAATGGGATTTATCCCTGGAGCCCTGATCGGCTTAGGCGGCGGCATTCTGATCAAAGCTCTGGTGATGTATCCCGACTTTAACCGCGCCCCTCGGTCAGACATTCTGACCTTGATGTCTGACCCCTACGCCAGTCCCCTACGCGGCCAGCCTGTAAAACTAGAAGGCCAATTAATCGGTCGCGGCGACGCGGGCTATAAATTCGGCTCCGACCTCAAACTCCAAGACCGCAGTGGCATGATCTTCCTCCGCTACGCCTCCCGCTTCGGACCCATTGGTAACTTTCTCTTCGGCATGCGCCAAGTCAAAAAACTGCTTGGTTCAAACGGCGGAGCCCTGGGCTGGTTCCGCCGCGGCGTCGCCCCCTGGATGGACCTGGTTCAATTTACCAGCAGCGGCAAAGTGATCAATAGCTACCATCGCTTCTGGTCATTCCTTCTAAGCGGCCTTTTGATTGTACTGGGGCTGTTTTTGTTGATCACAGCAGGGTAGGGATGAGGAGATGGGGGGATGAGGTGATAGGGAGGATGGGGGAGATGGGGAGGATAGGGGGGAGAAGATTTTGGGGTTTGGATTTTGGATTTTGGTTATTGGTTATTGGCCATTGGTCACGGGTCATTAGTCAGAAGACTTTAGATTTTGGATTTGACCTTTTCCTCTTGCTCCCTACCCCCTTAACCTTTTCCCTCTCCATCTCCTCTATCTCCCCTATCTCTTCTCCTCCCCTGCCTCCCCTGCTTCCCCATCCTCCCCTGCCCGCTCATCCCATCCCTCTCCCCTACTCCCCCTTCCCAACTAGCCTCTCTTGCTTAGAATGGTAAGACCTAACGCTTATCCGGTGAGTAGAGATACATGCTTGATATTCCTCAGTTCCTAGCGCAAGAACTTTCCCTTAAACCATTTCAGGTTAATGCGGCTTTAGAGCTGCTGAAAGAAGGGGCGACGGTGCCGTTTATCGCCCGCTATCGGAAAGAGCGAACGGGAGAGATGGATGAGGTGCAGTTGCGGCAGCTGGCGGATCGGTATGGGTATTTAACCGACCTGGAAGATCGAAAAGAGGCGATTCTGAAGTCGATCGCGGAGCAGGGCAAACTGACCGATGAGCTGAAGACCAAGATTGAAGCCTGTGTGCAGAAAACTGAGTTAGAGGATCTGTACCTCCCCTATAAGCGGAAGCGGCGAACGAGGGCTACTGTGGCGAGGGAGAAGGGGTTGGAGCCGTTAGCGGAATTTATTCGGCAGTTGAATTTAGAGGGGGGCGCGATCTCATCCCTCGAACCGGAAGCGGCCCAGTATGTTTCGGAGGAAAAGGGCGTCGCGACGGCGGAAGACGCGCTGCAGGGGGCGTCGGATATTTTGGCGGAGGGGGTTGCCGAGCAGGCGGCGCTGCGGGCTTACCTGCGGCATTACTTCCTGAAGGAGGGGGTGTTCGCCTCTCAAGTCAAGTCGGATTA
>JASJDH010000061.1 GCA_030065175.1 Leptolyngbyaceae cyanobacterium MO_188.B28 | reverse complement strand
TCAAATTCGGGCAAGTACTTGTACAAGGTCGTTTCCCAGGTTTTATTGCTTTGAGTGAGCTTGTCAATCTCGTCCTTAAGATTTTCTAGTTCCTTCTCTAACGAGAGTTGGACGACTTCGTTCATCTCGATCTGCACAGATTCGGCGCTAAATAGGGGTAGCTGGTGGACTCTGTTTTGGGGGGAAATTGCATGGATCAGGTTTGCGATCGCATCGGCTGTATCGAGATGTGGATTAGGACAAAAGTAAATGCCGCCATTGTTGCGCATCACCACACTGCACATTTTGTTGAATCGTTGGAGAATGGACCGAATATCGCTGGTTTCATGGAGCGAATAATGCTCAAACCACAGTTCTAGTTTTTCGTGGATAGCTTGCTCATGGGGGCGATCTGCCTCAAAGGTGCGCTGGCGGCTATCAAACTTGATTTTGGCGATGACTTGATAGTTCAGATCTTTGATCTGTTCATCCGCTGTCTCCTCCACTAGAGCGATCCAGGTTTCTCCTTTCTCATTGACACGTGAGGAGATTTTTCGGAGCATAAAGCCCTCTTTGATCCCATGCTTGGCGACATGGTTGAAGGCTCGCTTATATGAATTGATGGCCGAAGTCTCGGGTGGAAGATATGCGGGGGGAACGTTTAATGATGCAGCGAGTGACTCTAACTCGGCATGGGAGATGTGGCAACCGCCTAACTCCCACCAGAGTAATGCGCCAATTCTTTGTCCGCCTTGAGTTTCAAAGCGCTCTTGGTTTTCCAAAAGGGTTGCTATATTAGCCATGACTAAATTTCTGTAACGTTCTTAATTCCGCGCTCTGCTGTTGGGGGCGCTGATTTTTTGGGAAATGCTGAAAAGGGAGTAATGCTTCGAGGAGGGGCTTGGGCGGGTTCAATTGTTCGGCCCATTTTCCGGGAGCCCCTGCTTTATGGTCTAAGTAGCCAATGGCAAGTGGGTGAAGCAGGTTGGGGCGCTGATAGATTCTTGGGAGGCGATCGCGGAGAGAGTTCGCCCTAATTGCCTCAAAACTAAGCCGCTATCAGCGCTGTTTGTCGCTTTTTGTAATAGGGCAAAACACTATCTAGAACCGCGATCGCCCCTTGCGCAGTAACCGGCCAAGGGTGCGTATGTAACCCACTTTTCAACGCCCCTTTTTCCCAAAGCCGATATTCAGCGGTTGCCCGCATAAAACGATCATCGATTGCATCCATGAATTGCGGCGCCCACGTCGGCATTTTTCGCCCACCCGGGTATCCAACGGTGCAATCGCCTAGGTAGTAGAGATCATGCATGCCGCTGAAAAAGTTAATCAATCCTGGGAGCAATTTAGGTAAACAGCATTTCACGTGGTTATAGCCGATTGTGCAATCCAAATGGGGAAGGCGATCTTGCAGATACTTAGCTAGTGGGCACGCGTGGGCATTGTAAGCATAGGCAATGACCTGATTATCGGGGAAGTATCTAAGCCATGACCTAAACGCTTCAGGCTGAAGCGCCTTCCACACCTGATTGCGCCATTCAGATATCTGTTCATTAGTCCACACAAGGGACTCTCGCGTTCTCCAGTCTTTGCTCATTTTCAATTGCCTCAAAACGAATCTTGTGCGCCCTTAAGTCGTCCAAGGCGACGGTAGTCGCGATCTCGTTCACCTCGCACACCACGCCAGAACTCTCGGCTATCGGGTAAGAATCGACTTGTTGGCAAGCCTTGTCGAACAGGGCTTTGATCGCTTGATCGTCGTCGTATTCCAGCTCAATGAGTTGCAGGGATAGTTTGAGCTGATTCTCAAAATCAGTCCGAATCCAGTCCTCCCAAGCCTCAGCTAACATTTGGGTCTGGGCTTTTTCTTGCCAGTCAGCCCAGCAACCCACCTGGAAAGCTTCTGTACGCCAGTCATAGGCCAGGGTTAAGGCATAGGCGTCTCCCGCATTGCAATAGGAAATTCCGGCATTAGAAGTAAGACGAGATGAATACGAAATCTCTTTAATGCCAAGGAAGCTCCAGACTTTATTGAATAGCGCCAACGTATCGTAAGCTTCTGATTGACAGGTTCGATCTAGTTTCAAAGCCCACCCGATTGCGGACGCCATCGTTCCCCCTTGGTGGCTGATCAATTGATAGATGTCCTTGGGGGGAATCAGCGCCAGGACATAATTGGGTTCTCCAGGATCCGCCTGATTGCGCTCGGTGAGCCAATCCCGGGCCAGGGAGACGGCTTTATCTGGCTCGATTTGCAATGGAAGTCCCCCAGTGTCCTGGATGCAGGAATGAGCCGCCACAAAAAAGGGCTGAGAGTCTACCTCCCAACCCACCAAGATACTTGAATAATGGGGATGACCATAACCGTTTTTACCGGGTTGATAAGCGCCTCCTGAATCATCCACTACCCATTTGACATACCGCAATGCTTCTTTGACATTCATGGTCTTTGTTTATGAGACAAATAACTGGAAACTCTGTAGGGTTTCCAGTTTGATGTTTTGATTTCTGGTTAAAGATGGGTCTATTTCTGGTGTGTAAATTAGGCTCAACGTCACGACTTACAAAATCTGCGTTCAAAGGCTTTAGGTTTACAGTCCAGATGCGGTCGCCCGCTCTGTTGCTGCAGTCAACAAAGCAGAGCGATCGCTCATGCATAGACAACATGAAATGCGATCACCCGGAATTCAACCGGGCACGCGGGCATAAGAACCGCGATCGCTCAGATTTATCTTCCTTTCAGGGATAGATAAATTCAGACACATTCTTAAGTACTTGCTGTAAGTTCATCTAAAATCTAGTCTCCCTGTGTTGACAGATGTTTGCTGTTATTACCAATGCGATCGCGGTGATTTAGACTTAGTTTCGATTAGCAATGCCAGTCAGGGCCTCTATCAGACGATCGATCTTCTCTCCAATCTCAGCAATGCCTTGGGCAGTCAACCGGATAGTATCGTCAATGCCTGCTCTCCATTGCTGGGCTTCGTTCTGTTGCCATTGAAGCATCTGGCGCATCGTCTCGGCGTTCTGATTAGAGATAGTTTCGGTGCGCTCTAAGCTGGCCTCAATTCGGTCTAGTCGATTTTCTTGGGTCATAATGTCGTTGACGATTTTGAGTAGATTATATGGGAAGATTCTGTTTTCTGTATTTCCTTCTCTGATACGCAATTTGCGCATAAGCAGAAACAGGCATAGAGATCCGCTTACCCCGTTTCTGAGATCTCCCAGTGTTAGGAATAGGTTGACAAGCGCCCGCAAGATAGCGATGTATCTTGTTAGAACGCAGCCAGTTCTGAAGATTTGACAACTGTTGTTCTGATAGCGTTAACCGTGTATTCAGTGCTATCAAGCCATTTTTGGCAGTCCCAACAATAAGCGCATGATTATTCGGTTGATGAAACAACACGATCCCAGTAGGGAGCAATTCAAACCTATATCCAGACTTATAATAACGAGACATGATCCCTGTGCAACCGCCAGGTTCCTCCGTCTTGCCGTTAAAGCGTTTTGCAACGCCTTGACTGAAAGCAGTACTCATCACAATATCTCTGTAACAATGCCGATTTACGGAATTGAACCGCAATGCTTAGCAGGATTGATCCCTGCTAAGCACCCTGATCAGTGGTTAGCTAGGCTGTGACGGCAACTTTTCCGTTACTGCTAGCTTTGGAAGGTTGGGCGATCATCGTCAGTTCAGATTCAGATTGAATTGTCGCCTCAAGTTTCTTAGCCTCAATTTTGGCTTTTCGTTTAGCCAATTTCTCAGCTTTGGCCTGCTCACGCAAGTCGATCTTATCGGCCATGCCGATCGCTTCTAACACTTCTCTGGGCAATTCCCCATACAGAGCTTGATACAGCTTGGATGCTTTATTCCAAGCTTGGTTCGGGATATCTGCCAGAGTATTGATCCTGAGTTGCCCGCTTGCATTGACTTCCCCGATCAGCTCGCCTGCTGTCTGTCCGATAGGGACTAGATGAGTATTCAGGGAATCCGGATCAAACGTAACATAGGCGCTATAGGGAACGCCGCCAGACTTCCAAGAAACTTTAGCGACTGGCTGAACAAATGCAGCCGCTTTGACTAAAGCATTTTTGATGCTGTTGGTAGAGGATGTTTTTTTTGCCATGATGCTAGAATTCTTATTGATTGTGATTGCGATCGCCAGGAATTCAACCCAGCCTAGTTGCTAGCTAGCTCGTCAGAGGATCGCATGATTCCCCTATAGTTGATGTCTATAGGGGATAAGAATTCTCGACAAAATAATAATCAAGAATTGACCGATCTCAAATAGATCGGAATTAATCTATAAACGCCGTTGCAAATAGATTAATATCAGGGACTGGCGCGTTTAAGCCCGTGGCGGTTTCTCAAATCAGCGGTCTATAAATTGCGTACTGTCACTCCGCAAACATTCCTCACTTAGAGGAAAGGTCGCCATACTAAAACTGTGACTTTCCAATCCTCCCCAGCTACTAAAGAGCAACCGGATCGAAAGACTTTGCTTGCCAACAAATCTGGATCTTTTCCACTACTTGCCCGATAGAGTTTTGGTCTATCAGTCTATCCCTGTATATTCAATTGTCAAGGTTCAGAAAATACTTATAGATGCTGGAATTGAAAATTAAAGATTCATTTCAATTTCCACATTTTCAGAATATCAAAAACTTATTCGAGTGTCAACAAAAAGCAAATAGAACGTTTGAGAATTTTTTTAAGGCCTAAATAAGGAAGTTAGGGTATCAGAAAAAGCTCAAATAAGTGGATGGATTTACATGAACTTCATGCAAATAAATAGGTTGAAAATAGGGAAAATACTTATTAGTAAATGGATCTAAACCCCGATCCAAATGGGTCTATATGGGGATCGGTGGATCGGTGGATCTGGATCACTTTGAGAGGCGATTGTGGATCGCTTTATTCTGGGAAGTCGATGAACTTGTAGGTTCCTTTGGGCTTCCCTAGGGCGACTCCTGTAGAACTCTCATGATGAACCAGCCGGATAACCCCCGACTTATGCAGACCCCATAGGTATTCCCGTGCTGTTTTGTCACTGCAACGCTGCATCAGCAGCGCCTTCGCGTCAGCGGCTAAGATGCGCGTTATGGGTTGTGGAGGCTTTATGCAAGCATATGCCTCATCCATAGAACGAATAGGTAGAATTTTGGGCAAGCTGGAAGCCCAGCCCAATATGTAAGCCCATGTCGCCTGGTCGGAGCCTTGGAAATAATCTTTGAGCAGTTGGGCGGCGATCGCATCCCCTCGAAATGATTTCGCTGTACTTCCTGATCCGATAAAATCAGGCGGGATTTCGTAAATGCCCGCTCGGCCCGCTTCAATTTCCTGGGCCAGATAATGGATTAGGCGATTGCAGAGTTCGGAGAAATTTTCATCCTTAAATTGATGCGCAAAAATAGCGTCTAACTGGGAGTCAGTCGGACGCCATGAGTGTCGGTTTATATTACTGGGATTGGGGCGGCGGCTCATCCTAATCTTAGCCCTTGCGCTGGCCTCCCCCCTTGCGACCCAACTTTGTAGCCGCTGGCCACTGATTCATCTAGATCGATTCCGCCATTTCGAAGGGCTCCGACTAATTGCTTGGCATGCCCTGGGGACTTTCCAAGCTTGGCCCCAAGTTCTTCATTGCCCAAATATTTTCCTGAGTCTAGATAGCTTAAGCCTCTCAACGCCTCTAGATATCTGGCTTGAAACAGCTCATCTGGGATTGTGCTCTCCAAAAGCTTTGCAATGTCTCGAAACTGCCTTTGATATTTTTTCTCGGCTACAGCAAACTTAGCAATCCCTCGTAGCAAATCCGGCAAGAGTCGATACTCATTGATCAGTTCAGCCCGCTGCTTAATCGCCTCATAGCTTACTGGATTCATCGCTACTTCCTGTATCGAGCCCTGTAAGGGTAACAGTTCCCACTAGAGGGTGCAACATTTTGGCTAGCAGTTCGGCCCTTTACTCCAACCGTTCCTGATAGCTTTGCAGAAGAGGAAGTGCCTGTAAAAGCTGCTCGTCGTTGAGCTTAGAGATCAGCGCAATTGATGTATTGGCTAGCACTCTGGCGGCCATGGGGCTCTGCGCCATTTCGATTAACAAATGTGCGCAGCTTTGCCGAATCTCTAGAGTCTTCGCAGTTTTCATCTCAAAACATCCCAAACGCCCATGCAAAGCCAAATTAACACAAAATCCTAGTGCAAGTTACTAGGATTTTGCGTTTAGTCCAATTTTAAGCACTCACCCACCCCCGCATCTTCTAGAATTCCTGAGGAATAAAGGTTGAGTAGCTGCGGCTTCCGCAACTATTCAAACTAATTTACGTTGTTTTAGCCTCTCCGCCCCAACGAAATAACAATGCTTTCAGGGGTTGGTGATGTTATTTTTTAGTCCAATTTCAGCATTGAAATCAAACGGAAAATCAATACTTTCGGGCCATTGGAAAGCGGCAAATTGGATGTACAGCATTCAGGTTTGTGGTCTATTTTCGTCAAAGTCTGGGCCATGGGCGCTTTCAGCGCCTTGACTGCGATAACTTACACTAAACTTAAACAATGGATTGCCCGTGTAAGGTTTTGCCTGGATCGAGTCGTATTTGAATATGCCTAATCGAATTTCCGTTGCCCCAGTCGGTTTACGTATTCTTGGGCTTCTTTAAGAGTGTTAAAAAACCATGGATATCTTCTCTGCAGAGCGCCAGCTATCCTCTCGCAGTCTCTATTTCTATCGATCTCAATGCCTTTCGGAAGAGGAGAATTGCAAATTAAAGGAGGGTTGTCTCCCGCTAGCTGCTCCTGAGTGAGTCCTTGGGCTGAACGCAAGTCTGTATCGAGGAGGATCGTAAAGCGGAGGTCGGCAGAGCGGAGGTCGGCAGAGCGGAGGTCGGCGGAGAGGAGGAAAGCGTTGCCGAGGTCGGCGTTGCTGAGGTCGGCGTTGCTGAGGTCGGCGTTGTTGAGGTCGGCGTTGTTGAGGTCGGTGTTGCTGAGGATCGTGAAGCGGAGGTCGGCGTTGCTGAGGTCGGCGTTGTTGAGGTCGGCGTTGCGGAGGTCGGCGTTGTTGAGGTCGGCGTTGCTGAGGTCGGCGGAGCGGAGGGAGGCGTTGCGGAGATTAGCTCTGTTCAAACTGATTAATGGTTCGTTTAGATTGTCTTCTGGGTGTTGTGGCCCATATATCTCTTTCCCTTGAACTAAATTCATCTGGGAAAGAAACCCGATCACTTGCCCTTTTCGGGCTCCATCTAAATTAGGGTCGCCACGCAGTAGGGTCAAGGTGGTTGCGGTTGTTAGGGTTCGTAACCGTTCATTCTGAGGGGCGTGAAGATCGTCGTTTATATCAAGGAGGATGGCAGATAGCTGATTCAGGTAATCTGTTACGGCTTGCTGTTGTAGCCGCTCTAGTTCTTGAAAAAACAAGACCAGAGGAATGGCTATCACACCTAGAGCTTCAATGGCGGGACTGATTCTTTCAATAATACGAAACAGGTCGGCTCGGTCTAGCCAGTTAGCAACTGGCTCAACTGCACGCTTTTCCACCCAAATGAACGGTTGGTGGAGATGAAACAAAGTTCGGCGCACCGGATTTTTGACAATGCGGTCTGCTTTAGCCCAGTCTTCCTCGGCGCTGCCCGAGACACCCCTTTCCTGTCGATTGAGATACAGGCGGTGTGCTATTTTGCGGGCGATCGCCTTCTTTGAGTTACTTTCCTCATTTGTCATTGCGGGTGCTCGATTCTCCTCCCGCAAATCTTATCTGAACTGTTCCGCCTTATTCTCCCTCGCCTACGGTTTCACTGGATTGAGGCGCTTCCGATTTTGCGATCGCAACCACCGGCGGCGCGATCGCAACCCGCACCAATACCAACTCCGTCCCTTCCAGCCAAATCGCATCCAGCCGAGCGCAACTCATGTCATGCGCCGCTCCTTTCAATCGCTGGGCCAGACTGCGATCGTCCACTCGAATTCTGCAGGTTAACTTAGCCGAGATCGCCTGCGCCTGCGCTGCGCTAACGACTCGACCTACTTCAGTGCTATTCACTGTGATTGGAACTGGGCTGGCGTCAACCTGGCTTTGCAGATGCTTAAGCGAGTTGACTAGCATGGCGGCCAGCTGCTCAATGGCGAGAGAAGTCGGAGCGTCGGCAATTGAAGAACGTTTGGCCATGGGATCGAGCCTCAGAGAAAGTGACGGCCTACAATACCCAGAGTCAGAAATTTGTATGAACTCATTTGATAAACCGTCTCAACTACCTGAAACTTCAGGCGATTGCTTGAATTAGGGAAGAGTGGGATGTCGCACCATGGCAATTGTTTCAGCGTGAGTGACTCCGAGCCCCAATCAATATTTAAGAAACTCTGTCCCCGGCAGCCAAATGAATCGGCGAAGGCATACGCCGCTTGCCGGGATTATTGCTTTATGGGTACAGGGCGATCGCTCGACAAATTACACACAGACTATCTAAAAAAGCGGGGGCAAAGCGGGGGTAAAGCGGGGGCAGAAAAACCGCCTTCTACGAGAAAATCGACACTTGAGGGGTGGTCTAGCAAGTTTGGATGGTGCGATCGCGCCGCTACCTGGGACGCCTTTGAATCTGCGATCGCAGAGCAAGAGCTGAGAGAAGTCAGTTTTGAGTGGCTGCCCCGACGCATTGAGCTACAGAGGAAGCGAATAGAGCAGGCCGAACGATTGAGCAAAATAGCTGATCAGCTGCTGGCTATTTACGAGGCGGTTTTCCTGTCGATTGACCTGAGCAGCCCCCCTTCCCTGGAGGAATTGAAAGCGCTCAAGTTTCTAATGCCGGAACGCTGGACGCTTAGGGACGTTGTGCAAATGTACAAAGTTGCGTCTGAGCTGGAAGAACAAGCCAGTCGTTCTGGCTCAGATGAAATTGCCGCCTTGCAAGTGCTGGCTGAAGCGGGTTGGGTGCCTGGAGAAATTATTGACGAAGCGTCCGACGCACTGGATTCAATTGGCGATCGCATAAAACAAGCGTTGCAAGGGAAAGTTCATGGCTAAACTTGCCAGCGCCCGACGCAGCTTTGATAGAGCCCGGGGTCTAAGACCGGGGGAAAAACGGCGGTCAACTGCGGAGCTACCGCTGGGAGTTCAGCAGGCAATCTATGCGATCGCCCATCCCGAAGACTTACCCGAGCCCCCAGAGCCAGAGTTAGTGGCGGCGATTGAACGGCGGATTCCCCTACTGGAGCGGGCGAAGACGGACCTGGAATTTCGGGGGGAAGAGTACCAGAAGTGCAAGCGAGACGTTGAGTACTTTGTCTCCAACTGGTGCTGGACCTATGACCCCAGGCGATCGCCGCCGACCATTCCCTTCGACCTATTCCCCAAGCAGGCCGAATATCTGAACTGGCTCCAGGGGCGAATCGCCGAGAAGGAAGTGGGCCTGGTAGAGAAGTCGCGGGATGCTGGGTTGACCTGGCTGTGTGTCGCCTTCGCCGCGCACCAATTTACCTTCGTCACCGGCAGTAAAACAGCATTTGGCTCCCGTAAAGAAATGCTGGTGGACCGGTTGGGCGACCCCGACAGCATTTTTGAAAAGATTCGGATGCTGCTGAGTAACCTTCCCGCTTGGTTGAAGCCGCGCAACTATAGTGACGGCTGCCTGAAGTTTGTTAACTCAGATAATGGCGCCACGATCACCGGGGAGGCAGGGGACAACATCGGGCGAGGTGGCCGCTCTCGGATTTACTTTGTGGATGAGGCGGCGTACATTGAACGGCCCAAGCGGGTTGACGCGGCGCTCTCCCAAAATACCAATGTACGGATTTATGTGTCCACGCCTAACGGGGAGAACGAGTTTAGCCATAAGCGCAACTCAGGAAAATTCCCGGTTTTTACCTTTCACTGGCGGGATGATCCGCGTAAGGATGACGCCTGGTATCAGAAGCAGAAGGATACGCTGGACGCTATTATTCTGGCCCAGGAGGTGGATATTGACTATCACGCCAGCCGCGATCGCGTGGTCATTCCGGGCCCGTGGGTCAGGGCGGCGGTGGAGTTAGAGTTGGCCCCAGCGGGCGATCTCGTTGCGGGGTTGGATGTGGCCGATGGGGGGGCGAACTTAAATGTGCTGATTCTGCGGCGGGGGCCGGTGGTGTTCCATGTGGAGAAGTGGGACTTTGGCAATGGCAATACGACCCAGACGGCGTTTAAGGCGCGGGATGTGCTGGCGTATCACCGGATTAACCGGCTGAATTATGACTGTATTGGGGTAGGGTCCAATGTGGGGGGAACCCTGCGCAACGATGACCATACCCACTTCAAAATCCAGCCGATTAATGGGGGCGCTTCGACTACCGATACTTTTTATCCCAGCTTCAATCGGGAAGCGAAGGACGCCTTTGCTAATCTGCGGGCGGAGCTGTGGTGGTTGTTGCGCGATCGGTTTTATAAAACCTATGAGCATGTGAACCGGATTAAGAAGCATCCGGTGGGGGAGTTGATATCGATACCGGACCATCCGACCCTGATCACCCAGCTCAGTCAGCCGGAGTGGAAGTTCACCAATTCAGGCCAGATTTTGGTGGAGTCGAAGGAGGCGATGATTGGGCGGGGGATTAAATCGCCGGACTATGCCGATGCACTGGTTTACGCCTTTGCGCCGTTGATTGATGTGGATGATTTTGGCTGGTTGGCGAATGCTTAGCGCAACGTCAGCAGCTTTGCTTCCAGGTCTTCCCAGGCTTTGCGGGAGACTCGGACGGCAGATTCTTTGCAGCGAATCAGGAGTTCGTTGGCGTAGAGATAATCTCGAAGGGCTTCTGCTTCAGTGTTTGAGAAAGTGATGGATTCTTTGTCAAGTTCTAGGGCTTCTAGCCAAGTGGATTCAAGCTGATCTGCCCATTGAAGCCATTGTTCGGAAGAACTATCCTTACTGGGAATTGATTGTTGTAGTTGGGATAACTGAGTGGGTAATTGGCCCAATTTTTCGAGCGTGAAGAATTTAGCTTTAATCAAGGGATTAAGGCTAGCGATGACGCTGGCGCTGGCGATGACGCTGGCGTTAGCGATAGCGATATCGCTGGCTCTAGCTCTGTCACCGGCGCTGGCTTTGGCGATGGTGAGGGCGCTGGCTCTGGCGCTGGCGCTGGCGAGAATAATGTCGCTGGTGCTGGCGATGTCGCTGACGGTAGCTTTGGAGATGGTGCTGGCGGTGGCGATGACGATGGCGGTAGCTCTGGCGATGGTGAGGGCGCTATCACTGGTGCTGTAGATGTCTCTGGCCCTAGCTCTGACACTGGCGCTGGCGCTGGCGATCGCTAGCGCTGTGGCTCGCTTAGCGATCGCTTTGACCGTTTCCGAAGAACTATCCGTGGCAATATTAGCCCACTTTATCAAAGCACACACTTTTGGGTTTGGAGCGATGTAAGTCTGTGATTTTCGGTCAATGGCGACCAACAACTCATGAACCTCGTCTTCCATTAACCCTGCAACCAGCAAGAATACTTCTCGCCAACTGTCATCGGTTAGATGCTGAATCACCAGGTCATCCACCTGTCGTTTTTTAACAATATAGAGAGCGGTGAGATATTCCTGCAGGGTTAGGTGAGAAAAAGAGTAAGTATTTGAGACTCGCTCGACCAGAATGCCTTGCTGAACTTCGATCGCATTTAAGATGGCGCTTCCATCCAGAGCCTTAGGTGCGTCAAGCGTATCGGCCATATACTCAGCAATTCGACCAATGATGTCATCTTTCGAGAAAAAGAGCTGATCTTTCTCGAAGCTGTCATGGGCGATCTCTGACAGCAGTATCTTTTCGAGTCCAGGATGAAAGCCCTCGTAAATGGGATCTTGTTCCAGGCGCTTTTGAGCTGCCCACTCGCTCAGCAAAATATCCAAAGCCTTTTCATAGAGAGTGCTACGAACATTGGGCAGAGTTTGTTGCCGATCATAAATTAGGCAGAGGAAAGTCAACAGCAACGGTGTCTGCGCAAGTTCTTTGGTCGCTTTGTTTTCACCTCGTTTCAGTAGCTTCCAATACTTCTGAGCAGTTTCCTCTCGCTGATCAAGTTCGGAGCTAAACCAACGGTGGATAAACTGCTCAATCTGTTCATCGTCAAACTCGGTAATGGTGACATCGGTGAATTGTCGAAAGCTGGTCTTGTAAGCGGCGATGCGGCAGGAAGTTACAAAGTGGTTTTTATCATACTGATCGACAAAATCCTCAATGTGCTCGATCGCCTGGTTAAAGTTGCGTGTCGGTACTTCATCCAAGCCATCCAGCAGCACCAGCAGCTTGCCTTGATCGAGCATCTTGGCGGTAAAGTCTGCCGCCGCTGGGAATCTGCAGGTCTCGAATTCCTTAGCGATCGCGCCCTTCAGATCCAGACTCTCCCCCTTAAACTCCTTCAGCTCAATAAATACGGGAACGCAATCGCGCTGGATTTGCCCTCCCTTCTTTAGCGCCTCCAGACCCAGCTTCCGCAGAAAGGTAGATTTCCCCACCCCTGGACCACCCAGCACCATCAGATATTGCTTTTGGTTGGCGATCTCCATCCCATCCAAGCGTTCATCGCTGCCTACCCGAAATCCCCGTCTGCCAGCCTCGCGGTAAGCCTGTTCCAACTCGTCTGAGGAGGCAAAATAACGAACGCTGCGGTCATCCAGTAGCTTGACCCGAGTGTAGATTGACTCCAGCGGCAGCGGCTCTTTCATCAGACCCGGCATGATTTTGATCTGACCATGCCGATCTTCGTATTTTTGGACATACTTGTTTGAAGCCGCGATCGCCTTCTGTACAGCTTGAGTCTGGTTGTAAGCCTTCTTTGCCTCATCGACGGCAGAGCCGCCCGCTTTCCAGACTAGCTCAAAGACTGGACCTACTATCCCGCCGATCGCGCTATCAAGCATAGAGTCCTTTCCTCTACTGGCCAAGCCATTTCAAGGTAATCCCCTGTTCAGGGAACTGCAAGAGTACGAGCGTACGGCTTCACCGATAATCATCGGATATGGATTGGTCGGAATTGTGCATCGCCCAGGCAATGGTCGCGGAAGAGTTTACATTGGGCTGCGATCGCTTTTTTCAAGTCCATTGGCTCAACTGCCTCAGAATAACTGCAATGCCAGAGGCTTGAGGGAGGAATTCAGCCTATCCTACGGGTATTAACTCGTCGGACCATGCGGATGCGCTGGTGTATGCATTTGCGCCGTTGATTGATGTGGATGATTTTGGTTGGTTGGCGAATGCTTAGCGTAAGGTCAACAGCTTGGCTTCCAGGTCTTCCCAGGCTTTGCGGGAAACCCGAACGGCGGATTCTTTGCAGCGGATCAGGAGTTCGTTGGCGTAGAGATAATTTTGAAGGGCTTCGGCTTCGGCTTTTGAAAAAGTGATGACCTCTTTGTTGAGTTTCAGGGCGTCTAGCCAAGTCGCTTCAAGCTGATCGGCCCATTGACGCCATTGTTCAAAAGAACTATCGTTAACGGGCATTGCCAGCTTTAGTTGGGAAAGTTGACCAGGTAACTGGCCCAATTTTTCGAGCGTGAAGAATTGAGCTTCAATCAAGGTATTAAAGCTGGCGCTGTCGATGTTGCTGGCGCTGTCGATGGCGCTGAGGATGTCGCCGGCGCTGACTCTGGCGCTGTCGAAGGCGCTGTCGATGGTGCTGACTCTGGCGCTGGCGCTGGCGCTGGCGCTGGCGCTGGTGATGGCGCTGGTGATGGCGCTGGTGATGGCGCTGGTGATGGCGCTGGCGCTGACTCTGGCGATGGCTCTGGCGATGGCGATGGCTCTGGCGATGGCGATGGCGATGTCGCTGAATCTGGAGATGGCTCTGGCGACGGCGCTGGCGCTGGCGCTGGCGATCGCAATCGCCGTCGCTCTTTTAGCGATCGCCTTAACCTTTTCCGAGGAGGTATCTACAACAGAATCCGCCCACTTAATCAAATCACACACCTTTGGGTGTTGCGCGATATAAGTCCGTGATTGCCGGTCAATAGCATTCAACAACTCATGAACCTGACCTTTCATCAACCCGGCTACGAGCAAGAAAACCTCTCGCCAACGGTTATCCGTTAGATGTTGAGCAACCAAGGTCTCCTCCAATCGCTTATCAACGATGTAGAGGGCGGTGAGATATTCCTGTAGGGTCAGATGGGAAAATGAATAAGTCTCTTTGACTCGCTCAACCAGAATGCCTTGTTGCACTTCAATAGCCGTTAAAACAGCGCTTCCATCCAGACTCTTAGGCGCATCCAGCGTATCGGCTAGAAACTCAGTAATCCGATCAATAATGTCATCTTGTGAGAAAAAAAGCTGATCTTGCTCAAAACTTCTGTGGGCAATGTCAGCCAGTAATTCCTTCTCCAAATCGGGGTGAAAGCCCTCATAAATTGGATCCCGTTCTATTCGTTTCTGCGCCGCCCACTCTTTCAACAGGATATTCAACGCATTGCCGTAGAGAGTGCTACGGACACTAGGCAATGTCTGTTCCCGGTCATAGATCAAGCAGAGGAACGTTAGCAGTAGCGGAGTCTGCGCCAGTTCTTTGGTCGCTTTATTCTCGTCCCGGTTCAGCAGATCCCAATACTTCTGCGCAGTTTCTTCCCGCTGGTCAAGTTCAGAGCTAAACCAACGCTGGATGAACTGTTCAATCTGTTCATCGTCAAACTCGGTAATGGTGACATCGGTAAAACGCCGAAAACTGCTCCTATAAGCGGCAATGCGGCAAGACGTCACAAAGTGGTTTTGGTCATACTGATCGACAAAATCTTCAATGTGCTCGATCGCCTGATTGAAATTGCGGGTTGGCACCTCATCCAATCCATCCAGCAGCACCAGCAGCTTACCCTCTTCGAGCATCTTAGCGGTGAACTCCGCCGCTGCTGGAAAGCCACAGGTCTCGAATTCCTTGGCGATCGCACCCTTCAGATCCAGACTATCCCCTTTAAACTCTTTCAGTTCAATAAACACGGGAACGCACTCACGCTGAATTTGCCCTCTCTTCTTCAGCGCTTCCAGGCCCAGCTTGCGCAGGAACGTAGACTTCCCCACCCCTGGACCGCCCAGGACCATCAGATATTGCTTCTGATTGGCGATGTCCATTCCATCCAAGCGTTTATCACCTCCTACTCGAAACCCTCGTTTGCCAGCCTCGCGGTAAGCCTTTTCCAGATCATCTGGGGAGGCAAAATAACTAATGCTTTGGTCATCCAGCAGCTTGACACGGGTGAAGATCGACTCCAGCGGCCTGGACTCCTTCATCAGACCGGGCATGATTTTTATCTGGCCATGCCGCTTTTCATAACGCTGCACGTATTCGTTCGAGGCCGCGATCGCCTTCTGCACAGCCTGAGTTTCGTCAAAAGCCTTTTGGCTTTCACCGACAACATATTTGCCCGCTTTCCAAACCTGCTCGAAGACGGGAACCGCAATCTCGACGATTAGACTCTCGATCATAAATATTTTCTTCCCCAGCCCGCCCTAGCTTATCTCAAGGCGACCAAATACCCCTAAAGTAAGGCTTAGGAGGCAAAACAGCCAATTTCTTGGGTGCTATCTATGCAAGTACAAGCAGAATTTTTAGATCTGAAAACTCAGGTATCAGTATTTAAGCAGGGATTGACTCTGATCGAAGCTAAAGAATTGTGTAAAGTCGCTGGCCTACCCTATTTTCAGGTGATGCAGAAGGCGCTTAAACAGATGCTCTACGATTTGGAGAAGCTCGAAGCTCAGGCTGTCGTTAATCCTCAGGACGGCGAAACTTCATCCCCATAGCTTCGCGGTAGGTCTCCTGATTCTCCTCTTTCCAGGCCGCATAATCTTGCGCCAAGTTCTCCTGCTTCCGTTCCTCTGGGTCGCGCCGCAGCTGGTTCAGGGTGAACAGATATCGGTCAAGCTCTTCGGCGCTGAGGGTGGTGTAGGCGGCCCAGGCTTCACTGAAGCGATCGTCCAGTCCAGCCGTCAGATTGGCCAGCAAGTCAGCATTGACGTCATCCGATGGTGTAATCGCCAGGTCCAGCGCTTCCTCCTCATCTTGAGGCGGTCTGGGCAAGGGCTCAAAATGGTTCAACTCAATCAACCGGCAGGCGGCGGCCTGGTCCCCGTTCATCTGCAGCAGAAACAGGGATTCAATTTCACTGGGGTTTTGGCGCAGGGGTTCAATTTCAAAACCCCACTCACCAGGTCGGTCATAGCGGGGAAATAGAGCAGCGATCGCTCCCATCAATTCCCAGCAGGCTTCATCCTTCGTCAGCAGATGGGTAAAGCGGCTGTATTCCAGCCAGCGGGTTTGCAAATGCCTGAGCATGGCTTCTAGGGGGCCGAGGCGAGATCGCGGCAGTCGGCCAATCAGAGCAATGCGGCCATCGGGGTAGGCAATGGTTTCGTAGGCTTTGACCAAGATGTACTAGTTCTGTACTAATCAGATTTAGTTTAAAGTTCAAAGCGATCGCTAAGCCTAGGGGAAACAGCGATCACAAAACAAGTGTCTGTCAAAAAGCGCCAGCTTCTGCGTTTGGAGAAGCTGGCGCAACTATCTTATTATGCGGCGCACTTCCGCCTTTGCGCCTGCCCCTTATATATCACGTCGTAGGGCAAGCAGGTGGAGCCATCGTCTTGCACTCGGAAAGTAATTTGCATCTCCGGCTCATTCAGGTTGATATCCCCCTCATCAAGTTTCACCGAGACCGAGGGGAAATTCCATTGCAGCAGAGAGCGATCGGTCATGATTGACATCATCGTGAGTCGGAAATTGTCATACGACTCCTCACTCAAACGAATGGCGGAAGCCAGCTCGTGAGGAAACTCAAAACCCACATATTCTTTAGCGGCAACCAGGTCATTACTCCACTTGGTTGCGCCGTCCGGCCCCTGAGCAAAGCTCTCTGGAACAGCAGGGTTGAAAGTAGCAAAAGGCTGACGTTGCAATGGTTTCTGTATATCGCCTCCAGGCAACCAGCAAGCAATGGAATCCGTCTGATCGGCAGGCATTCCATTGCCCTCAAACCCGACGCCTGCGCCAGGGTATTCTCCTATTGTGACTCGAAAACCGTTGGCGACCACTTTAGCGCCGACGTTAGTTTGCTCTAGGAACTCATACCCCAATCGCATTCCGAGCAAAGTCAGGTTTTTCTGTTGCCAACTGAGTTGAATGCTAGGCAAACGAGCCACATTGTACGTGTCAACAATGACCCTCTCACCCAATTTGGACATGCTTTGAATTTCCGTGATTTCCTGGCCGAGGTTCAACGCAGAGCCCGCCGCTGTGGGCAAGACTAACAGCTTTCCTGAAGACGTTACCAAAACGGCGTCGGTCAGACCTTTAACTGTTTTATAGAGAGGAAGCGCCATAATAAATAGTCCTGTTGCGAATTGATAGAGGGTTAGCTGCGGGGCACGCGGGCTTTGGACAAAATGGAGTCCATATCGAGCTTGAGCGTGGCGGTGTGGGCCAGGTAGCCGTTGGCGGCGTTATCTTTGCCGTCTGCATCGCTGTCGATCGCGCCGCTGCCGTCATAGGTGTAAATTTCAATGTCTATGCACAGGGTGCTGCCGCCAGCGGGCATGGCGTGCTTCGCGACAATGTCATAAATCGCCAAGTTGAAAGCGGCGGTACTGGCTGGGGTGACGGTGATGGTGTCCGCTCCGGCAACCGTAGCGTTGGCGCTAATGGTGGCGGCGTGAGGCGTTACACTCGTGTCTACAGCGCTTACCGTCCCTGAAATATTAGTTCCTGCAACAGTGTCTCCAACGCGCAATTGACTCAGGTCAGCGCCGGTAATTTGCGCCAGACCGTTAGTGGTGACAATGGCGACTGTCACAGCAGCAGGTGTGACATTTTGGCTATAAACCCGTGTGGTGATAGTGTCATCCGCGTCGTTTTCAACGGGCGGGTCGGCAATTAAGGCGACGTTAAGGGCTTCGCTGATGGTGCTTAGCGGCCTTGCCCCAGTAATGTTGACAGGCATTGGTTTGATTCATCTTGAATTGCTTTCCCAAAATGCCCAACCCCCTAAATTTGGCTGCTGATTTTGCACAAGAAAACCGCTCTCACCAATTGGAAAGCGGTTTGTGCTTTAACTGCTACTACGGTTTGAGAGATAATTCCCAAAAATGACAAATTGACTGGCGCATTCTGGAAAACTGCCAAATTAACTGTCAGAGCGGTTTATCCAGACCGCCGATTTGTAAGATAACTTTGGCGCTAAATTCAATATTTGGGCATGTTAACGGGCGCGATCGCACTCTAATCCCCCCCATGTCCGAACTCATAAGACTTGACGAAATCGCAGCTGAACTTAGGCAAGACGGCCTACTGCAGAATCTGGCTACCGGCATGGGCGATCCGCAGTATGACCGCACGCTTCATACTCAGCTTGCCCCCTATCGCTATCTCTATAAGCGTGAGCTGGAGGGGCTATATCGCGGCTGGCTCTGCCGGAAAGTAGTCGATCTCTATCCTAAAGAGGCGACTCGAAAATGGCTGGAGATCAAACTGGGAGGGAAAGCCAGCGATCGCAGGCGGATTGACAGCTTCAATAAATACCAAGAGAAACTGGGGGTCGCTCAAGCGATAAAGCGGGCTAGCACTTGGGCCAGACTGTACGGCGGAGCTGCGATAATCGCCATTGTGGAAGATGGCCAGACGCCAGATAAACCCATTCGGGCTAACCGTATTAGGTCTATCCGCAAGCTTATGGTGCTGGACGGGCATAAAATCCGCCCCTGGATGCAACCCATTGAAACCGACCCGCTAGACCCAGAATTTTATGAGCTAATTTTGCCGCCAAGGTCCGCGCACGAATTGCGTCAATCAATGGGGCAAGATGCACGGCTAGGGACCGGGGCGCCTGTCCACAAAAGCCGGGTTTTTCGATTTGACGGGGTAGAGCTTCCCCCTGACATGCTGCTTTTGAACCATGGTTGGGGCCTGTCCGTTCTGGATTTGATCTGGGATGCCTTTAACCGCTGGGAGCTGGCTCAGAATTCAGCGGTTAACGCCTTGGAGACCTCCAGCTTTTTTACCTATGCCTTAGATGGGTTGCGGGAGCTGCTGGCGGAGAATAATGAGCGCAATCGCGGCATTTTAAGGAATCGGATTCAGAGCATGTGGCTTTCGATGAACAATCGCAAGGTTCTTGTGCATGACGCAGCGAAGGAAAAGGTCGGGTCATTAGAACGGCGCTTGAACCAAATGCCTGACATGCTGGATCGATTCCAGGGGGAAATTATTGCAGCTACGGATTATCCCGCCACGGTTTTGTTTGGCAAGGGACCAGTCGGCTTGGCTTCCCAAGGGACGGGGGAAGCAGAAGAGAAAGTATGGGCGAAGTTGGTCGGCCAATTCCAGGCGGCGCACTATAGCCCAATTTTGAGGGCGCCGGGGGATGACCTGGGCATTTTTGAGCTGATCTGGCTGGCGAAGGATGGACCCACCTATGGTCGAGAGCCGGATGATTGGAGCTTTGATTGGAACTCTCTAATCGAGCTGGGGGATGAAGAGAAGCTGTCGGTTCGGGAGAAGCAGGCCAACATCGATCGCACTTATGTAGATCTAGAAATCTTGCTCAAAGATGAGGTGCGGCAGTCTCGCTTTGGCGGCTCGGATTACAGCATTGAAACTGAACTGGATGAAGACCTGTGGAAGCAGAAACAGGAAGAGGAAGCGAACCAGTTTGGCGGGTTTGAGGATTATGGATTTGGCGGCTATGAGGAGCCCCAGGCGGTAGCACCGGCGCAAGGGGAGACTGGAGCTATTCAACCTGCGCAGCCCCCAGACTCTGCTGTACAGCAGGATTCGCTGAGAAGCGATCGCCGCAGGCTGGATACGGCTGTGGCTCCCAAATGGATTATGCGTTGGCAGGGGATAGAAATCGGGATTACCCATTTCCCCGGCGATCTGCGCCACAATCGCCCCATGAGAGCAGGCTATGGCTTTATACGCGGGAGTTATGGGGACGCTGAAGACGGCATGGCCATTGATGTTTATATTGGCCGTAACCTGAGCAGTGAAAAGGTTTATAGGATTGCCCAGGTTAAGCCGGATGAGCTGGTTTTGGATGAGTACAAGTGGGTGATTGGGGTGAACACGCCGGAGCAGGCCCGCGCCCTCTACCTACAGCACATGCCCCGTAAGTTTCTGGGCATGGTGGAGGCGTCTTCTCTCAAGGATTTAGCAAAATATCGGCGGGATGCAGCTGAGCTGAGTCAGTCGGCGGTGAATTATCGAGATCGCGCTGACGACGCCCGCCCTTGCAACCAGTGCCTTCATTGGCGGGGAGATAGTCGGTGCGGTCTGGTGGCCGGGGAAATTTCGGCGCTGGGGAGTTGCGATCGTTGGGAGAGACCGGATGACCCAAAGGGGGATGGGGCAAGTCCAGGGCCGACGTCGCCGCTGGCGGTGGTGGAGCCGGAGCTGGATAGAGAGGATGCGGGCGATCACTATTGGGTAAATAACCCAAAAGTCAGGAATGGCGGCTATTATCGGCGTCGCCCCCAACACCGCACTCCTCGGATTGATGGGTCGGCGCTGCTGAGCGATTCGTTTAATTTTGATGCGGAAGATGAGGAGCCTGATCCGGCGGATTTGTTGCG
>JASJDH010000060.1 GCA_030065175.1 Leptolyngbyaceae cyanobacterium MO_188.B28 | reverse complement strand
GGCCTGAAAAACATTCATCAAAAATCCGTACAAATACGTACTTTAATATGTCAATTTATAGTCTCAAAATCAAACTTCAAATACTACAAATACTTTTCTCTAGCAGCATTAATCAAGTTTTTAAAATTTACCCGGGTTGATACTGTTAATAACCTTAATTATCTTGGGTACTCTCAACGTGGTTTTAGGCTTTATGAGAGCTTTAGCAAAACCTAGAGGTTTTTTTCAAGCTCTTTACCCAAAGCCTCTTTATATTGCATACCTTTAAGTCAGTGAAGGACGTGTTCTTAGAAACACCTCCTAATCGTCCTCCAATTTAATCCATTTCAATCAGGTTGAGGTATTATGAATAGTCAAATTTCTGGCGCCGCCTCCGCAAGCTCACTCAATTATTCATCCCAACGGATTTTTCCAGACCTCTTGTTTCCCCTCCGGCAATGGATAGACGGGGTGGAAATAAAAAGTCCTGAAACGGCTCGCCTTGTTGCCCGACTCATTCCGTCTCAATGTCCCTTTGAACGAAACATTGTCTTATTTGGCTACAAAATTGCTCATATTCCACCTTTGTGCAAACTCAATCCCCTCTACGAGCAATTTGTTGGTTTGCGTTTTAGAGCATTGTGTTATCTAGTTGATCAATGCGGGGAAGATATTGCCGACTTTATATAGATTTAGCTGTAACTCTTAACTCAATTTGGTTAATTTCCTTAAGGCGGAATTCTACATAACTACCATTCTTCGTTAATCCCGAAACGCTAATTTTTGGGCATTTCGTAACCGCCGTTTTTACCGTCAGAAGTACTTGCTTTACAAGTTTATTCAGTAGATTATATTTCACAGCATTGTTATTTCAGAAACAAGTTTTCTGAACAAATCTGTCACTTTTAATTCATATTTTTTGCTTTCGCTCCCAAAACACACCCTCTACTTCTCCCCGTCGGTATAGTAGCCCCTTGTTGCTCTGAGATAAGCGATAATCAACTTTAGCCTGTTCTAAAATTTCCTGAGCCTTTTTCTTCGGGCATTTTAAGAGCGCCGCCGCATCTTGCAAACGCATCCACTGCTGTGAAAAGCGCTGTAATATCACCTCATCCGGCTCTTGCTGTATTTGGGTTAATAGCTTTTCCGCTAGTAGCCAGCACGCCAATGTATCCGCTTCCGCCCGATGGGATGTTCCTACACCAAATCCAAAATGGTTGACTAGATTGGGTAGACTGCGGGAAGGCAAATCCGCTAGCAATATGCGGGAGAGTAGCACCGTGCAGAGTTGTTCAGAGACTGAACGCACAAAAGGATTACCCAACCGCCGATACTCTGATTGTAGAAAGCTATAGTCAAAGGCCAGATTATGGGCGGTGAGAATCCCTTCGTTTAACCAGGATCGGCATTTTGGCCAGACTGTGTCAGGCGGCTCTGCGTCCTCAATCATTTCCTGGGTAATGCCTGTGACCTGTGTAATGGGCCAGGGTATCCGCGATCGCGGATTAATCAGGTAAGTCTGCTGGCGTTGAATGCCTTCCTCAAGACTCGCCTGCAGCACCGAAACCTCAATTACCCGAGACTTATGGGCCAGCGAGCCGGTTGTTTCCACATCCACCACCGTCAAAAGGGAACGACTCGCCTGACGATAATAGGCTAGTAAGTCCGTCGAAAGCAATGAAGATTGGCCAGAGCGCAATTTTGGCCTGGTCGCCATTTGCATACTCCACGATTACACTGAACGATTAAAACACCGAAAAGAATCTAAATTCTGGAGGGGAAACAGGGTTAACTATCGCGAATTGCGGGGGCGGTAGCCAGGTGATTCGCCGCCGCCCGAATCGCATTGATTTCAGTTTCAGACCAGAGATGGGGAGCCTTGCAGTGATGGGCGATTAAAAGGCCCCATAATCCTTTAGGCGTGAGGATAGGAGCCACTAAATTAGCCTTAATTTTAATTTCGCGAAGAAACTCCAGATGGCAAGGATCAATGGATGCAGTTTCAATATTCGCGACCGCATGCACTCGACCTTTCAGATACAAGTCAGCGTACTCCGCATTAAAACAATCATCTGCTCCCGTTGAGCCAAAAATCGATAACGTTCCTTTGCTACAAGATTCAAAGGTCACTTGCCCCTTCCAGCAACGATAAAAATAGTAGAGTAGCACCCGATCAACTTGGAACTGTTCCCTCAGGGATTCCACCGTTGTTTGGACTAAAGCGTCTCGAGCAAGCGTTCGAGAGAGGCGATCCACCACTCTCTGTAAACCGATATCTACAGAATATTGATTAGTAGAATACGTTGATGAGTCAGACTCTACAGATTCACTAAATTCACCTGGGGAGCTTGTGGAGTTCATAGAGCCTGCTAGTCAATCCGCCGTGTCCACTATCAATGTAGATCGTTGGCTGGGTTGTCGAGGTTTTGTTCCATATGCCTTTATATTTCTATGACTGAGATAAGCGTTGCTGCGTTTCTCCAAGCAACCGTCGGTGAGTATCTGCGAGCAGATTTGGAATTTTGTCGGCATGGGGACTGTGGGACAAACATTGGCTCAGATCTAACTCCGCCAATTGGTTTGCTTGTCGTCCTGGGAACCAATGACCGCCGCTGCCCAAGAGGTTATAACGAGCTTTGGCGAATTCTTCCATATCGTAAGCGTCCAAAAGATTTCTTAGCCAGAGAATCACCGGTATATTGACATTCCCGGGAGTATTTTCTGGGGAGGGCAACCCGATATGCCAGGTTTTAAACCAGTCTTCACCGAATTGAGCGATCGCAGCTTGTTCCAATCGCGCCAAAATCGGCGGTAGGATTTCATCGGTCTGATTGAGCAGAGATAACCCATTAAGGTGCTCATCAAAGTCTGTGGGTCGGGCCGCCCCCAAACTTAAGGTATGCACTTGCGGATGACTCAGGCAAAAGAGATCGTTAAACACCATGGGGCTCAAAGGGGCGCACAGATCGACCAGTTTTTGAGGCGGACTGTAGAGTTTTCCCCCTTTGTCAGAGGGACTAATAATAAAAACCCCCATGTCGTGACGCTGGGCGGCTTCAATGGCAGGCCAATTGATCTGATGGATGTAATACCAATGCAAGTTGACATAGTCAAACTCACCCGTCTCAATGGCGTCGACAATAATTTGTGTCGGCGCATGGGTAGAAAATCCGATAAACCGAACTTTTCCCTGACGCTGCAGCTGACGGGCCGCCTCTAGGCAGCCGCCGGGACGGATGCAATAATTCAGCAGCTCTGGCGTATTAATTCCGTGGAGTCCCAGCAAATCCACATAGTCCAAGCATAAATTGGTCAGGGATTGGTCGAAAGTCGCCAAGAACTCTTGGGTGCTTTCCTTCGGACTGACCTTAGTCTGCACAATGATCTCATCCCTGGGGAACTGGGGCAAAATTTCCCCCAATTGCATCTCTGAGGTGCCATATCCCCTTGCGGTTTCAATATGGTTAACGCCCACTTCCAAAGCTCGGCGAATGGTGGCCTCTAAATTCTGCTGATTTTTAGCCGGAATCATATCCCGAGGGATATCTTTCCAGGCATGCTGATAGCGCATTCCGCCACAGGAAAAAACGGGAATTTGCAGTTCAGTCCGGCCAAAACGTCGATATTGCATAAGGGGTTAAATTGACTGATCAGGACAGAGACAGTTGAGCTGTCTATTAGAACACCCCTCTGTTTAACTTAAAAAGCTGCTTGGAGTCGTTTACCTTAAGCTACGCACATGAGACAGCTTTAACAGCACAGAAACCAGAGCTTTACAGTCCAGTTTGGGGCCTTCTATTAGTTCTAGCGCCCGTTTGACATTTTTGACGGCCATACTGATCACCCGATAACGATCCAATTGCGGCAATAAGTCAACAGCGCCTTGATAAATAGCCCACTGTCGCTCAGCTTCGGTTACCTCTAATTGGGCTCCGTTGACTAGAAGAACTTTGATTTCAGGGGCGTAAAGTTGGCTCCAGCGGCAAATTTTATAGGGCTGTAAGGCTTGCAGCCTTGTATCGATTAACAGCAAATCAGGTAAGGTGGCCCCAGTCATTTTGAGAGAATTTATACTGTCAACTAAATTGACGTCTGCTGATTCCCAAATTACGGATAACTGTTGCGATCTCAGCCCTACTTGCCATACTGTCCCTTGTAAGCCTTGCGGAAATAGCATCAAGACGAATTTTGAAGAGTCCCCCATCAGTTGGCTTTAGCCTATGTCAGAAAATTGCTCTGACGAGCAAGTTAACGGTTTATGCCCCCTTTGAGCAATCAGGCGACACCCCTCAACCGCCTGTTTTTTTGACGTCTGGGTTGCTCAGGACATCTTCCTAGTCTGAGGAGGATAGGCGCGTATCGCTGTTCCTCAATCAACGCTTGAGAATTATCAGGAATGAACGTAGAAATCGGGCTTGATGAAGTCGGTGGATGATTTGATGAGAAGCTATGCAGAAAGCATCCCTCATTAGTTTTTTGGGAGACAATTTGGTTAGCCCTATGACGGGCGCCCACTTAAAGCAGGACAATCCATCAGAGAAGGAACATAGAAGTCAGTCAAGAACTGGATTCTGTATTCTGTATTCTTGCCCTGTCAGAATGTCCTGGCTCAAGTTGATACCCCCTATAACTAGTCCTTGAGGCGTTGCCAAATGTCGTTCAACCGACTTGAAATCTGGCTTAGCAGACTTTGAAAATGCTCTCTAAACGCCTGATGTTCATGGTTATTGACTTTTTGGGCGTCAATCAGCGCTTGGAGCTGTCGGCTAGTCTCTGCTTGAGTTTCAAGCATGGATTGGAATCGTTCATCTGTCTGCCGAGCAATCTGATTCAAGTCGACCTTCAGCTGTAACTCAGTTTCTTCCAGCTCGGCGCGATTTTCTTCAATGGTCGTCCCAATGGCCTGGATAGAACGGGCATTACTGCTCACTAACTGAACCGTTTGCTCTAGAAGCGCTTCAATTCGAGCTAACCTATCATCTTCACCGTTGGCCATGCGACTGAGACCTTTTATAACTGGCTTGTAACTGAACAAAATACAGCACCAACTAAGTCCAGTATAGAGGCCGGTGTGCGCTTGATATTAGAATTGCTGGTGTAGGCTGTAAGCCTTTATTCCGGTAACCGCTATAGTGAACTGCCTGGATAGTGAACTGCCTGGATAGTGAACTGCCTGGATAGTGAACTGCCTGAATAGTGAACTGCCTGAATAGTGAACTGCCTGGATGAGGAATAAGCAACGAGTCAGGGATTCTCTTTTAGCTGCAGGAGGTTGGTTGTGGGTAGGCGTGACCGATTCTGGGCAAGTCTTTTGCTGGCTACGCTCGCTTGGATGACTGGATGTGACAGCAATCAGTTTGGGCAGTCAGGGCAGCCTGAGAAACTTACCTTTTGGACCCCTGAAGTTGAACCCGATCGATTAGCGATTCAAACAACTTTGACTGAACGGTTTACGGCAGAAACTGGCATTGAGGTCGAAGTAGCGCCAATTGAGGAGGGGGAGCTTGCTAGCCGCATTGTAGCGGCGGCGGCGGCGGATGCATTGCCGGATGTGCTGTTTCTGCCGCTAGATTTAGTCATTACGCTATCGGAGAATGGAATCCTGGATACCGAGGCGGCGACGGCGGCGATCGCAGCGCTAGGGCAAGAAACCTTTGCCGCTGGTCCCTTATCCCTTGTCGCAGTCGAAGACAAATTTGCGGCGGTCCCCACTGACGGATGGGGGCAGCTGCTGCTTTATCGTCAGGATTGGTTTGCAGACAACAATCTGGCGGAGCCGAATACTTGGGAGGCGATTCTGACTGCCGCCCAAACTCTCCACAATGCCCCAGAATTATGGAGTATCGAAGTTGGGACAGATCCAACCCAGACCTATACTCAACAGGTATTTGAGCAATTCGCCCTGTCTAATAATTGTCGATTGGTTGACGCCTCTGGAGAGGTTAACTTGAATACCCCCCAGTGCGTAGCTGTTTTAGACTTCTACAAACAATTGGCCAGTGACTATTCACCCCCCGGCGACATCTACTGGCTGCAAACGCGTCAAGACTTTCAGGCCGGTGACACCAGTATGATTATTTGGTCGCCGTTTATCCTGGATGAAGTGGCGGGCCTCCGAGATGATGCGCCTGTGACGGCGGAGTTGAATCCGCCTTTGCATGAACGGGTTGGGATTGTTACGGCGTTTGCTGGACCGGATAGCTCCCCGGTTCAGTGGGGCCAAGTGAATTACCTTGGAATTGCGGCGGGAGCGTCTGCGGACGCCCGAAGATTGGTGGAGTTTATCCTGGCTGAGGAGAACTATCTGGACTGGTTGGCCATGGCTCCCGAAGGCAAATTTCCCCTCAGGCCCCAGTTTGTAGATGGCTGGCGTCAATTGGAAATTGGTGTGGATCGCAAAGCCAAGGTGACGGATCTGTACTCAGATCAGGTGATTGATATTCTAATTTCCGGGGTGGATAACTTTGACCGCTGGGGATTTGCTGCTGGTAAGGGGGCCTGTGTTGGGTCTATCTATGGCACTCAAACGGTAACCCAAATTCTGCGTCGCTATTTGGATGGGGAAATTGAAACAGCGGCTGATGCTGCGCAACAAATGACAGAGTCGATACAGCGTCTTGAAGGCTGCAGTTGAGCTATTGCGTCATCCTGCCCGAAAGCCTTCGCCTGCCTCGTTTACAACTTCTACCTCTACCTCAGTTACAGGCTCCTCAGGAGAGTCCTTTGTTTTACTCTTATCCTTTCGATTCTTCTTGGAAAGAGTTTTATCGAGAACAGTCCATTTCGCTATGGTCTAGGCTGGCGCTGATAAAAAAGCGGGGTATAAATATCCTCAGAATTGGCGTTCATGTAGGGACAGGTCATTTTCACGCCATTTGAGGAGAAGTGCTTGAGGATAGCGTTCATCCGAGCCTCAGGAGAGGTATGTCCTGCTCGCCAAGCTTCTACAAGGCCATTGGCCACTATTTGGCAGCGGTTCAGGCCAAAATCTTCTCGGGCGGAAAATTTATGATCAGGCTCTTCTGACAAGGCAAGCCCTGGCGCCAATCGCTTTGTAAATAAAGGCGTCTCCTCGCCAAAATGCGATTGGTATTCGGTATAGATGGTCTGAAGGATTGGCCGAATCCTTTCATAATGGAGCTTCTCAAAATTAAGCGCGCTGGTGTCGTAGCCCCTGTAATGGTCAGGATCATCTAGAACTTTAAATGTGAAGGGAATCGGTATTGCATTGAGTCGCTGGGTTAGGCTTCTCATCAGGGCGATCGCCCCCTCTGGAGTCACATTGAAATAGAGGTTGACAGCGTCGGGGGGATTTCCTGACGTATCGGCCTTTACTGGACCAGCATTGCCCACTGCAATGTAGAATCCGGTCTCAACCCGGTTACGGGGCAGGCGGATCGCGACTTTGTCGCCTACGACGGCAGATCGCCCTGTCAAGTTTGAATAGCAAGCCTCTTTTCCATGCGTATCGCTTGCGTACTTGATATGTAGGGTTAAACCCTCCTTTTGCACCGCCAGACTGCCATCACGCTCTTGCCTCAACACCAACCAACCGGGATCAAAGTACCCTTCTCCCTGATTACTGTCATGCAACGCCTCGTAGAACTTCAAGTTCAGTCCCTTGACGGTATTGTTCTCTATCGGTTTCGACGGTGACGAACTGACTGCATCCGTTTCAGGAACAGAGGAAGGTCGATAGGAACCGTTGTAATAGATGGCGTAGAGGAAACTCTGCAACTGCAGGCTGAGATACTGATTTTGCAGGTCCATAGGAAGTTGCTGTAAGCAGTCTGCCCGCGCTGCCCGAAGTTCCATGCTTCTATAATTCGGATGATGAATACCGAAGTTAGAAGCGATTTGAACATTGTGAACGATGTCTTCCAAAGCATCCAGCA
Organism: Leptolyngbyaceae cyanobacterium MO_188.B28; assembly: GCA_030065175.1. Lineage (GTDB taxonomy): Bacteria > Cyanobacteriota > Cyanobacteriia > Phormidesmidales > Phormidesmidaceae > JAKSDM01. The sequence continues at coordinate 12,727 of JASJDH010000060.1, read as the reverse complement.
GTCTAGCCGCAAAAGCATCAAAACGTTGACTTTGCAGTGTATCCAGCAATTGCATAATCTAATCCCTTTTGCTCCAGCTAAGCTACGAATGGATTACCCCAAAATCGTCTGACAGCCAGAATTTCGCAATTCAAAATCCAAAATCCAAAATTGTCATAAGCTGTAAGACCTAAAAATACTCAGGCGTAAACAAGGCCAGGAGCTGTGAGTTCAGATGCGGTTATGCCAAAAACAACGGGGATTGATTGTTCCGGATGGCATAACAAGGTCTTAGCCGCCTGAAGCATGCAGATTCCTCTGTTGTCAAAAGGTTTACGGCAATCAATCTTGATCCAAATTTTCTTAATCAAGATAAAACCCGCAAATTGCAGGACTCGTCTGAAAAAATCAGGGCGGCGCTCAAGTATGGCTGGGAAGTGTTCAAAATAGGCTTGAGTCAGGGCAATCAAGGAGGGTTGGATCTGTTCGAGGGGAGTTTTAGCTAGACGTAGCGACGTTTCCACATCAATCGCGGTATTCACCACCAAGCTGCGTAGCCACAGTTTTAGGTAGCCAGCGATCAGGGTGCCTAAATCATAGGCCGGGTCTCCCCACTTGAACTTCTCCCAATCAATCAGTCGAACCATCGAGGGATGGATGGCTCTGCGCTTGAGCGAACTTGCTCCCACTCAAGGTGTAGCAAGAGATTGCTTAGCCTCAGGTCATAGTGGATCAAACAGCAGGGCGACCAAGCCGCATTGAGTTCTGAGATCGCCTGCCCCAGGCTCTCATAGCACTGATAGAGTCTAAAGAACTCCAGCCCATCGGCGCAAACCCGACCAAAAATCTCAGGCCCAATTCTCTCTAGCCCCCGAAGTAAGTTAGGCGCTTTGTCAATGGGCGTCTCTCGACCATTCTGATTTAAGCAGTCTTGGTAAGCCTGCTGCTCTAGCGTAGTGCGATGAATTGTCGCTAGCATCGCCCCGACGGCAGCCGAGATCGCCGTGGGAAAGCGTTGCTCTTTGTAGTAGAAATCGGCTAAGTCGCAATAGTCATTGAGATAATTGAGAACAATAATTGAACGACTCGGATCAAAATGAATCGCCTCCGATATCAGCGAACGAATGGGGCTCAGCGCTGGAAACGTTTGTAAAAACTGCTGAATTCGCCATTCGTTCCAAAATTCGCCATGGGTGTTCCCTTGACTATCATGACGCTCTTGCTTAACCAACAGATGACGGCCATTGGCGAAACTGACCAGTAAATTAAAGTTTTTACACTCTTTGGGGCTAATCTGGCTGGGATATGGCTCCTTGGGGTCACAGATCTCCTGCTCAATTAGATACTCAAAAACATTGTGGGAGCTTAGTAAAAATACCATACTTCAGAATTCCCTTGAGCATGACTCAATAAAGCTCACTTTCTATAGTGTGAGTAATTCCAAATGTAATAAAAACAGGGTTTTTAACATCGACAATACACCGATGATAAAAACCCGATTCATCATTAATCAAAGCCCTGTACAATACCTTAAAAAAACACTACAACCTCCCAAGTGCCTATAATCGAAAGCATATCCCTAAATACTGTCAGGACTTATCAAAAGTAACAGGGGAAAGGTCAGCTAGAACTGCTGCTGCAGCTGCTGCTGCTGCTGCTGCTTTTATCGTCATCGCAATCATCATCATATTTCTTAGCCCTCTTCCCCCCGCCGCCTGTAATCTTAAGTTCATCTTCCGACACATCTCTCATGGAGCCCATGAAGCTTTCGGAATCAGAAAACAGAGCAGAACCTGCGGGCTTTAAATTAGAGATTTTAATGTTAGCCATTGTCAAAGTCTCCTTAGAATTGTTGGTTTTTGAGATTAGTTTTGGCATCTAATCATGGCTCCACTTTATATCGGATAATTGAGCCAATTCAAGCTTCTGAGCTTCTTTTTTTAGACATAACTGTCGGACATAAATACAGGAATTATGTCTTCATTAAGAATTCGCGGCTTATAACTTAAAGCGGGAAATTTTCCCTAGGGCGGAATGCAGGAGTCAGGAGACAGAATACAGCTCCTGACTGACTTCTGCCTCTTGTATTCTGTATTCCTATCTCACCGGATTTTCCCGGCTTAAATTACACGCCGAATTCGCAAATCATTACGATTTCATAGTCTGCCAATCTAAGACAGAAACTCGGAATAAAGCAGAAGGTGGAAGGAGGGAGATCTTCTGTCTTCTGCTTACCTAAGAAACCGTAAAGAAATAACTTCAGGGGGAAGTCAATCGCCTGAAAGCACCACACAAAGCTAAAGTATGAAGTTATTATTTTTGAACGCCCGCTCAGAGTAGAATTGGCCCAGTCTAGCTGAGAGTCGAATGTCTAAGAGGCTTCATAAAAGTATAAATTATCACTTTATGCAAGCCCCCCTTTCATACAGAAAAACTGTTTAAATTCTTGCTTACTTTGTCCAAGTAATCCATTATGAAAGTAGCTTTTTTGACTGTGATGGCAGCTCTGAATTAGCCGTCCACCCTATGAAACGGAATTATTACCAAGTAGGGATTGAAAGACTGTAAAAAACTGCTTGTATTCACAAACTTGTATTCACAAATCATCTAGGATTCCCCTAACAGTCCTAAATCAGTCCTAAATCCCAGGGAACAGGGATTATCGCCAAGTAGGGATTGCAAGGCTGTAAAAAACTGTTTGTATTCACAAATCATCTAGGATTGCCATATAAAAACAGTCTTTTTCGTGAATTCTATCTGAATTTCAATATCAACTTTGTATTAACCTTATATTAACTTTGTATTAACTTTATTTTTTTTCGAGGCACAGTCAACCAATAATTAATCTCAGTGAGAAAACTTCAATATTTCTCATGATTAAACCCTGTAGTAATAACAGACTTATTTCTACCACCAGATAAATTAAATCTATTAAAGACTGAAATATATCACTTTGGTCTTTTGAATACGCAAGCTTGATGAAACTTAAAAAAGCCTCAATCGAACTTAAGTGAATTAATTGAACCGATGAAAAGGGGGTGCGTTTTGGAAAAACAGGATAGGAAATTAATGCCTTTAGCACTCAACCTCTTGTTGGAGAGCTTACCGGCAGATTTAGGCCCAGAATATCGTCGTCGGATTGAAATCATGCAGCGCGCCGTGATGGGTCAATCTCAAGCAGAAATCTGCGCGGCTTTAGGATGCGCTCAGGAAACGGCGCGGTACTGGATGGCGGTTGCCGAAGCCGGAGAGGTGTATAAATGGAAAAGCCATCCTTTGGGCCGACCAAAGACAATTAATGACCAATATCTTGAGCGGTTGCAAAACCTGGTCAACCAGAGCCCCAGAGACTATGGCTATCCCTTTCAACGGTGGACAGCCCAGTGGTTAAGTAAGCATTTGGCCAAAGAGCTTGGCATTGAAGTGAGCGGTCGCCATGTCAACCGTCTGCTCAAGCAGATGGGGCTTTCTACCCAACCGAAACTTAAAAAACAAAAAACAGCGCCATCTGAACCGCTGAGTCAAAGAAGGGCTGGCATTACGATTGGTGATCTCCGATCAACTTCGTCGCCAGATTTTCTTGAGCCATCCAATTTCAACAGTTCAGTAGACGTACATCAATAACCCTGACGATACAAAGTCCTACAGCGACTTTTGTTGATGTCCAGCCGCTATGCCGCTCATTTTTGTAAAAACTCTTTAATCATTTTCTTTTGGGATTGAAGGTATGAAATGGTTATTTCACAACATCAGTTAGGCCGACAGCTTGCCCAAACTCTAGGCCAGCCTCTTTCAGATCAGGAATTGTCACACTGCTTGAACCAGATTCAGATCCTAGACCCTACGGTAGGCAAACGGTTCTGGCGATCATCAGAAGCTTCCCCTGGCCTTTACCTGATCTTGGCCGGTAAAGTTAGGCTGATTGATGGGGCTGATACATTAATTACGTCCCTCCAAACGGGCTCTTCATTTGGTGCACTCACTTTATTTCCAGAGGAGGACTTTCAATCTTACTCGGCTAGAGCTTCTCAGAATCTGAAACTTGCCTATCTTAATCAGGAGTGTTTGCAAACCCTGATCCATAAATACGCCTCGGTTCGGGACCATTTGCATCACCAAGCAGTCGTGCGGGATCAATTGTTGCGCTCTGACTCAGCTGAAGTCAGCCAATCAGACGATTCCAGTGTTGAGCCGTCCTCAACACTGGAATCGTCCTATCCCTTGTTTGAGCCCACCTCACGGTCGCACGCTAAGCAAACCGTTGGTCGAGCTTATTTCCCAACTCCCATAGTGAAAGTGGGTCACTGGTGGCGGCGCGTAAGCGGACATTATCCGTTTTTTGAGCAACAAAGCGCCTCTGATTGCGGGGTTGCTTGCCTGGTGATGGTGGGACGCTACTGGGGTAAGCGCTTTAGCGTCAATCAACTGCGGAGTGTGGCTAATGTCAACCGCGACGGTTCCTCACTTCGGGGTTTAATAACAGCGGCAGAAACCATTGGATTTTCTCACCGGCCGGTCAAAGCTGATCTCAATAGTTTAGCCAGACAACCGTTGCCCGCCATTGTCCATTGGCAGGGAAATCACTACATCGTGGTCTATCAAGTGACCCATAATCGCGTCATTGTCGCCGATCCCGCCATGGGCCAGCGGTCCCTTAGCCATGAAGCCTTTCAAGCGGGTTGGGCTGGCTATACCTTATTGTTGCAACCCACCGCCTTTTTTCAGCAGGCGCCTGAAGCCAAGCAGAACATCTGGAAGTTTTTCAAACTCGTGAAACCGCACTGGGTCATTCTGCTTGAGATTGTGTTTGCTTCGATTATGATTCAGATCTTCGGGCTCTTCACACCACTGTTTACCCAGTTACTGTTGGACCGCGTAGTTGTACAGCGCAGTACGCTGACGCTAACAGCGGTTGGGATCGGTTTGCTGCTCTTTAGCTTGTTCAGGGTGGCGATGTCCGCCCTGCGGCGATATCTGATCTATCACACCGCCAATAGACTCGATCTGTCGTTAATCATCGGGTTTATTAACCATACCTTGCGATTGCCCCTCTCGTTCTTTGAGTCTCGTTACGTCGGAGATATTACCTCACGGGTTCGAGAAAGTCGGAAGATCAGGGACTTCTTAACGGGCGAAGCCTTAACCACCGTGCTCGACTTAATGGCTGTGTTTGTCTATGTCGGGTTAATGTTCTGGTATAGCTGGCAGATGGCTCTGCTGGCGTTAGTGATTGTTCCTGTATTTACCTTATTAGCTCTGATCGCCGCCCCTTTACTGCGGCAGATCTCGCGAGAAATTTTTAATGCCAAAACAGTCGAGGGGCGATATCTCATCGAAGCGCTCAGCGGAATTGGAGCCATCAAAGCCATGGGAATTGAGCCAACAGTCCGCTGGCGTTGGGAAGATCTGTTAAACCAGTCGATTAGAAAGAACTTCTCGGGTCAAATCCTTCGTCACCAGCTCAGAACTTTTAGCACAACCATTGAAACCCTTGCCAAGAGAGGGTTACTGCTGTTTGGCGTGTGGCAGGTAATTCACGATCAACTGACCATTGGCCAACTGGTTGCGTTTAATATGTTGCTCAGCAATGTGATTCGTCCCTTCCGACACATGCTTTCGCTGTGGAATGAATTTCAGGACGTGAGCATTGCAATGGAACGGATCAACGATGTGATTGACGCCGAACCGGAAGAGGATACCCTCGCCTCTTTTCCGTCCCTACCGACTTTGCAAGGCCGCATTCGCTTTGAACAGGTCACCTTCCGGTATCATCCTGAAGCCGAAATCAATACCCTAGAAAACCTCAGCTTCGAGATCCAGCCTGGACAAACGGTGGCCATTGTCGGTCGCAGCGGATCTGGGAAGACAACGATCTCCAAGCTGATTTTGGGTCTTTATCCGGTGACCGAGGGGAAGATCTGGATCGATGGTCGGGAGGTGAACCGGATTTCGCTGCGATCTCTGCGGCGGCAAATTGGCGTGGTCGAGCAAAAGACCTTTTTATTCGGCGGCAGCATTCGTGAAAACATTAGCGTTGCTTGTCCAAACGCCACACTGGAAGAGATTCGCTCAGCGGCTCGACAGGCAGGCGCCGATCAGTTTATCCAAGCCTTACCGATGAAATATGACACCCAGATTGGGGAAGGCGGCGGACTATTATCGGGCGGTCAGCGGCAGCGCCTCGCGATCGCCCGCGCCCTGATGGGGAATCCCCGATTGCTGATTCTTGATGAAGCTACCAGCAACCTCGACGCCGAGTCAGAGCAAATCATTCAGACCAATCTAAACACCATTCTCCAAGGTCGAACAACGCTAGTGATCGCCCATCGCCTCTCTACAGTTTGCAATGCTGATCTGATATTGGTGCTGGATAGGGGTGTGTTAGTTGAAAGGGGAACCCACACCGAATTAATGGCCAAGCGGGGGCAATATTTCTACCTGAATCAGCAGCAATTGGCTGTTGCAGGGTAATTCTCTCAACAATCGTCGCCAAGGTCGGCTCGAAGAGTTTGAGCTTCAATTGAAAAACAACCGTCAGCCTCTTAATCGCTGAGTTCAACGGGTAGCAACCATGCCAAAAACACCCACTGCTCAAGATTTGATTAGTCAAAACGGCCATAATCCCAATGATCCGAATCCATTGGCGCCGCCGCCGGACTTGATTCACTCAAACCAGCTCCAGCCCCCCGGTCCCTCCCATCCCTTGGAAGCATCTCAGGATGATTGGTCTGGCGCTACTCATGAGTTGATTGACACTTTGCCCCAGGTTTGGAGTCGGGGAGTGATCTACCTGTTGGTCTTCTTTACCGCCATTACCCTCCCCTGGGCCATGCTGTCCAAGGTTGATCAAACCGGGAGCGCTCGAGGACGTTTGGAGCCTAAGGGGAAAACCATTCAGCTTGACGCCCCCGTTGCCGGAACCGTCGCCGCAATTAATGTAGAGGAGGGGGAATCAGTTAAGGCTGGCCAGCGTTTACTGGAGTTAGAATCAGAGATTATTCACAGTGACTTACAGCAAGCTCAGGCAAAATTGGCCGGTCAGCAGAATCAGTTAACCCAGTTGCAACTACTGAAAAATCAGCTAGAAACGACTCTCCGAACTCAGCGACTGCAGAGTCAAGCCCTAGCTACCGAACAACTGACACAAATTCATCAAACTCAGCAACAACTGGATTTTCATCAAGCAGCGTCTAATATGGCGGCGGAAATCCTAGCGATGGATCAGAGCACTCTACAACGCTTCCGTCGGGTTCAACAAGCGGGCGCGATCGCCGCCATTCGAGTAGATGAAGCGGAACGCTCACTGATTGAAAGCCAACAGCAGTTGGAACAAATCCACTTAGACCAACACCAATCTCAGTCCGAACTCCAAAAACAGCAAAGCGCCTACGAAAGAGTTCTGCGTGAAGGGGAGCTAACCGCGATCGCGGTTGAGAGACAGCTCAAAGAGCTCCAGGTTCAAATGACTGATTTAAAGGCGGCGATCGCCCAAACCCAGAACCAGATTGAGGCACTGCAATTTCAGTGGCGGCAACGTGTACTCTATGCCCCCAAAGATGGCGTGATTTTTCAGTTATTCGTCCACAATGCCGGAGCCGTCGTCCAACCCAGTCAGATGATTGCTCAGATTGCCCCCACGGATGCTCCGCTTTTACTGCGGGCGCAGATGGACAGCAAAGAGAGTGGATTTCTCCAGGTAGGGTTGCCGGTCAAGATTAAGTTTGACGCCTATCCTTTTCAGGACTACGGAGTTGTGGAGGGACGCCTGAGTCGGATCTCACCGGATTCCAAAATTTTGCAAACGGGTCAAAGTCAACGAGAAATTTTTGAACTGGAAATTGAGCTGGCTCAGCCGTATATCCAAACGCCACGTCAACGAATCGCCTTGACCCCAGGCCAGACAGCCACAGCAGAGGTGGTTATCCGTCAGCGTCGGGTGATTGACTTCTTCCTCGATCCATTTAAGAAGTTGCAAAAAGGCGGATTAGAACTCTAGAAAACCCACTTTAATTCATCAATTGACAGTTTACTAAAACAAAACAGGTTACTAAAAATGTTGCAAGGATATTCCATTTCCCTGGATGACATGATTCATCAGGTCAAATTATCCTGTCAAATTCCTGCTATCGCGGATGCGATTGCGGCTCGTCAAATTGTTGCAAAGACAGCAGAGGTGGAGGGCATTAACCCCGAACTGAGTGAATTGCAGCAAGCCGCAGACAAGTTTCGATTCAGTCATGATCTCGAAAGTGAGGAGGCAACCTGGGCATGGCTGAAAAAACATCAGTTATCCTTAGACGATTTTGAAGAATTGATTCACGCCAAATTACTCTCTAAAAAGTTAGCTCAACATCTTTTTGCCGACAAAGTTAACCCCTTTTGGGTTGAGCATCAGCTCGATTATGTGCAGGTGGTCATGTACGAAATCGTCTTAGCCGATCAGGATCTGGCGATGGAACTGTTTTACGCCCTCGAAGAGGGTGAGATCAGCTTTTGGGAAGCAGCCCATCAATATATTCAGGAGCCAGAACTGCGGCGCACTGGAGGATATCGAGGGTTATTGCGCCGCAAAGATCTGAGGCCAGAAATGTCAGCGGCTATCTTCGCCGCTAAACCGCCCCAACTGCTCAAACCCATTGTGATCAACCAGAAAGCGCATCTGATTTTGGTTGAAGAAATTATTCAACCAGAATTAACTGATCAGTTTCGCTCTCAAATCCTTTCAGATTTGTTTTCTGATTGGCTAGCCCAGCAGGTTAAGAAGGCTGAAATGGTTGCGCTTACGTAAAAAATCCGCCCCTTCTTTACGCCTTTTCACCGTGTTCGATTCCAACTAACCCCTCTCTACTAATCTCATGTTTCTAAACAGAGGCCGATCAAATTGCACAGCTTATAAACCGCTCTGGCCCCAACATTGCCGTCCCATTCCGCCTGACCCACTTCGCAAACGTCAAACCCAACCAGCGTCCTGCCGCTATTGATTACTTCTCGAAACAGGCAGAACACTTCTTCCAGCTCTAATCCCCCAGGCACTGGGGTGCCCGTATTCGGACAGAGTTTAGGATCCAGGCCATCTACATCGAAGCTGACATAGACATACTGGGGAAGGTCGTTGACTATGGCGCGGCACAGATCGAGCCACGAACGCCCAGCATAGCGTTGTTGTTTTAGGCGAGCGTCATAGTAGGCCGAGATTCTGCCCTCGGATTCTTCAACCAGCGCCACTTCCGCCTGACAAACATCGCGCACCCCCACTTGTACTAACTTTGAAACCTGGGGTATCTGCAATACATTCCGCATGATGGAGGCGTGGGAGAACTCAAACCCCTGGTAGGCGAGGCGTAAGTCGGCATGGGCGTCGATTTGCAAAATGCCGAAGTCGGGGTATTGCGTCGCTAGGGCTTGAATGTATCCTAGCGGTACACTATGGTCGCCGCCGATGACCCCCACTCGTTTGCCTTGCTGCAATAACTCCCGAGTTTGGTCATATACCCACTGATTGAGGACTCGCCCCTCCGCGTTGATGTGCTCCAGGTGTTGCTTCAAATCGGGATGATTCTCGATGCGATCGCCCCTTTCTACACAGGCAATGATGTTTAAGGCTTGGGGTCTTAACTCGTTGTTTTTGGCCTCAATAAAAGCCGGTATCTGGGGCATAAAGATCCCCTGCTTCCAGCCCTCCGGATTGTCAAAATCATAGAGATCAAGCTGGGGAGACGCCTGCAAAATCGAGTTGGGTCCTTGAGCGGTTCCGGCATGATAGGAAACCGTAACCTCCCAAGGAATGCTTAACACAATGATATGGGCGGTCGTCAAATCAAACGGCAACCCAAACAAATTAGAATTGTTGACGCCCACACCACTGGGATCAAACGTTTGAATAATTTCTTCCCGGCTGGACATTGAGCATAGTTTTGATAAACGTTGGCAGATGAAACGCTGCCTGGTGAATGCCCGAATTGTAGTATTGCAAATCATGAGACTGAGCAAAGGCCTCTGACCGCTGATCGTCGAGATCCTTTAACGGATCAGGTCCATCTTTTGAGCAATATGCAAAGCTCCACATCCCTGTCGGATAGGTGGGAATAAACGCGAGATAGCAATATACGTTATCTGGCTGGAAAATCTGCTTTAAGCAACGATTGAGATCCACAAAGGCGGCTTGGTTGAAACGGGGTGATTCGCTTTGGGCGGTCATCACTCCTCCTGGACGCAGACAGCGGTAAACTTGCTCATAAAATTGTCGGCTAAAGAGGCCCTCAGAAGGCCCTACTGGATCGGAAGAATCCACCACAATTAAGTCAAAGGAGTCATCCGGGGCGTCTGCAACGTACTGGATTCCATCATCGATAATAAGATTCAATTTAGGATCATCCAGGGCCAAAGATAAGGTGGGTAGAAATTTTCTCGACGCCTTGACAACCACTTCATCAATTTCCACCATTGTGACCGTTTCCACTTTCGGATGGCGGAGAATTTCTCGAACGCTGCCGCCATCCCCTCCCCCAATCACCAGCACATCCCGAACGTCTGGATGGGTCAGCATGGGCACATGGATGATCATTTCGTGATAGGCGTTTTCATCCTTCTCACTACACATCACCATGTTGTCCACCGTCAGCATCTTGCCGTACTCAAAAGTATCGAAGATTTCGACGGTTTGATAGGCGGATTTTTCTCGAAATACCCGGTCTCCTTTGTGTCGAATGGAGAGGGCGATATTTTCGTTCCGGTCGGTGAACCAAACACTGCGGCTAAATTTGGGCACGACTAAATGGTTGGTTGCAGTCTCTCGGAGTTCGTCTAGGGCAATGTCTGATCGCTGTAGTAGCTCTAGCTGTCCTCGATTGAGTTCTATGGCGGAGCCATGCTCGGCTTGAAAGGCGTGCTTAAGGACGTCATAGGAAATCCAGGGATTGACGGAATATCCGCAGGTAAAGAGGTCCACTGCGGCATACCGATATTCTGGCCAAGTGTGGATGGCGAGGTGACTTTCCTGGATTACGACAACACCGGAAACGCCAAAAGGAGAAAAGTGGTGAAAAACCGAACTAATAATTGTTGCGCCAGCTTCTTTGGCGGCCTCCAGCATGCTGGCTTCAATTCGGGGGACGTCGTTGAGAATTTCAGTGGAGCATCGATGAAACTCAACTAGAATATGTCTTCCAAGAGACTTCATGTTTGATAAGGAACCTGTCAACAACCATAACCTCGGGGGCGCTGACTGGGGGTGGGAACTTATCCCTTCTCACAAGCAGCCTAGACTATCTAACCATATCCAGGCTCAGAATGCCCCCCGGGAAAGCGCATAACGTCAGGTATCGATGGCCAGCTCAAATTCTGGGGAGAAAAAATGAAACCGCACCCAATATTCACAGTCCCTAGCGGCTAGCGCTCAATTACCACAAATTCTAGGAATACTAAGCACTAAACTCAGAGGCTACAATCATTGAGCCAATGCCAGAGTCAGTAAAAATTTCCAGCAGCAAGGCGTGGGGAATACGGCCGTCTAGAATGGTGGCGGTGCGGACGCCTTGGGCCAGCGATCGCACACAGCAATTTACTTTCGGAATCATGCCCCCCGCTACGACGCCTTGATCGATTAATTCGCGCGCTTTTTGAATATCCAGCCTGTCAATCAGCGTGGAGGGATCATGGTAATCCCGCAAGATACCCGTCGTATCCGTCAGTAAAATAAGCTTCTCTGCCCCAATGGCGGCGGCGATTTCCCCCGCCGCTGTATCGGCATTGATGTTGTAGGCTTGTCCGGTCTCATCCGCCGCCACACTGGAGACAATGGGCACATACCCCGTTTCCACTAGCGAGTTGAGAATCCCCGGGTTGATATTGCTCACATCGCCCACAAAGCCCACTCCCTCAATGCCTTGATGACGGGCGGTAATCAGGTTGCCGTCTTTACCGCAGATGCCGACGGCGTTTCCCCCAGCTTGATTAATCAGAGACACCAGTTCCTTATTCACCCGGCCCACCAGCACCATCTCCACCACGTCCATGGTGGGGGCGTCTGTCACCCGTAATCCATCTTTGAACTGGGGCTCAATTCCCAATTTGCCTAACCAAGTGTTAATTTCAGGGCCGCCGCCATGCACCACCACCGGACGAATACCGACACAGGCCATAAAGACAATGTCTCGCACCACTTTGGCCTTGAGGTTGCTATCCTTCATGGCGGCGCCCCCATATTTGACCACCACCGTACGCCCTCGAAATTGCTGGATGTATGGCAGGGCTTCGCTTAATACCCTTACCCGCGTGGCTTCCGCCTCCCGAAAGTATTCACTTTCATTAAGCATGGAACATTGAACCCTATTGCGTGAATTTGAGTAGTTTTGAATTTGAGTAGTAGTGTATCAGTCATGCCTTGGAGTCGGAGCGGTTTCTGGGGTAACTACCTGACTCAGTTCAGCTAAAGTGCGGATCGCGATCGCCGTGGGGGTTTCCTCAGGGGTTACTGTCATGCGCACATCCGCTTGAGCGTACAGGTGTCGCCGTTGCGCTAGTAGAGTCTCCAGCTTACTGCGAAGGTTATTGGAATCGAGCAAAGGACGACTGGTGTCTCCCTCCAAGCGAGCCTGCAGTTGATCGGCCGACACATCTAACCAAACCACAATCCCGTAATGCAAGTAGCTCCAATTCTGGCGCTTCAAGATCATGCCGCCGCCCGTAGCAATCACTAATCGAGTATAGGCGGATAGTTGACTGAGGACCTGGGTTTCGAGCTGACGAA
>JASJDH010000059.1 GCA_030065175.1 Leptolyngbyaceae cyanobacterium MO_188.B28 | reverse complement strand
AGAATTCAGGAGTCAGGAGTCAGGAGTCAGCTAAAGACTGGCTTCTAAATTCTGACTCCTATACCCGTAATAATTTTCCGCTTTAAGCGGTCGCCCAATCGCCATTGTTGCTGTCTGAAACAAAATTTTTGCTATCCCATCCGCCCATCTACCCATTCACCCCACCCCTCATCATTTCTGGGACTTTATTTTGACGCAAATCCCTTTGCATACTCCAGCCTTTCTGCAGCGACTTTATGGTTACACTGCCCCCAAATTTCCTCCCTATCGGTTCACTTGGATTGGCCGCTTTATTGGACTACTTCATCGGCGATCCTTGGGGTTGGCCGCATCCGGTTCAGGGCATGGGTCGCCTCATTCATGTCTATGCCCGATGGGTGCTTAAGCGTTTCAGTCATCCCCAAGCGCTTCATATAGCAGGCGGCTTTCTTGGGGTTGGTTTAACCGTAGGCAGTGGAGTGGCGGGTTGGCTTCTGGCGCAGGCCGCAACCCAACTTGAGCCGATTGCGGGTTTCCTATTGGAAACGACGCTCCTGGCTAGTTGCCTCGCGGGCCGGAGTTTAAGGCGGGCGGCGGAAGATGTTTTGAAGCCATTACGCCAAGGGGATGTCGAGAATGCTCGGAGCCGATTGAGTCTCTATGTCGGACGGGATACCCAAAGCCTAGGTGAACCAGAGATTTTGCGGGCGTTGATGGAAACGGTGACAGAAAACGCCACAGATGGTGTGATGGCTCCTCTGTTTTACGCCCTCTTAGGGGCCCTGTTAGGCTTGGGCCCCGCCCCCTTAGCCCTTGCCTATAAAGCGGCCAGCACACTGGATTCGATGGTGGGTTATCGGCAAGAACCCTATGCCTATTTAGGGTGGTTCAGCGCCCGTATGGAAGATGGGTTGACCTGGATTCCCTGTCGTCTGACGGTATTGACGATCGCACTGCTGTCGGGTAAGCCAATTTGGGTTCTGCGCATCTGTCGCCGAGACGCGATCGCAGACCCAAGCCCTAACGCCGGCTGGAGTGAATGCGCCTATGCCGCCGCCCTTGGCGTCCAACTTGGCGGAGTAAACTACTATCAAGGCCAAAAGAAAATCAAGCCGCTATTAGGCAATCCGCTACATCCCATTACCCCAGCCCGAATTCGTCAAGCGATGCAATTCACCCGCTTCAGTTTTATCCTTTGGTTGACTTTGGGGATCATCGGCCTGTCATTGGCAAGGTAGCCTAAACTGAGCTTAGGGCTGTTAACCTTACCTCTCACCATGCCTCCAGAAGTTGTTGAAATATTCTCTGCTGAGGAATTACGGCGCACCCTTAATCGCCTAGCCTGCGAAATTGTGGAAAAGGCTGGAAATTTGAACAAGTTGGTGCTTTTAGGCATTCATACGCGAGGCGTGCCGCTAGCGAAGATATTGGCGCATCAAATTGATCGCCTGGAGAATGTGCGAGTCTTTGTCGGGGCTTTGGATATCACCTTTTATCGGGATGATTTAGACAAAATTGGAGCCCGGACTCCCGCCAGAACGAAAATCCCCTTCGATCTATCCAAAAAAACGGTGATCATCGTCGACGACGTCATCTTCAGCGGCCGCACTATTCGGGCGGCGCTCAACGCAGTGAACGATTATGGCCGCCCAGAGCTAATCCGACTGGCCGTCTTAATTGACCGCGGACATCGGCAGTTGCCCATCCATCCAGACTTTGTCGGCAAACAGCTGCCGACGGCTAAAGAGGAAGAGGTTAAAGTCTATCTACAGGATACAGACGGCCGAGACGCCGTTGAGTTACTCACTCGGAATCGTTTATCTGTGTAGGGTTACGCTTATTCTGGTTAGAAACTCTATAGGATTAACACACTGACTGTGGCTACACCTCCCATTGCTACGCTGGAAACCCAAGCGCGTAAGGCCGATCATCTCCGAATTTGCTTAGACGAAGATGTTCAATTTCACCGTAAAACCAATGGGTTAGAAGCCTATCGCTTTACCCATTGTTGCTTACCTGAACTAGATCGAGATCAGATTGACCTGCATACAGATTTCTTGGGCAAGCGACTGGGAGCGCCTCTCCTCATTTCTTCCATGACTGGAGGAACCGAGCAAGCTCGGGTAATCAACACCCGCTTAGCCACCCTGGCCCAAAAGTACAAACTAGCCATGGGAGTGGGATCTCAGCGAGTTGCTATAGAAAATCCCGAGTTAACCCCGACGTTTGCAATGCGTTCTGTCGCGCCGGATATTCTCCTGTTTGCGAATTTAGGAGCCGTGCAATTGAACTATAACTATGGGATAGATCATTGCCAGCGAGTCATTGACGCCTTAGAAGCCGACGCCCTCATTCTGCATCTCAATCCTCTTCAGGAATGTGTTCAAACTGGGGGAGACACTAATTTTAAAGGGTTATTAAACAAGATTGAAACCCTCTGCGCCAAGCTCTCGACTCCAGTCATCGCTAAAGAGGTGGGGAATGGAATTTCGGCGGAGATGGCGCAAAAACTGATCAACACTGGGATAACCGCCATTGACGTAGCTGGAGCGGGAGGCACTTCTTGGGCTCGGGTTGAGAGTGAGCGGGCAAAAGACCCTAAACAGCGGCGTCTAGGCAATACCTTCGCCGATTGGGGCATCCCAACAGCGGAGTGCATCACTACCATTCGAGCCATTGCCCCGACGGTTCCCCTGATCGCCTCCGGAGGACTACGGAATGGATTAGAAGCGGCTAAGACGATCGCGCTGGGGGCTGACATTGCTGGGTTAGCTTGGCCCTTTCTTCAGGCCGCCAGTGAATCGGAAGCGGCGCTGCAGGAGTTAGCAGAAGCGCTAATCGCCGAGTTCACCACTGTCCTATTCTGCACCGGCAAAGCAAACTTAATGGGCTTACGAGACGGCAATACGCTGCAACGATTAGTATAGGTACATCAGTTTACGGTTCACCCTCCAGAGTTGGGTTATGCGTGATTTCCTCAAAATTTTTCTCGCCAGCGCACTAGGAACCTTTGCTAGCCTGGTGGCCTTGATTGCTTTTATTGGGCTAGGAGCGGGCAGTCTGGTGGTGTATTTATTGGCCTCCACCTCTACAGACGTTGAACCCGAAGTGGAGGATAAGTCAATTCTTGTTTATGACTTATCCCTCGAGATTTTGGATTCAGTACCGCCCTCCGGTCCTGGGATTGTCTTAGAGGAAACTTTGGTGGGCGCTTCAAACCGGGCGATTTCCCTGCGGGCGGCCCTGGATAGCATTGCACAGGCGGCGGAAGACGATAGCATTGTAGGTCTTTATCTCCACGGCAATACCTCAGAAGGATTCGCCACCTTAAAGGAATTACGGCAAGCTCTGGAGACATTCAAGCAGTCAGGTAAGCCCATTTTGGCCTACGATCTGGCTTGGTCAGAGCGAGATTATTACCTCACTTCTGTAGCTGATACGTTGGTGCTTAACGCTGCCGGAATTCTTGAATTCAACGGTTTCAGAGCCGAAACTCAATTTCTGGCAGGGGCGCTGCAGAAGTACGGGATTGGGGTGCAAGTGTTACGGGCGGGGCGATATAAATCGGCGGTTGAGCCCTTTATTCGGACCGAAAGCAGTCCAGAAGATCGGGAGCAAACCCAAGCCCTTTTAGCCGATTTATGGCAAGAAATTCTAAAGACTACGGCGGAAAGTCGGGAATCAACCCCTGAGGAACTACAGCAGCTTGCTGATCAGGGTGGACTGCTGATGGCCCAAGACGCATTAGACGCGGGCTTGGTGGATCGAGTCTCCTACTTTGACGAAGTCCTCACCGATCTGCAAGACCTCACCGACACAGAGCCCGATGACGGAGACGCTTTTCCTCAGATTAGTTTATCCGCCTATAGTCGTCTGGTGAATCAGCGCCTTGCCAGTAAGGCGAAAGGAGACACCATCGCCATTGTTTACGCCGACGGCGAAATTATCAGTGGACAAGGGTCGCCGGGGATTATTGGCTCTGCAACACTGACCAAAGCGCTGCGCAAAGTGCGTTTGGATGACGATGTTAAGGCGGTGGTGCTCAGAGTCAACAGTCCAGGGGGCGGAGCCAGCGCTTCTGAGGTGATTACCCGTGAGGTTGAGCTCACCAGTGAAGTTAAGCCCGTTGTGGTGTCAATGGGGGATTTTGCCGCCTCCGGCGGTTACATGATATCCACCCAAGCCGACAAAATTTTTGCCTCGCCCGGAACGATTACGGGTTCAATCGGGGTTTTTGGATTAATCCTAAATCTGAAAGAAGTCGCCAACGACAATGGCGTCACCTGGGATGTCATAAAAACAGCCGAATACGCTGATATTGATACGATTTCCAGACCCCAAACGTCGAAAGAATTGGCGCTTCAACAGGCGGTGGTGGATGATCTCTACGATCGCTTCATCACGATGGTGGCGGAATCGCGCCAGATTGCTCGGGAAAAAGTAGACGATATCGCCCAAGGTCGAGTTTGGACTGGCGTTGACGCTAAGGAAATTGGTCTGGTGGATGAACTGGGCGGCCTCAACGACGCTGTTTCAGCAGCGGCGGAACAAGCCGAACTTGAGCAATGGCGAATTGAGGAATACCCTAAACCCCGCACACTGGAAGAGCAAATTTTTGAGAATTTATTTGGTCAGTTGATCTCTCATCTGCCGATGGGCGCCGATCCCCTAACCCAGGAGTTTCAGAGGCTTCGGGAAGAACTGGCCGTTATCCAATTGCTGACGGATCCCCGCGGACTCTATACCCGCCTTTCGTTCACCACTGAAATTGAATAGGCGTGGCGTTTAGATATCAATACTTTGCAACGGTAGCTCGAGGGTTAGAGGCGATCGCAGCTCGAGAGCTAGAGGCGTTAGGGGCCCAATTTGTTCAGCCCAAAGCGGCGGGGGTTTATTTTGAAGGGAATCGCGCCCTGCTTTATCGAGCCAATCTCTGGACAAGAATTCCCTTTCGCATCCTATTGAAGATTGCGGAATTTCCTTGCCACGACGCCAAAGAACTCTACAGAAGAATCCAACGGCTCGATTGGAGTCAATATCTAAAACCCCACAATACCCTAGCGGTCGACGCCACGGGCGGCAACCGAGCGCTAAACCACACCCATTTCACAGCGCTGCAGGTAAAAAACGCCATTGTAGATCAACAACGACGGCAATTTGGCAGACGATCCAGCGTCGATATCCATCATCCGGATGTCCGGATCAACCTTCATATTGAATCAGATCACGCCACCTTGAGTTTAGACAGCTCAGGGGAGAGTTTGCATCGGCGTGGATATCGCCCTGCTGTGGGGCGGGCGCCCCTCAAAGAAACCTTAGCCGCAGCGCTAATTGAAATGACTGAGTGGGATTCTCACTCCCCCTTGCTGGATCCGCTCTGTGGCTCGGGCTCTTTACTGCTGGAAGCTTGTTTGAAGGCCCTGAACATTGCCCCAGGGCTATTTCGTAGCCGATTTGGGTTTGAATCCTGGCCCGATTTTGACGCCAACCTTTGGCGATCATTGCGGGAAGAGGCGCGGGCAAGTCGCAAGCAGATAGAAATAGGCCCTATAATGGGCAGCGATCGCGATCCGGATGTCATTCACCACGCTCGAACCAACGCTCAACAGTGTGGCGTGGCTGGTCAGGTGCAGTTTCGCCAACAAGATATCGCTGAGTTGGAAGCCCCCTGTGACACAGGCGTTATTATCTGCAACCCCCCCTATGGAGAACGCCTGGGAAAGGGAGAAAACCTAGGGGATTTTTATCGCTTATTAGGAAGAGTATTGAAGAATCGATTCAAAGGATGGACCGCCTTTGTCCTCAGTGGCAATAAAGAACTTTCCCAAAACATTGGCCTCAAATCCGCCCATCGGGTTACCGTCTATAACGGCGGGCTAAAATGCCAGCTGCTTAAATATGAATTGTATTGAATTAGGGTGTGGGGTACAAAGCTCCGTCCATGTCAGCTAAAACCGCTATACACTACCAATAAAAGCCCCCCGTAATAAATCCATTCTCCCATGACTTTGGAGTTAGCCTATAGCTATGACTTCCGGCTTGTGGCGGTTTCGGTCGCTATTGCCATTTTGGCGGCCTATACCACCCTTGATGTAGCTGGTCGCCTGACCACAGTCGGCGGGCGAGACGCTTGGTTTGGCTGGTTAATTGGGGGAGCGGTAACGGCTGGCATCGGCGTTTGGTCTATGCATTTCGTCGGAATGTTAGCGATTCGCTCACCTTTGCCTATTGATTACGACTGGCGTTGGGTCATCATTTCAGTCATCCCGGCAATTTTCGCCGCTGGGTTTGTTCTGAATGCGGTCAGCCATCCGATCTTGGGTTGGCGGCGATTGATCGGAGCCAGTTTCTTGATGGGGTCTGGTATTGCCGGCATGCACTACATCGGCATGCGGGCGATGAAAATTCCCGCCCGCATAGAGTATAATCTCGGGCTGGTAGGGGTCTCGGTGATGTTAGCGGCGGCAATTTCTTGGGCGGCCTTATTAATCACATTCCGGTTTAACGAAGACCCCATCAATCAAAAAATCTGGAAGAAAGTTGTCGCTGGAATTGTAATGGGAAGCGCTATTCCCACCATGCACTATACGGGCATGGCGGCGGTGACTTTCCAAACTAAACTGGAAACCCTATCAGACAATTTATTACTGAATGGACACTCATCATTTTTAGCGATTGGGGTTATCCTTTCAACCCTAATTATTCTAAGCGTGGTTTTATTAACCGCCTTTTTTGATCGCCGGATTGCAGTTGAAATCAGTCGAGCTGAGACCTTGCAAGAAGGCAAACAGCAATTGCAGAAATTAGTTGAACAACAACAGACTCTATTTAAAGTCGTTACGAAGATTCGGGAATCCCTAGATCTGACGACAATTTTCAGCACCACAACTGAAGAAGTGCGCCAATCCCTCAATGCCGATAGAGTTGCTGTATTTCATTTTGATCTGAACTCAGATTACACGACAAACTTTAGTGAGGGCAGTTTTATTTCAGAAACCGTTCTGCCGGATTTTGAGTCGGCCCTTAACATCAAATTTCGGGATTCCTGTTTTGCCGAACTTTACGCTCAACGGTATAAGCAGGGACGAATACAAGTTTTGTCTGATCTTCACAATGCGAATATCAGAGATTGTCATATTGACTTGCTGTCAAAAATTCAAGTTAAGTCCCAACTGGTTGTTCCCATTATCAAAAGTGATTTTCTTTGGGGGCTGCTCTGCATCCACCAATGTGCTGGACCGCGTGAATGGGAGATCTCCGAGATCCAGTTCGTTCAACAAGTGGCGACTCAACTGGGGGTAGCTCTACAACAATCAGAATTGTTTAGCCAAACCCAACAACAGTCAGAGCAACTCTCGAAGACGCTGACGGAACTGAAACAAGCCCAACTGACAATGGTTCAGGCTGAAAAAATGTCCAGTTTAGGGCGAATGGTGGCGGGCATCGCCCATGAAATTAACAATCCCATTAGTTTTATTCATGGCAACCTCTTGCATGTTGACGCCTATACTCAGGATCTATTTCGGTTAATACATTTATATCAAGAACACTTACCTGCCCCACCTCAAGACCTCCAGGAAGAAATTGAAAATGTTGATTTTGATTTTCTGGAGGAGGACTTTACTAAGCTGCTGCAATCGATGAAGACAGGAACGGATCGGATCCGTGAAATTGTCTTATCCATGCGCCATTTTTCTCGATTGGATGGGGGCAATATCAATGCCGTCGATATCCATAAAAGCATTGATAACACTTTGACCATTTTGCATAATCGCCTTAAGGCCAGGTCGGATCGCCCTGTAATTGAGATTGTGAGAGAATATGGCCATTTGCCAAAAATTGATTGCTACGCTGGCCAGCTCAATCAAGTGTTTATGAATCTGCTTAGCAATGCCATTGACGCCTTGGAGGAGTCAATCTGCAAGCAAAAAATAGGAGCTGCCGAACATTCGTCAATCCGTCAAAATCAATTCTCAGCCAATCCCAAAATTCAAATTTTCACTCAGTTATTAAGCGATGATTGGGTGTCCATTCAGATTATCGATAATGGGCCAGGTATGGGGAATGAGGTGCGATCGCACATTTTTGAGCCCTTCTATACCACCAAACCCCCAGGCAAAGGCACTGGCTTGGGGCTAGCGATTAGCTATCAAATTGTGGTGGAAAAACATCACGGCAAATTCCGATGCAATTCGACCCCAGGAAAGGGGACGGAATTTGTCATCGAGGTTCCCGTGCGCCAAACTTTGTAGATAGGCGCAGTTTTAGCAGGGGAGGCAGGGGAAGAGGATAGAGGAGATAGGGAGGATGGGGGAGATAGAGAAGATGAGGAGTATAGGAGAGAAGCGTAGGATGGGAAAAGGGTAAGCCCGTGCCCATCAAGCCAGTCGGGTCTTGTTCAATCCGACCCTTAATCCAAAATCTAAAATCCAAAATCCTTGGGAGGCAGGGGAGGCATGTTGAAAGCGGGATTGATTTGGAGTGGATTACTACTGCCTTTGATGCTCTATGGTTTAGGAGCCCTGCGTCGTCCGCCTCGGGAGGCGCTCTCAAACCAGCCTCTGTTTCAGGGCATTGTCTATAGCCGCCGCGTCGAAGCGCGTCCCCATCCACAGATCGTTCATATCCTCGATATTGACTTAACCGCCCCCGGCCTCAAACCGTTTGTCACCCCCGGCTTTAAAGACGCCCAGCCCAATACCAGTTCAGCGTTTGGGCAAGAGAGCCTGGCCCAGCGCACTTCTCGCTTTTTGCAAGTCCATCGATTGCAAGTGGCGGTCAACGCCAACTATTTCTATCCATTTCGAGAGGAAACGCTATGGGATTATGGGCCGAAGGAGGGAGAACCCGCCAACCTGCTTGGCCTGGCTATTTCTGAGGGTGAGGTTGTTTCCTTGCCCCAGCAGGGGTGGCCCGCCCTTTGCTTTTTTCCACAGCGGGCTGAAATTCATGCCTCTGGAGATTGTCCTCAGGGTGTTGAACAGGCGGTGGCGGGCAACCAAGTGCTGTTGCAAAATGGTCAACCGACAGCATCGGTGCAGGCCTTGCTGAATAGACCGGAATCTGAGAAGCCCTACCCCATCAATATTGCTGCGATCGACGCTAGCGGCGCGAGATTGTGGCTGATTCTAAGTGATGGTAAGCAACCGCTCTACAGCGAAGGAACAACGCTCCAGGAAATGCTTGATCTGCTCCAAACGCTGGGGGCGACCACCGCCGTTAAACTCGATGGCGGCGGGTCAACGACACTCGCGATCGCCACAGACACGTCCTCCCGAGTTCTCAATGCAGTGATTCATGCTAAAGCTCCGGGACAAGAACGGCCAGTCGGCAATCACCTTGGCTTCTTTGCAGAACCGGTTCAGCCGTAGGCATTTAGGGGGGCAATACAGTTGCAGCTGAAAAGGGTGGATGGGTGGATGGGTGGATGGGTGGATGGGTGGATGGGTAGGGTTCACATAAGCAGCGTTATGGAAGGGTGAGTCGAGGTTAATACTGCAACGAGACTTCCAATTAACCTTGATTGAAAAGGCTGAAATATAGTGGCTCTAGCATGGCCCTCTATACAAAGGAGTAGTCTGAAACCTTATTACCTTCGTCGAAGTCTCGCTGTAGTATTAAAGGGACAATGAAAAATATTTTTACAGAATTACCCAAAAATTTTGAAGCGGAAGTATTTGAGATCTTAGCGAGTAGTGAGACGGTGAAGATAGAGAGAATTATCTCAAAAGGCCATACTTCGCCAGAGACCGGATGGTACGACCAGGAGCAAAATGAGTGGGTAATTGTATTACGGGGAGAGGCGGTTCTCGCTTTCGAGGAGGATGAGTCTGTTCGCTTAACTGAGGGAAGTTATATCAATATTCCTTCCCATAAAAAACATCGGGTTGATTGGACAGACCCCAATCATGAAACGATCTGGCTAGCAGTGCATTACTAGACTTCATTAGCTTTTCTGTAAAGAGTTCATACCAATAAACTCGGTTTAAAAAATACATGAAATTACCAAGAAAATCGAAGCAATGGTTGAGGGAGATCGAAAAAGTAGTTGATGATGTTTCTAAGCAATTAGAAGGTCATGAAAAAGTTAGCAAAGCCCAGTTTGAAATGGTTTTAAGTGTTATTGCAGACAGTATTTCAAAAAATCGAAATATTGAAAAAACAAAGATCTTGGAAAGAAGTGGAGAAGTGGTAGATGCATTAGCAGAATACTTAACAAGTATCCCTGAAGAAAAAAGGGATTGGACAGGAATTACTGCATTTCTGTATATGAAGTTTCATCAGGTCTTAGGACTGATTAATGAGTATCAAATTCTGAAAATTTTTGATTCTAAGTTGCCGTTTTCTTGAGCTGTGTTTTTTCCTCATCCAAAACAGCGCACTAGATAATTGGCAGCATTTACTTCTGCTCACTAAATATACACAAATATAAATATGCTTGGATTTGAACACTACCATAAACAGGTTTGGCATGTAGATGAGTGAGTGCCAATATTACGAATTTCAGACCATCGATTGCCCACTCACTACAAAAGAACAGGCGGCAATAAAAAAACTATCTAGCCGGGTTAAACTCACCCCCACTCAGGTAATTTTTCTCTATAGCTATAGTGACTTTCGGGGCGAGCCTGAGAAAGTATTAGCCCAATATTTTGACCTTATGTTTTATATCGCCAATTGGGGATCCTGGCGATTGACATTTCGATTCCCAAAAGCGATTGCAAACCCAGAGTGGTTTCAACCCTATATCCTGGAAGACGCCATCAGCCTTACTCCAAGCCCCTTCCCCATATTTTCCCGATTACTTTCTACATTGGCCCCATAGATGAACACACTTAACAAAAACTCGCCACTTGGGAATCTATGTATACGCAAGAAAAAACAACGGCTCAGTATCGTCATAACTTGCCCCAACTCTCTAAAGATTTATTTGTCACCGATGGGGGAATTGAAACCACCCTGATCTTCCATGAAGGGCTTAATCTTCCTTACTTTGCTTCTTTCGACTTGCTCAAAGACGCCTTTGGCTACGAAATTCTCCACAAATACTTCCGTACTTACGCCAAAATGTCGCAAGCCTATAATGTTGGGCTTATCCTGGAAAGCGCGACTTGGCGGGCTAGCCATGATTGGGGAATGAAACTGGACTACAGTACTGAAGCTCTAGCTGAAATCAATCGCAAATCAATTTCCCTACTGGAAGCCATTCGGAGCGAATACGAAACCGAAACGAACAGAATCGTGATCAGCGGCTGCCTGGGACCTCGTGGGGATGGCTACGATCCCAGTGAGTTAATGACGGTCGACGAGGCGGCGGAATACCATGCCGCCCAAATTAAAACTTTTCAGGCGTCTAACGCGGATTTGGCCACCGCCATCACCATGACCTACGCCGAAGAAGCCATTGGCGTCGCCCTGGTCGCCCAGTCAGTTGAGATGCCGGTTGTGATTTCATTCACGGTTGAAACCGACGGCTGCTTACCCACTGGACAATCGCTTCAGCAAGCGATCGCACAAGTGGACGCCGCGACCCACAATGCCCCCTTGTATTACATGATCAACTGCGCCCATCCCACCCATTTTGCCGAGGTGTTACTCACGAGCGAACCTTGGGTCAGTCGAATCCGAGGCATCCGAGCTAATGCTTCCCGCAAGAGCCACGCCGAACTGGATGAGGCGGACTCTCTGGACGAAGGAAATCCAGCGGAATTGGGCGATCAGTGCAGCCAACTGCAGGCCGCATTACCTAACTTAAATATCTTGGGGGGCTGCTGTGGAACTGATCATCGACATATTCGCGCCCTGTGTAAGGCGTTGGCTGCTTAGGGAGTTGATTTAATCATGTCCTGTGGTCGATCTCAAAGGGGAAAGGCTACGCTGGTATTACCATTACCGCAAATGCAATGACCATCGAAGATCCCCTACAGGCAAAATTTGAAAAACTCAGGGCAGAGGTAAATGCAGAGGGGCAACCCCTTTCTTCCTCAGCTAGAGATAAGGCAAATCAGGGCGCGCTTACTCGATGGAGAGGTAAATTTTTCTTGCCAGTGAAAATTTTGGCGATTCCCTGGGCGCAAGAAGTGATTGATCAAGTTTTCTTTGCCGGTCAGTGGAATTTACCCGTCCATCCCCGCAGCCTGGATGGAGTGGCGGGAATTTTCCTATCCGCATTTTCCCACGCCGATTTTGCCCACCTGATTGGAAATAGCATTGCCTTCAGCATTTTTAGCTGGCTGATATTAGCCAAGAGCAGAAAAGATTATTGGACGACGGTTTTGCTCGGGTGGATCGGCGGTGGGGCGGCGTGTTGGTTACTGGGACCGACTAGCGCCCATGGGTTAAGCGGGGTTGTATATACCTTATTTGGCTATTTGCTGGCCATTGGTTGGCTTGAAAAGCGGTTTATACCGTTACTGTTGTCAGTATTTGTGTTAGTCAATTACAGCTACTTCTTGTTAGGCGCATTTCCCACTGAAGCCGGAATTGCTTGGTGGGGCCACCTATTTGGATTTCTGTTAGGTATGTTTTCGGCCTATGGCGTCTATCGCGAACCTGGCAAAAGTTCATAAAGTTTTTCGGGGATCTGCAGCTGTTTAATCGCCTATACGACCCGATTATTTCTGATTCTTCCCTATGCTTCCTTAATCTGCTGGATTAGGGGGAAGGATAGTTGTCTTTGTTTGAAAATGCTTCAGACTTAAGGGATTTGGCGTTCAACGCTTAATCAGGAAAATGATTCCCTATTGGAAATACAGGAGTCAGGATACAGAGGCGTTTCCTAGATTCATTCTGAACCCTCTTTTCCGGGATTCATTTTGGATGTCTTCCCTATCGGAATTTCTCAGTTTAAAGAATCCTATGCTAGTTGTCCGCCAGTTAGCATAGGGACCCTGCTTAGCAGACACTATTCCTCTTCTGCCAGGACTGAGAGAAGGACATAAGGAAAAGGCTTGAGAGCATGTCTCTAGAGGCTTACAGCAAATAAAACGCCTCTACTCAGAGATGATTTTCCGCTTTGAGTTTGGTATCCCCAAGAATATTTGAATACAATTAATTTGTATCTAAACATACAGATTAATTGCCGATCAGATTCTTTTTCCTGGCATTATTCTTTGACCAAAATACTCTTTGAGAATCTGGGTTAAATATAAAGACTTTGTTGTTTTAATCTAACAAAGTTTTTATATTTCCGATAACTTTTGTTTCTTTCTTGGCTGAAAATTTAATCCCAAATTTCCCGCGAAAGCATATTAAATCCAAGGGTTTCGATAGCTGGGATCACCCGTCAGTTGGGTGATCCCCTGTTTTTTTTGAGACACTTTATCTATTGCAATTCCAAAAGGGAATTGACATAATGAATCGATTGTTGAGTTCCCTTGCTGAAAATCAACTTTTCCAGAGTAATGAATTCACTTCATTAAGAATTAAGAAGCTTGTTTGATTTTCAGTTACTATCCCTTTTTCGAAACGCTTTCAATTGGAGTCCGGAAGATGCAGAGTATATGCCAGCACGTTCATTGTCCCAATTGTGGTTGTAGTGCGGAACGCTATCACCTTGAAGATGAACGGCTCATCCGCACCCAATGCCCCCATTGCGACTACTTGATGATTATGTGTTCTCGAACCGGTAAGGTGATTGAAGCCTATGCCCCAGGTATTTTCTCTTGCCTATAAGTTCGTTATTTTGTAGTCAATGCTCTTGTAGAGACCGTAAACACTTGTATCAGTTCCGATTTAGTTTAGTCGTTTGAATTTTCAATTTCTCTGCGCTTATGAGCTAACAGTTCTAGCGAAAAACTATCCCTGAGGGGAAACGCCATTTTGTATAGAGATCTCAAAAAGGAATGTAAAGACTGGCTTATCCCCCATACTTGCTTGAGTCTGATTCTCTTGCAGAATTAGACTCTTAAACTACAGAGTTGCTTATCAGTAACTCTGTAGTCGACGGAACTAAACCCCTCTAAAAGTAGGGTTTTGTAATTTTCACTAAGGTTGCTGATAAGCAGTGTACTGGACTGACACGCCTAAAATGAGACATTAGCGTAGGGTGCTGTTAGCGGAGCGTAACGCATCGAGTTCAAGGGTTCTGGGACTTCATCAGCCATAAAAATCTGCGCCATTTTAGCTGTGTCTCATCGGTATTGTCGTCGGAATGAAGCATTGGAGCGAAACTGATTGAAGCGAAACTGATCAGGAGCGCTGAATAACTTAAGGCCAAATGTTTTGCCCTGATCAATCTAAGACAAGCTTGTCCAACTCTTTTCAACTTCACTAGTCTGGGACAGTAATTACAATCGCTTCAGTTCATGGCTAGCTTTTAGATCTTTTGAGATACTTTTCTTTACTTATTTAGAGGGATTTTGAGCGGCGATAGATGCTCGCAACTGACCACACGCCGCATCTTTCTCCAACCCTCGAGAGTGTCGGACACTAACGGCGATGTTACGGGCTTCAAGATGGTCGACAAAGGCTTGAATCCGTTTGTTGCTGGGACGTTTGTAGTCTACTTCTGAAATTGGATTGTAGGGAATTAAGTTGACGTGGCTTTGAAATCCTCTGAGATGGCTAGCTAACTCAGCCGCATGTTCGGGGCGATCGTTCAGCTCTGCTAGCAGAATATATTCAAAGGTGACTCGGCGGCCGGTTACGCTGACATACTCTCGACATTCATCCAGCAATGCGTCGATGGGATAAGGTCGAGCGCTGGGGATCAGCTGCTCACGCTGGGTCTGATTGGATGCATGGAGACTGACGGCTAGGGTTACTTGTAAATGATGTTCGGCAAGCTGTTGAATACGGCCTGGAATTCCAACCGTTGATAGTGTCATCGAACGCTGGCTGATCCCCACATCCCGATTAAGGCAGTGAATAGCTGCAACGACGTTATCGGTATTCAGGAGGGGTTCTCCCATTCCCATAAAGACAATATGGCTCACCCGGCGTTGAAAATCTTCCTGAACCGTTAAAACCTGATCAACGATCTCATGGGTCTGGAGGTTACGAATGAAACCGCCTTTGCCGGTGGCGCAAAAGTTGCAGGCCATGGGGCATCCCACTTGGGAAGAAACACAAACGGTTAGTCGCTTCGCAGTGGGAATGCCGACCGCCTCAATCACCTGGTCATCCGAAAGTTTCAACAAAAACTTGACAGCGCCGTCAGGGGCTTCAGACCGATGATGTAATTCCGATCGTCCAATGGGAACATCGGAGATCGCTTGCCGCCATTGTTTAGGAAAGACCGAAATGTCGGCCAGCGATCGCACCCCTTTTTGATAGAGCCATTGATGTAGCTGTTTGCCGCGATAAGCCGGTTGGTCATGCCGCCGAACCCAGGCCGTTAATACGTCCAAAGAGGAGCCCAAGAGGGGAGGCTCGCTAGATAAAAGCGGCGACGGATCAATTGGCTGAGGTTGGGTTTTGGCTAACATCTGGGATCAAGCTTTTGAATTGGACGAGTCGCTAACTTCTCCAGGTCCGCCTGGTTCATTAATCAGTTCGACTAACCCTTCAGTGAGGAACTTAGGATCCATAAAGACAACCTTAGAGTTGTTACTTTCTCCCAGCCTCTGATTAGCTTCTACATACTGCTGAGCTAGCAAAAACTGAAAAATTTGCTGGCGACTCTTGGGGTCATGCAGGGCTTCCGAGAGAAGCTCCATAGAAGTGACGGTGCCCTCGGCCCGGGTAATGGCGGCCTGCTTTTCCCCCTGCGCCTCAGAGATGGCGGCGCGTCTTTTGATTTCAGCGGCTTGCTGGAGTTGCATCGACTCAATGACCGCTTGCGGCGGCTTAATATCTTGAACTTCTACCCGCATCACCTTAACGCCCCAAGGCGCAGTCGCATCATCTAGTTGCTCAAGCAGGGCTTTATTCAATTCATCTCGGGAAGAGAAAGTCTTTTCAAACTCCAACTTACCCATTTCAGAGCGTAGAGTTGTCAGCACCAATTCTTTAATGGCGGACTCAATATCCTCAATGGCGTAATAGGTTTTCTCAAGATCAAAAATTTTCCAATACACCACTGCGTCAACTTCCAGAGAGACATTGTCTTTAGTGATGGCGGATTGGGGATCCACATCCAATAGCTGCTCACGCACCGTATCTTGGAGCACAATGGTGTCTAAGAAAGGAACCACAAAGTTCATACCTGGTCCGAGTTTTCGATTAAATCGTCCCAAGCGCTCAACCAGGGCCTCATTCCCCTGATTGATAATTTTAACGGAACCAACTGTATAGCCGATGATGAGGAAAGCAAGTATGGCGTAAATCTGTGTAACCATGATTGGCGCGCTCCGTGAGCCTAATCTACCGAATAGTCTAATTCTTCTACTCCGTTGTTGTATCAGATATAGGCGAAATTGGGGTAACGAATAATGTATTTCCTTGACGACCTACGACATTAAACATTTGTCTGGGGGCGATCGCAACATTGCTAATTTGACAGCAAGCATTCCACAAACCCCCTTCATATGAAACCTTTGAAACCTTTCCGCCCCCTCCAGAGGGGATTAGAGTATTGACTTAAGCATACTAGGACTGCTGCAGCGCCGAAGAACCAACGTTATCACACTGCTCTCCCGCCTAACGCCAGCTAAATCAAAAGATTGGGGGGCTCCAACTTAAAGCAGGAAATTTCCTCTGGGGCAGAATCCATTACCTGACTGACTTCTGACTTCTGACTTCTGACTTCTCTCCTCATCAGATTTTTCTGATAAATTACACGCCATTGTGAGTTGCAGATTGCGCCAGTTTTGCAACAGTGCACTACTATAGACCTGCCTATCCAAACTATTTTTTTGTTTCGAAAGGGTTAACTAACCCTACCTCGAAACTTAAACCCGATGAAATTGGGGAGACTAACCGTCAGGCGGCTTCTTTGCGTTCAAACTACGACGGTAGGGGGAATATGACCAAACCTTTACATTTGTCTGCTCTATTATCCATGGCAGTGGCTCTAGGACTTGCCGCTGACCTCAATAGTCCGGTGTGGGGTCAGCCAGAAGGGGTTTGCTTTGTAGTTGACGAGTTTGGCTCCGTTTGGGACCTTGATTCTCTCTGCCGTCCCCCTGAGGATAAATCTGTTTTAGGCACTGGGGATGTTCAGGTTACCCTGCGATGGTCTTCAGAAGACGATCTGGATTTAGAAGTGACCGATCCCAATGGCGAAACCGCCACCTTTTTGAATCCTTATCTAAGCTCCGGAGGAGAATTAGATGCGGACGCTAACGCCGTTTGTGAAGATACAACAAACGAACCCGTTGAAAATATCTATTGGCCATTTGGCGGCGGTATTCCAGGAGATTATGTGGTCACCGTTAATCTATTTTCATTCTGCACCGCCAATAGTCAAGTTGAGTTTTCTCTGACGATTTTGGTGCAGGGGGAAACTCAAGAACTTTCGGGCGCTGTGGATGAAACTAACCCGATCGCTAACTTTTCCTTTTCATTCCCCCCCGATGGGAAAAGTGACGCCAATAGGACTTGATAGATGAATTGATCGCATCCCTACCAGGTTTCCAATCCCGATAAGCATTCAACACTATCAAATCAAATAGGCGAATTAAACGAATTAAATTAGATATTGAACTGCTTCTTTTTCTTTACGCAAATATTTGATTGCATGGGTTGTTGTCCAGAGGGTTGATTCAAATGTGTGAATGGCTATCGCCTGTTCAGACGATAGCGTCAGAGAAGAGCTAAATACGTTATTTATGAGTGGAATTGCTTCCCAGGTTATTGCCGATATTCAACGCTATCAGCGACAAGCCGCCTCTCTCCTGCTCTACCAGTCAGTGCTAGAAAACCCCATCGGCGATGCCTGGACGTCATTGTTGGCGGCTCTGGTTGAAGGAAAAGAAGAGACTTGTCTGCGGGCCTATGGACAATGGTTCCATGCCCAATCCACGGGCAATCAAACCTGGCGACGTCACCTAATTCGCCAAATCCTTGAGGCGGATAACGCTTTTACCCAGCAGGCTCAGCAAGGGGCGGCGGCGGATTTTCCCCCGTCCTTACTAGACGCCGTGCGCCACGATTTGCGGCTGCTACAGAGTTTATACGCCTGTCAGGGGGAACAGTTGAGTCAATGGATGCAAACCATTTGCCAGACCCCCCAATCTCCAGTGGTGTGGTCGCCGCTGGAACCCACCGTTTCTCTGCCCTTGCTCGATAAGGATGACTGGGCTGACGGGTTGGAGGCTCTTGCAGCCTATCATCGCCAACATGGATCAGGGCTATTCGCGCAATATCGAGCCCTCCGTTGGCGGAATGGAAAATTGCTCGGCATTCCTCATCCTGATCCTATTCAGCTATCTCAACTCGCTGCTTATGATTCCCCGAAATCCGCTGTGATTAAGAATACGGAGTTTCTATTGGCGGACTATCGAGCGCTGCATGTGTTGCTCTATGGCGGCCGAGGATTGGGGAAGTCATCCTTAGTCAAAGCACTGTTAAACGAATATGGCGATCGCGGGTTGCGATTGATTGAAGTCGCCAAAGCAGACCTGCAGGCCTTGCCGACCATTGTGGAGCGTCTGCGCCCCATTCCTCAGAAGTTCATTATCTTTGTGGATGATCTGTCATTTGAAGAGGATGATGAGGCGTTTAAGGCGCTGAAGGGGGTGTTAGAGGGCAGTGTGACCGCCCAACCCCAAAATGTTGTGGTTTACGCCACCTCCAACCGGCGTCATCTGGTGCGGGAGTTTTTTGCGGAACGCCCCCGGCCTAAAGACAGCGACGAAATCCAGGCTTGGGACACAATGCAGGAGAAACTGTCATTTAGCGATCGCTTCGGCCTCACCGTCACCTTTGAACCGGCTGATCAACCCACCTATTTGTCCATCGTCGCTCACCTCGCCCGTCAGTCAGGCATTGAGCTGCCTAAAGAGGATTTAGAATTCCGCGCTCTACAATGGGCTACCCGCCATAACGGACGATCAGGCCGCACTGCCCGACAATTTATAGACTTCCTGCAAGCTGAGCTTGCCATGATGGAATTGTCATCTTAGGGATTGGCGCAGGGAACAGGGGAAAATGGGCGAGAGAACCTTAATCTCTCGCCAAGTATTGAAAAGCTAAGTACCTGAGCATTGAAAATTGCACAGAGGGAAAGGGGTATTCCCTGTAGAGCGAGGAATCGAGGCATCTCCGCCAAAGCCCGAGGTGTCTCGATTCCGCTTCGCTGCATTGCTCCTGAAGGGAGACCTAACGCGTTAGCGAAACCTTTCTGAAAGACATCCGACATGACAGTTTGATCTGAATGGGCGCCAATCGTGTAATTAATTGTGCGAAATTAATTACTAGACTTAATTAGGCAAGTCATAGGAGAATCTATAACAATTGGACTGAGAAATTTAATAATTAATTAGAATTATCCTAAAAGATTGGATTTAGGAGGAATCGGGGGATGTCAAAGGTTGGAGTTTCAATCCTGCTAATTGCTTCGCTAACGACGTTCGGATGCACCGTTGGGGCAACAACATCAAATACACCCACTGACGTAGAGCAGAGCGATGGGTCTGGGATCAATATTGCTAACTTAAACTCGCCAGAAACTCCGGATACTGTTGAAGCGGCCAAGCTGTTTCTAGAGATTCAAGACAATGTTAGCTACAAGGCTGAATTGGAACTCGATCGGCTTAGGCAACAGAGCCTATCAACAACGGAAAATCGAGGAGATTGCGCATCAATTGAGGAACAGATCCTAACCTATGTGTGCAACGACACGATTATGCATCTGGGTGAAAAAGCGTGGGAAATCATCCTAGAGGATTCCAGCCCGCTGCCTGAAAATCCCTATGAAGCCGCCCATCGATTAGTGGACGAACGTATGCGGTTTCGCATTGATCACTTTGGCGGCGATACTGTCACTAGTTCTCCAAGTCTAACCTTTGATTCAGATGTTAGCTTGCGGAAACAAATTGATGAATGGCAGCGTGTCGACATTGCAGAATGTCGGGATGAACGCAATATTTATGTCAAAATCGCCTGCGAGGATATGGTGACTCAGTTAGGTTCTGAAGCTTGGCAGGCGCTTCTCAGTTCGACTGAGCTGCCTGAAACAGCTGAAGGAATTGCGATTTTCACTGAAGAAATCGACTATTTGTGGTATCGAGAAGCGCTACAGGATGATCGGGAAGTGGGTGAGTTTGTGGAGTGGTTTAATTCTGATGACCGACGACAGGCCTATGAAACTTGGCGCTCTCAGGTGGAAGCAGGAGTCGCTCAACTCCAAGATTAAACGGTTGGCGCTGTTCGGCCTAATCAGGTTTACCTAATAATTGGTTGGGAGTGCTCAGAAAATCCTGTTAGATATGGCTGAAACCCATGATTGTCTGTTGGAAAATCGAAATTTACATAAACTGATCATTCCCATTGGTTCAACAATTAAGAACTAAAATCAGCGC
>JASJDH010000650.1 GCA_030065175.1 Leptolyngbyaceae cyanobacterium MO_188.B28 | reverse complement strand
CCTCCTCTGCTGGGTATCAACTGCTAAAATCTACACGCTAAATAAAGGGATTAAAATCCAAAAAACTATTGCTTATACGCTGCATATAGCGTATTATTGTCATCCTTCGAGCACTTTTCTAGCACATTAAGTTCTAGGCAAGTGAATATCAGGAACTGTGATTGTGTTCACAATTCGGTTGCCTGTTCTTCAGTTTCTCATTTCGCTTCGTCAACTCTCAATATTTTTTTCTTATGAACTATCGGAATCAGCTGCATCCTTGGTGCGTTATGCGTTTATTACCCAAATGCCAGCGGGTAATCATGAATCGATTTCGGCATCAGAATGATGCCGACGCCCATCGTCGTATTTTGCAAAACCTAATGCCTGAGGGCAACTTCGTCGTGATCTTTGAAACGCCCCAAGCCAACTCAGTTTCATGAGAAGCAAAGGAGCAAATTTAGCAGCATGGGAAAAAAATCCATGCTGCTTTGATATTGGAATTCAAGTTACTGAACAGGATGTGCTCCAGAACTGGGATTTGAGGAATTAATCTATTTATATTTCAACTCGCTTTAACCCTGAAGCTGGCCCTACAGCGACTTAAGCGCTGTAAGCTAGTTTTCTAGGGAAAGATTATTTTGTTCACAGAATGGGCGGTTTTATGGCGCAGGCGAATTCCTCACTGATCATCTTTACTGATATGGATGGCACGCTGCTTGATTCCGAGGATTACAGCTACGAGCCCGCTTTGCCTCAATTGAAGTGGCTCAAGGCTAAGCAAATTCCAGTTATTCCTGTGACCAGTAAAACCCGTGAAGAGGTAGAAACCTTTCGCCGACAGATGGACCTGACCGATCCCTTCATCGTGGAGAATGGCAGCGGGGTATTTATTCCCCTTGATTACGACAAATTTGACCTGCCAGAAGGTGAACAAGTCGAAAACTATCGCCTTCTCCAGTTGGGGTGTTCATATGTGATGGCTAGAGCTGGATTAAAAGCGATCGCCCAATCCCTTGGCCGTCCGCTTAAAGGATTTGGCGATTGGACCGTCGATCAAATCAACGCCCTCACCGGATTATCGGCTGAAGACGCCCACCAAGCTAAAGCCCGGGAGTTTACCGAACCGTTTAGAACCCCCAAGAATGTTCCCACCGATCAGCTTAAACAAGCGGTGCAGAATATGGGCTTTCAAGTGGTAGTCGGCGATCGCTTTTCGCATCTGATTGGCAGCGAAGCCGGCAAGGGAAGGGCAGTCCGACAACTCACTCAGCTTTACCAATCGACTTTGCCCGAGGGGACGCATCTTACTACGGTGGGTCTTGGCAACAGTCCTAATGATCTAGGCATGTTAGAAAACGTAGAGTTTCCGGTTATCATTCCTGGCGCCCACGGTCCCCACCCCGGACTATCCGAACGAAATTGGCAAGTCGCCCCTGCGCCTGGACCACAGGGATGGGCGATGGCTGTAGAGAAAATTTGTCAGGAATTAGGGATTAAAGCTTAGAATCGACGACCTTGCACCTTTGACTTCGAAATTTGGATGTCTAATCCAAAATATACGCTACCCAGTTTTTAGTGAAAACGACTATAATTGATTTCAAGTTATTTGTAATTTTGAACTAAAAATACATCTACCCGTGTTTACAACTGCACCTATCAAGTCTCGTTCAACTGAACCGCCCATTGACCTATTTGAAGCCGTTGAAAGTCTTAAAAAAGAGCTGAATGCAATTGTCCTGGCCCATTACTATCAGGAGCCAGATATTCAAGATGTAGCGGATTACATTGGAGATTCTCTTGGCCTTTCCCAAAAAGCCGCCAGCACTGACGCCGATGTAATCGTCTTTGCAGGGGTCCACTTTATGGCGGAAACCGCCAAAATTCTGAATCCACAAAAGTTGGTGTTGCTGCCAGATCTGAATGCTGGCTGCTCACTGGCTGATAGCTGTCCCCCTGAAGCATTTGCTCAATTTAAGGCGGCTCATCCCGATCACGTGGTTGTGTCTTACATCAACTGTACGGCGGCGATCAAAGCAATGAGCGATATCATCTGCACAAGCTCCAACGCCGTCAAGATTGTAGAGCAAATTCCGAAAGATCAACCGATTATCTTTGCGCCGGACCAAAATTTGGGACGGTATGTCATGGCCCAGACGGGGCGAGAACTCTTACTTTGGCAAGGGAGTTGCATTGTTCACGAAACCTTTTCTGAGAAAAAAATTGTTCAGCTCCAGATGGAATATCCCGATGCTGAGGTGATTGCCCACCCAGAATGTGAACAGCCAGTTCTAAATAAAGCCCACTTTATCGGCTCAACAACCGCCCTGTTGAAATATGTGCAGCATAGTGAACGGGAGCAATTTATTGTGGTGACGGAATCAGGGATCATTCACCAAATGGAGAAGCAGGAGCCGAATAAACTTTTCATTCCAGCTCCCCCCCTTAACAACTGTAGTTGTAATGAGTGTCCCCACATGCGGCTTAACACGCTGGAAAAACTATATTTGGCGATGAAAAATCAGCAACCCCAAATAACGCTTCCAGAGGACATCCGGTCGGCAGCCCTCCGGCCTATCCAGCGAATGCTCGAAATGAGCGCATAAATTCACATTTGCATAAATTCCCGTAGCTGGGATGTCAACATTTCAATAATGTCTACATTTCCCTCTAGTTCGGCTTTCGCTTCTGCTTCAACCCTCTGTAAAACATCAGCAGGTAGATCCAGCAACTCAACCAAACGTCTGTAGGTTTCTGCTTCTTCAGGATTGATCAAGTCTTCATCTGGAGTACGAGCGCTAGAGCTAATTACCTCATACCCTAATCTAAGAACTAGCTCCTTTTCCACTTGAGTGGTTAGCTTTGGAGTTAATTCTTCTAGGGGAATATTCTGCATTAAGTAATCTTGCAACTCCTGCCGCAGTTCTTTTTGTCTATCTGGAGCAGCCGAAAATAGGTGGCTAAAACGATCTAGCATCAGCTCGGCTTCTTCTTCAGCCAGATTTGCATCACACCAAGCCATAGAAGCCACAATTCGAATCAGATTCATTTGGCGAGGGGAGATTGAAGGGGGCGGGGGAGGTTGTAAACCCATAAAATACTCCTGTCAGGTGAATCTGGTAAATACTCACTACCGAGTATATGGCCTCCCCATAAACCTGACCGGATCTCTAAACAATTACTCCATGATTGTCATCTAAACACGATCCGCCAAATGAATCAGTTGCTTGATATTAATGATCGTGATTGCGTTGTTTTCGGGTTCAACAGTAAGCCAGCCTTTCTCTTGCAGCTTATCCATTATTTTGCTGGCTTCATCTTCAGTGATGTCAGTTACATCCGCTAGATCCTTGAGGGGAATATTAAAGATTTCGGTTCCGCTTTCTGTTTTCTGGCCATAGGCTTCACTCAGAAAAGCAAGGGTGTTAGCCAGCTTTACAGCGGGAGGCTGATTGCGCAATTGAAAGCGGATGTTAGTCTGACGTAACCGTTGAACCATGAGCTGCAGCATCCGATGGTGCAGTTGAGGATCTTTAAATAGAGTCTGAATAAATCTTTGGGCGGAAATGCTGATGAGTTTAACCGGCGATAGGGCTACAACATCAGTGGACCGAGGGGATTCATCCAAAATCGCCATCTCCCCGAAAAAGTCACCTTTTCCTAAAACGGCTAATGTTGCAAACTCTTCACCAACATGACGCCGTACCTTGACCCAGCCGGACTCAATAAAGTAAACGGCGTTACCCCACGCATCTTCCATCAGAACTGCCCGACTAGAGGGGTATTCGTGTTCGGTGGCGACTGAGAGTAACCACTCTATCGTTTCAGGATTAGCGGCGTTGAAAAGGTGAAAAAGCTCGCTGAAAGCTTCAGATTGCATGGAATGTTTTCAGATAAATGTGGACGAATTGCCGACTGCAGCCAGTATTAATGATTGTTCAGAATTTTAATGGTAACCAGAAAAATCAGGAAAGTTCTAATATTATGCAGTTAACTACGTAAAGTATAGATAAATTTAGGTTTCATCAATATTACTGGCCCTCAGGCTAAAGAACAGTTCAAGAACTCACTTGGGCGTCATTCTATATTGCCCTATCCTCCCATAAGATTAGACAGGTTACGGGTTGTTTCTAGAAAGATTTGAATGGAACCCTTACCAGATGAGCCCTAAGGGTGGCGCAAAAGCCCACCCTTAGCTGACATCAAAAAAATGGGTTAGCCAAATTGACTAACCCATAAATTTGGGAACGCGTTGGAAATTACTGAAGCACCAGCTTAACGTTGGCGTTTTGCAATCCGGGACGCTTGACTTCCGCCAGGGTCTTGTTGACAGCGTATTTCTGATTAATGGAATTAATCAGCTCAGTTTGGTTATGCTTCTTGGCCACACCCCAAAGGTCGGCGATTAAGTCGAAGGAGCCATCAGCATTACGAGACCACCCTAGATCGTACTCGCCATCAAGGACAGCAACGATGTCAGCGCGAACACGCTGACCGTTGTAACCGCGGACATCAGCTTCGTTCTTAACAGTAATTCCCAGATCACGCAAGGAAGACTTGAGAATCTCGGCATCCGTGATCTTGGTCCGTAGTGTGCTGAAATGAGACATTGTGTTTCCTCCTGTAGAGAAATTTGAGAGAGACAACGAGGTTTGAGAGTTAGTCAGTTACCAGCTAATCAACTTTAAGGATGATTAAGTGGTTTTCGTCAAAGCTGCTAGCAAAATCGCTAGCCTTTCCTCCTGTTGGGAGCAGGAGAGAAAGCCTGTTAGAACTCCATCCGTTGGTACTCAGCAACGGAGGATGCAGCAGGTCGGGCGCGTTGCCGAGCCCAATCCCGTAGGGCTGTAACCTGCTCGTTCATAGTTTTTGAGAGGGGCAAGGTGGAACGAATTGCAGCGATAATATCGAGCTGAGTAAATTCTCGACCCTGAGCAAAGGCCTCATACATGGCGGATATCAGACCTTGCTCAATTTCCGCCCCAGAAAATCCTTCACAGACCTTGGTAAGCTGATCGAGATCAAAACGAGAAATAT
>JASJDH010000649.1 GCA_030065175.1 Leptolyngbyaceae cyanobacterium MO_188.B28 | reverse complement strand
CCACAATTATCCTCAGGATTTTCGACCCTGATCACAGTTATGAACCTCTTCGAAGGGGCTATCCCAAGAGCTTCTCCGAAGGGGTGGTCTCAGTTTTCCTTTGCCTAGAGTGATTGAAGAGCGTTAGGACACGTTTGCGCCCTGATCAAAGCAAGCAACTTCAAACGCACATCGTGTCCGGGTAGAAGCTTTCTCAAAAATCAAGGCAATGTTTTTGCCTTTCAAATGTTGCTGTTCAATTTTGGCATACTTGGCGCGTTTGAGATCGTGAGCTAAATCGAGTAAGTAGATCAGTTCTGACTGATTAAGATCGAGCATTGTCAGTAAACTGCGATTTCGGAGATTAAACGACATAGAATCATTCTCCTCTGCATACTATCTATGTGACTTATCTCAACCTCTCAAAAACTCGTTTAAAGAACCAGAGAGCAATTTATTTGATCTTTACTCTCCGGAGATCATCAACTGATGATCTCAAGCTAGATTAACAACTTGAGGAACTTGTGAGGTTGGGGTTTTAAGGGTGACAATCGCGCCGCCTTCTGCATAATCGACTCTCAATCGGGGTCGGTTTTGTTGGTCGCCAAGACCTCCACATCACTGCTATATCGTAGGCATTGATCACGTTCATCAGCTTCGAGGCGATCGCAAAATTCAGCGGCGCAACCCTAGCCTGGGCTACTGTGCAAATCCGTTGGAGGTGGCCTGTAGGTTTGGCTGTGGTCCTGGGAGAGGGTGCGAGGTAAGGGGGGGATATATGATTTCTGCTGAGGGTGTAGTGGTTTAGCTGTCTTTGTTACCGTATCGAGCAGCTAACGCTTGTTACCATATCCTTGATGTTCTTCTCCTTATTATGGTAGTACTTTCCCCCTCAACCTTTGAGTATGAAATAGTCACCGTCGATCCCCACGGCAAGGTCAGAGATCGCCAGAAACGACGGGCTGAATGGCGAACTGAGGAGCTAGGCGACGATATCTCTCTAGACTTGGTGCGGATTCCGGCAGGAACCTTTATGATGGGTTCTCCGGATGATGAAGTAGACCGAAAGGATCCCGAAGGCCCCCAACACAGCGTCAGCATTGCGGCCTTCTGGATGGGGAAGTATCCAGTGACCCAGGCCCAGTGGAAAGCTGTGGCTAATCTTCCAAAAGTCACCCGATACCTCGACCCCGATCCAGCGAAATTCAAAGGAGATAACCGGCCTGTCGAGTGGGTTGAATGGTATGCCGCTGAGGAGTTCTGCAAGCGACTATCTCGGCAAACAGAGCGAGAATATCGCCTACCCAGCGAAGCGGAATGGGAATATGCTTGTCGAGCTGGCGCGACAACCCCGTTTCATTTTGGTGAGACGCTCACACCCGACTTAGCGAACTACGGCGGTGATCGTATCTATGGCTCTGGCCCTAAGCGTGAGCATTGTAAGCAAACAATGCCGGTCGGAAGTTTTGAGGCGGCTAACGCCTTTGGCCTCTATGACATGCATGGGAATGTGGGGGAGTGGTGCTTAGATCATTGGCATGAGAACTACCAGGGCGCTCCCGCTGATGGCGGCGCCTGGTTATCCTCTAGCGAAATGGGGAGGCGCATTTTTCGTGGCGGCGCCTGGGACTACGATCCGAGGATTTGCCGCTCCGCGCACCGCGACTGGAACGGTCCCGTTATCCGTCTCAGCAATGTCGGTTTTCGGGTTTGCTGTTCGTCCCCCAGATCTCTTCTGTAGGCGAACCGCTTCGAAGTCGGCGCTCAAAACCTCGCTTGGATTCGTCTTAAGTCCCACAGCAATGCAGTCGTTGTCGGTGGTCTTCCAATCCACATGAACGGCTTTGTCGCTTCCTATATCTCAAACTGAGAATTGCTGTTGGAAATACCCATTGGTGGTTAATGATGGGGCTAGAAGTTCAGACTGGTGACAGTTTTCCCTTAGGCGCGACGGTGCGAGATGGGGGCGTTAATTTCTGTGTCTATGCACGAGGGGCAAGGGCGGTGGAACTACTGCTATTCGATACGCCAGACGCTCCCTACCCCCAAACCATAATTCGACTAGACCCCAAGAAAAACCGCACTTTTCACTACTGGCATGTGTTTCTAATAGGGATTGCAGCCGAGCAAGCTTACGCCTATCGGGTCGACGGTCCTTATGATCCAGAAAATGGCCTGCGATTTAACCGGAATAAGGTGCTGCTCGATCCCTATGCGCGCTCGGTGGCGGGGTGGCGAAACTATTCTCGTCAGGCGGCGATTGACGGCTCAGACAATTGTGCTCAAGCCCTTAGGGGGGTAGTCGTCGACCCAGTGCAATACGACTGGGAAGGGGATAGCCATCCCAAAACGCCCTATGCCGAGACAGTTATTTACGAACTGCATGTGGGCGGGTTTACCCAACATCCTAATTCAGGTCTGCCTGCTGAGAAACGGGGCTCCTACGCCGGTCTGATTGAAAAAATCCCGTATCTACAGTCGCTGGGCATTACAGCAATAGAGCTGATGCCGGTACAGCAGTTTGACCCGAGCGATGCGCCGCCAGGACTAACCAACTATTGGGGCTATAGCCCGGTGGCTTTTTTTGCCCCCCATTGGGGATACAGTTCTCGTCGAGATAGCCTGGGGCCAGTGGATGAGTTTCGGGATCTGGTGAAGGCGCTTCACCGGGCTGGCATTGAGGTGATTTTAGATGTGGTGTTTAACCACACCGCCGAAGGGAATCATAAGGGACCAACCCTGTCTTTTCGAGGCTTGAGCAATGAGTCGTACTACATTCTCGCAGACAACAAAGCCTACTACAAAAATTACAGCGGCTGCGGCAATACGGTCAGAACCACCGCCATTAGCGCCTACCTGATTTTAGACTGTCTGCGCTATTGGGTATCCGAGATGCATGTCGATGGCTTTCGGTTTGATCTGGCGTCGGTGCTCTCCCGAGGGGTGACTGGAGAACCGTTAGAAAATCCGCCGATTTTGTGGATGATCAACACAGATCCAGCGCTGGCGGGTACTAAGATTATTGCAGAGGCTTGGGATGCGGCAGGGCTTTACCAAGTGGGTTGCTTTGCTGGTGAACGCTTTGCAGAATGGAATGGACCCTATAGAGACGAGGTGCGGCGCTTTGTCCGGGGTGATAGCGGCATGATTCGGGTGGCGGCTGACCGGATCTTGG
Organism: Leptolyngbyaceae cyanobacterium MO_188.B28; assembly: GCA_030065175.1. Lineage (GTDB taxonomy): Bacteria > Cyanobacteriota > Cyanobacteriia > Phormidesmidales > Phormidesmidaceae > JAKSDM01. The sequence goes on along the minus strand of JASJDH010000649.1, from coordinate 1,877 downwards.
GTAGCCCCGATCTCTACCCGCAACCGCACCGGGGACCTAACTCCAGCATCAATTTTGTCACCTGTCACGATGGATTTACACTCAATGACCTGGTAAGCTACAACGAAAAACACAATCAGGCCAATGGTGAAGACAACCGCGACGGTGCCGCCGACAACTTTAGCTGGAACTGTGGCGCGGAAGGCCCGACGGACGATCCGTCTATTCAAGCGCTGCGGCTAAAACAAGCTAAGAATCTGTTAACCATTTTGGCCATGTCATACCAAGTCGTCGAGAATACCCACAATATATACTTTCGTAAAACCCTTGAATCATATGGCTTATAGCCCATTTTTTCTGGGCGTATATTATGGGTGTTCAACTTTACTTGGTATCACAGGGGACGCCGATGTTGTTGATGGGGGATGAAGTGTTGCGATCGCAGCTCGGCAACAACAATGCCTACTGTCAAAACAATGAATTAAGCTGGTTTGACTGGGATGCGATCTCAACTCAGAAGGAGTTTCTCCGATTTGTCAAAGCGCTGATCGCCTTTATTCAATCCTTGCATGTTTTCAAACATGCCTATCCGCTAATTGTCACCCCTCAGCCCATCGTGGAGCCAGCTATCACCTGGCACGGGGTTCAGCTGGGACAGCCTGCTTGGGAACATGATTCCCACAGTCTAGCCTTCACGCTGCGCTACCGACAATGTGGCGAACTGCTGCATGTAATGCTCAACGCCTTTCAGTCGCCGCTGACTTTTGAGCTGCCGCCCCTACCTCGGGGGCAGCACTGGCGACGCATTGTAAATACGGCCCTGGCGTCCCCGGACGACTTTTGCCAGTTCGAAATGGCCCCCAAAGTTGAGCAGCCTCTTTACGAGGTAGACAGCCACTCCTCGGTAGTATTGATGGCGTGAGAAGGAAACTAATCCTCGCCAACATAAATTCCTAGGACGCGAGCTGTTTGTAAGAGACTGCTTTCAGGCGCGACCAGCGCGGGGCTTTCATGGTCAAAAGTTCGCCTCATTACTGAATCCTTCGATTTTCAAATGGGCTTTCTCTGGAGTATTCCTCTCTAACTCAACTTTGACGGGTTTGACCTTCCAAATTTCATCAGCATATTCTCGAATGTTACGGTCAAAGGAAAACTTACCCATGCGAGCGACGTTGAGAATTGACATCCGTGTCCACTCAATTTCTTCCAGATAACGTAGAGTCATGGCAACGTTCCCTCCCTGAATTTTTGAATTCAGCTTTTCCTAATAGAATGTTGCCATATCTTAGCTGGCATAATCCATTTCTATATTCCCCGACTGATAGCGCGCGCACTCCATTCGATCATTCGATCTCGAAGTGGCTGCTGCTCGATTTCCACTAGTGTTATCGATTTTGCTAGGGAAATTTCTGTGGATTCGGAGCCAACGCATGCACGAACTGGCCTTTGCCCTTCACTTGCAGTCCCCACCCAAGGATGAGCTTTGAGATTGGTATTTCCAGCAGTTAAAGGAGATGCCAACAGGCTTTTCTTTCAAATCTTTCCAACCAATTCAGATCAGTCCAGTCCTTTTAGCCTACTTAGCCTGGACTGCGATCGCAGCTGCACAAGTGTCCACCCTTCCTGATGTCAGCCTGCTTGAAGCAGGACTTATGTTTCTACTGGCATGGGCAGTTCTGATATCGCCTTTCGGCAATTAGAGCGATCTTTGCTCACTGCAACTGTCGCCAAATCATCGGGCCAATGCCGATTAGGACGAATCTAGGCTGGTAGGCAACGGAAGTACTACTCTCTAGTGCTCCTAAACAGTTACTGACGCATGAGGCAGTTGGGGGGATCCGGGCGTCAAAAGGAGGCCTGACCTTGAAGAGGACTTATCAATTGGCCGAAAAATCCCA
>JASJDH010000648.1 GCA_030065175.1 Leptolyngbyaceae cyanobacterium MO_188.B28 | reverse complement strand
TGCAAAGGCACATTTTGCGTTTTCTTGGTTCGGCCTGCCAACAATATTATTTACTGTGTTGAGCTACCTGCTGAATGTAGGGTTATGTTTCATCCAGCCAGATCCCTGGGTTCTCCAAGAACCCAGGGATCTCAACCCCGTGCAACTCGCCCACCCGATCACCCAGCCTGGGCGGGAGCGGTTACGCCATTTGATTATCGGTTCGCCGGAAAGAGTGCAGTCGGTGATTAAGTCGCTGCATGTGCTCAACTACGCCGAGCAGCACCTGTGGAGTCAGTTGATTACCATCCCCGCCTCGGGCATTTTGATTACGCCTGAGCAAGGGGAAGCGTTGAGCTACCTGATGCGCGATCGACAGGTGAGTTAAAACCGGGGCGGGTTGAAGGGACCGGGTTTCTTTAAGAAACCCGGTCCCTAGCGTCCTAGCGGATGCACTCCACCAATAGCGTTATTTTTTTATCTCTTCAGGTTTCAAGCGCTAAATATGACGCTATCATGAACCTTCACCCAGTCAGATAGCGTACACAACCCATCATCCAGTTAGGAAGGCTGCATTTATGGTTCAGGAACTTGAGCGGATCCGTCAGAAGAAGAATTCCTTTCCAGCGACTGCCCCAGCGGCTTACCCGGTGTTTTATCGCACATACAGTCGACGAGGAGAACTTGCGGACAGTCATCGGGAAAATTGGGAGCAGGTGTGCGATCGCACCCTTGCTGGCCTAATCGAACTGGGCAAGCTGACTGATGATGAAGCCGTCCTGATTAGCCGCATGCAGCGTCAGCTCAAGGCCCTTCCTTCCGGGCGCTGGTTGTGGGTCGGCGGCACCGACTGGAGCAAAAAAACAGAAAATTATTCGGGCGCCTATAACTGCACCAGCACCAATGTCGTCGACTGGCGCGCCTTTGGCTTGATGATGGGGTTAGCCATGATGGGCTGCGGCACGGGCGCCGTGCTAGAACCCAAATACATTAATCAGCTGCCAACCATTCGGAACAGGCTGAGTGTGGTGATGCGGGGTGAAATTGGGGCGACGCTCGCCCCCCGACGTCAGGAGCAAACTGAGGTTGCGATCGAGGGCGATCGTGTAGAAATTCGGGTGGGCGATAGTCGCCAGGGGTGGGTGGACTCCTATCAAACCCTGCTGGAGTTATCCGCCGATGAGCGGTTCTCAGGCGAGGTTGAGGTGATCATCGACCTTAGTCATGTGCGGCCAGCTGGTGAGAAACTCAAGGGCTTCGGCGGCGTCGCCAACCCGATCCGCTTGCCGGGACTCTATGGACGCTGCGCTAACATCCTCAATAAAGCCCTTGGGCGCAAGCTGAATTCAGTCGAGTGCTGCCTGCTAATCGATGAAGCCGCTGCTTGCGTTGTCGCCGGCAATATTAGGCGCAGCGCGGGGATGCGTCAGTTTGATAGTGAAGACATGTTGGCGGCGCAGGCTAAAGATAATTTGTGGCGTCAGGATGAAAATGGGAATTGGAGCATTGACCCAGAGCGGGATGTGCTGCGGATGGCGAACCACACCCGCGTGTTTCACCGCAAGCCCACTTTGGAAGAATGCACTGATGCGGTTCGCAAGCAGTTTTACTCTGGGGAAGGCGCCATCCAGTGGGCGGGGGAAGCGAAGCGCAGAGCAGGGGGCGAAGACCGCTATGGCCTGAATCCTTGTGGAGAAATCTTAGGATCTGATTTCCACTGCAATCTAGCGGAGATTCATCTGAATCAACTGGATCCGGAGAATGAACAAGAGCAGGAAGACGCCTTTACAGCCGGGGCGCTGGCGGTGGCGGCGCTACTGAATCATCAGTTTTGGGAGCAGCGGTATCAGAACTCTCGCCTGGAAGATCCCATCGTTGGAGTTTCCTTTACTGGCTTGTTTGACTTCTTCGTCACCGCCTTTGGAGTAGATTGGCTGCGCTGGTGGGAGGCTGGACGGCCCGACACGATTCAAGGCATCGAATTCAAAACTCGGGAGCGGGAATATTTGACCCGGTGGAAAGATATTGTGCATCGGGTGGTGTGGGAGTATTGCGATCGCCACGGTCTGCAGCGTCCTAACCGCTGCACCACCGTCCAGCCAGCGGGCACTAAATCCTTGCTGACAGGGGCCAGTCCTGGCTGGCATCCCCCAAAAGCGCAACGGTTTATTCGCAGAATTACCTTCCGTAAAAATGATCCGGTGGCCATGGCTTGTATCGACTACGGGTATGCGGTTGTGCCTTCCCAGTCCGATAAAGACGACCAGGGCAATCTGCTGACGGATCCCTTTGATCCGCGTTGCACCGAGTGGCTGGTGGAAATCCCAGTGGAAACCTCCTGGGCGAATTTCCCCGGCGCTGATCAGGTGGCCATTGAGAAATTTTCCGCCTTGGCCCAAATGGACTTTTATCTGCAGGTCCAGCGGTGCTATACCACCCATAACACCTCAGCCACCATTGAGTTCCGGGAAGCTGAACTGGAGCCCTTAAGTCAGCGAATTTATGAGGCGATTCAAAACGATGAGGGGTATGTCTCTGTTGCATTATTGGCTCGATTCGACGATTTACAAACTTTCCCACGTTTGCCGTTTGAGCCGATTAGCAAAGTGCAATATGAGGATCTGGTTAGACAGGTTGAGGCCCGTCGCCGGGAAGACGATTTCCATGCCGCTCTATCCCGATATGATGCAGGCGAACTCATAGAGGCGGGACCCGCGGGGTGTGACTCGGATAAATGTATGCTGCCTGAGGAAAAAAAGCCGAGGACAACGGATTAGGTTTTATAGAGGGCGTCTATCTAAGCTGAGACAGCCTAGCTGCTTAACATGAACCAGGCTGTATTGAACTTAGGCCTATAACTTAAAGCAGGAAATTCTTCTTGGGGAAGAATATAGGGGACAGGAGATAGAATCGAGTTCCTGGCGAACTTCTAACTTCTATATTCTTTCTCTACTGAATTGTCCCGACTTAAATTGTATGCCGAAATTAGGGCTACCCCTGACAAGGAAGTTCACGTTAGGATCACGATAGTTGGCGCCAAAGGAGGATATGAATGTTTGTTGATGAACTCACCCCGATTGTTAAGGAATTGGCGGGGCAACCCGTTGCTTTTCTGGGCGGACTCTTCTCTGGTCTGTTTCGCTTGAACCTATCGGAAGATCCCGTCAAGACTTGGCTTGATCAGCAAGCAGGGGAATCTGACTCTGGGGCGTCTAGTTCTCCGAGCCAAAACGGTAAGAATAGTGGTCCCCAGACCATTTCAATCGAGTGATCCAAGTTCATCTAACCAGCGCAAAACCTGAGACAGCAGCTGTCCGCCAGATTTCTTATTGAGCAGCCTGTCTCGGTTCAGATAGTTGAGGGCGCGATGATAATCGGCGATCGCGCAATTCCAATCTCCTCTGAGATGGTACGTGCGGCCGCGCTCTGCGAAAATATTGCCCTCTAACTTTCCAAAGATGAGGGCAGTATCAAAGCAGGCGATCGCCGCATCATAATTTTTCATATCCCGATACGTAATTCCCTGGTTAAGGCGGGCGCGCACATTATAGGGATTAAGATCAATCGCATGGTCGTAATCTGCGATCGCCTTTTGCAATTTTCCTTGGGCGGCGTAGTAGTTCGCCCGATTGTTATACGCTTTGTCCAAGCGAGGATTAAGACGCAGCGCAGTGTTATAGTCTTGCAGAGCTTTTGCGAATTGCCCGCTGCGGAAGTAAATTAAACCTCGATTACTGTAATCTTCAGCCTTATCCGGACTGCATTCAATTAAGCGGCCAAGGATGTCGAGGGCGTCTCTGTAGTGTTGACGCTGAGCTTCCGCTAACGCTAAATGCCTGAGAAAAAATACCTGATTCAGCTCAGGATGTCCTGAGGCCGGGAGATTACATTTTTTCTCAGATTGTTTGGAGGTCAAAAAGCTAGAGTCCATCTCATTAGTTGGTGCAGAGTGGGTAGATGTCGCCTTAGCAGGTTTCTGGCTTGTAACAAACTTTTCCGGATGATTCCCAAAAAGATAATCATCCCTTTGGGCTTTTCCAGTGCATCCCTGCTAACCGTTTGTTGATTTGTTGATAAGTTTCCCGATAAATGGAGATCGCCAGGGCGAGTCATGTGTCACTTATCAAGTTGTCTAAGGTTAAGAATCAAAACGAAGGATTCCACGCTCCAGCAGTGGAATCCTCGCATGAACATTCTGGGAGTCCCAACCGGGAAAAGACGGAGAATTTAAGTTAAAGAAAACGTAGGGGGTTAAAATTCTCCGTGGAATCCCCCAATTACTTTCTTTTCTCTAGTATGAAGCCCGCGCCCTGATTGCACCCGGTCGCTTTAACTTAAATCTATAAAGGGCTGGCTATTTGGGAAAGTTTCTGCAGTGCGAGTTACAGCAATGCAATCTCTCTTTACAATAGCCCCCGTTAAAAGACCTCGTAAATGCTTCGATGCTGAAAGTTGAAGTGGGATGGGAGCTGATATTTCCTGTCTTTCTTTATACTTTGTGTTTTGTGACAGATTCACCGCCTGTTCGTAGGAACCCTATTTGACAGGATAGAATCAAGCATGGAACGCCCTGTTTGAATCAGATTAAGAGAGGATTGGGGTGAGGTTAAGCGCTGAATTTTAGTGAGTGTATCGTGTTTTTGTTTTTGACAGTTTAACGACTGTAACAAGCGATAAAGTTCCTCCAATCCTGTTAAGATTGCTAGACTCAAATATTGATTTGCAAATATTCCCCCGAAAAGGTTTTATGGCAACTGCGACTACTTTTCCGAATGCGCCGGATATATCGGCTGATGATTACTTAATTGTGGGATTCGCCACTTGTTACGTCAAAGACGACGGAGAAGTGAAAGAAGTCACGATCGCTGAACCGATCCCTTCAGCCTATTTAGAGGCGATCTTCAAAGGGGTTCCGACTTCTTATAAGAGCCTTCACGCGACTACTGTGGGAGCCGTCGTCAATCAGGATCAACCTCAGATGCTTGAAGGAGCTGACTCTCAGGCTCAGTTTGGCGAAGATTTTGTGACGCGAGTGTTTTCGGCAAGTCGCACCTATCAATCTCGTCCAACGGCTAAGGAATTTATTCCGGTTGGTGAAAC
>JASJDH010000647.1 GCA_030065175.1 Leptolyngbyaceae cyanobacterium MO_188.B28 | reverse complement strand
GACCCCGATGGTCCATAAACTGGCAGCAGTCGGACAGCAGAGTCTACTTCATGCAGACTGCGAAACTTTTCCCAGAGCTGTCTGATTTGGGTGTCGCGTCCAAAAAAGCGATCCCCATCCGTTTCCTGAAAAGCCAAGAGCCCCTTGTAAGGGTTCGGGCCAATATCAGACTTTTGGGGCTTACTTTCCTCTGTCTTGAGTTGACCAGACGCCGGATTAAAAATAGCTTGGCCGCCACTGACATAAACAACAATACCGCCCAGCACCTGTCCAATCGTCTGGTTCTTATTCCCCTCTATTTCTTGCCGAATTTGCGTGGAGGAATCTGGATCTTTGGGGGATGGAGGCTGCGCATCAGACATCAACTGCTCTTCCTCATTCATTGATTGTCACACTGCCTTCTACAGCGCCAAACACTTTGCCTCCAGACACTTGCCCAATCGCCTGATTCTGTTTGCCAGTAACGTTTTGGACGATCTGAGTTCCAGGCACGCCGTCAGCAGATGCTTCTTCAAGGATTTGGGCGATGCTGTCAGCCAAGGCTTCGTCATCCGCTAAGAGCTTCTTTAACTGAACCCGAAGGGCTGCCTGAAAATCCTCGTCTTCTGGATTATTGGCCACATCTGTCGCCGCCTCTTTTGCCGATTCCTTTGCTTGAACTTTCGGTCTTAGGGCTTTCCAGACCGCCTGTGATTTCTGCCAGGCCGCTTCCCCAAATTTATTAGCAGCGCTTTCAGTTGCAGCCTCTACAGCACCCTCTCCCAGCTTGAGCAGGAAAGGGAGGAACGGGGTGATAAATGCAGTGAGCGTTGCAATGTCCATCTAAATATATGTGATATATGTGCACGCTAAGGAGAGGTAAAAAATATCTGTTTATCTTTCGGTATTTTATCTGAGTGAAACGAAAACCCAGTCAAAACATGAACGAATGTATCGTAATTCCATTTTGCAAGGCTTCGTAGCGCTCAAAACACTGCAAGTGGGCGTTGATAAATGTCTCATTTAGTAAGGTGGGCGATACCCCAAACATCAAGTAGCATCACCCTATGGAAAAGTCAGCACTGCCCACCATTAGGATATATCGCGAGTCAATTAACAGTAAGTTAATGTAGATGATGTATTGGGCAATACCTCCCTACTTCCGCCTTCTACCTTAGTTGCTGGAAACTTGTTTACCCCATTCAACCCATTCAACTAATGCCAAACTCTCCCCCCTGTCCCCCAAAAATACCTGACTATAGCGACCAATACATTTCTCCTGACAATAAGATGTCCTCCCATGGAAAATGTAAGTGTGGAAGCTACATCGAAGTGTTGCAGCCTACTACCCCCTATCTCGACCAGGCGGGGCGTAAAAAAGCTGTCATTTACCTGCATGGATTTACCTTAGGCCCCTCCAAAATCTATCAGCGTCATTTAGATCATTTAGTACAACAAGGATTCTATGTTTTCTATCCAATCTATCAACGCCTAATTTGCACGTTTAGCCATAATCTCCTCTGTACTTTTATAAAAGTGATCGGCGCTATTTTTGACCCTTGCCGAATTGACACAGAAAAGTGGGTAATCAATGCAATTTCCAGCGTGAATAATGCCTACGCGGACATGAAAGACTTGCACGATAACGTTGACTTTTTTCTCTTTGGCCATTCCCTAGGCGGACTACAGGCCTTAAGCTGGCCCTATTATTCTAATGAGTGTCAAACGGAAAATTCTCTTCAGATAGCGCCACAACAAATCTTAGCGGCAGATCCAATTCCAACATCCAATTCCAATATTCCGCAACCCATTCGTGGGTTAATTCAACCTTTATTCAAAAACATTGTCAGAATTGATTGCACGGGGCGTGCATTAAAAGTTCCAGTCGGTATTTTGCATGGAGCCTCAGACCATATTGTCGATCTTAAAAATTGGATAGACAATTTTCATCACATTAACTCTCAGCAAAAGCGCCTCTATGTGTCTACGTCTGACGACCATGGCTATCCAAGCCTATCTGCAGATCACATGCAAGCTTCAATCAATACAAACTTCTTTTTACCTAACTGGTTATCTAAACTTTTCCTAGGGGGAGTTGGAACTGAGGATAATCTAAACTGGCGGTATATTTGGTTTGCTTTGGATCAAGTCGTTCGAGGTCAAATGTTGGCCCACGAGCTAAACTTTTGTATGGGTGAATGGTCAGATGGAGTGGCTGTAAAGCCGATTACCTACTGCTATCTTTCCATCGATGACTTGCAGGACTGTCTGCCCTCACAGACAGCTTGTGACGATAACGGACATCACGATTGAGCTAACCAACACCATCCTGAGCAATACCGTGCAGTTAGTGCAGTGTTGTTAGGTCCGATGTGCTAATGGGATGAGTTAGCGATTGCGCCGCACACATCCCAACCCATCGCCGGAGCTATATCTGTGGATGGTAAACCCTATCGAGCGTTTACATGTCAGCGATCGCTCCCTCAAAAAAGAGCGCGATCGCGCATACTTCTTAGCAACCCATATCAACATTCGCCCAGGCAGTTGCACGAGTAGGGTAGAAGTGAAAGTCAGCACTCACACCTTAAGGAATCTGCAGAAAAATAACATCCCATCCACCCATCTACCCATCCACCCATCCACTGCCTTTTTCGACGCAACTCCCTAACCGAGCTTAGTCCTGCGTGATTTACAAAATCAGGACAAACACAGGCTAAATATAAAATGTTGATGAATTACATCTACTGATATCAATATCAATTGATTTTTTGATGGAGCCTTGTTGATAAACAAGAGATTTGCCAGGAAAATCCTGCCTGCCTTTAAAGAATGGTTAGAGACTTGGAAGATGTCATTTAAGAGGCTCAATCTGAGAAGATTAACATGAAGTACAGGCACGATTATTCACTCAGTCTAGGGAAAACTATTCAACGAATAAAACAGACTTTCGTAGGCTGTTCTATTCAAGCGACAACAGGCATGGGCAACCGCCATCGAAAACTACTGCTCAGCTTTTTGATGGGTGTTTTGCTTATTCTTGTAACGCCTAAATTGACGCTCACGCAGGCTGCTACCAATGAGAATATCGTTTTCCCAAGTGGGGCTGATGTCGTCAATGTGAAGGAAGCGCCCTATTTCGCAAAGGGCGATGGTGTAACCGATGACACGACGGCCCTTCAAAACGCCATTTCTGAGAATCGCCTAAAGCAAATCTATATTCCCAATGGAACCTATCTGGTTAGTGACACTGTGGACATCTCAGAAGGCTCCAACATTATCAATAAACGCTTTTTCATTCAGGGCCAAAGTCAAGCAGGAACCATCCTTAAGTTGAAGGATAATACCAGCCGATTTGGAGGTGGGGCGAGTCCAACTCCGGTGCTAAAATGTGCGTCGGGCGGAGGGGCAGCCACTGCTTTCCGCAACATGATTCGGAATATAACCGTTGATACCGGGCAAGGAAATCCTGAAGCCATTGGTTTAAGATTCAGCGCCAACAATTATGGCGTGGTTGAACATGTCACACTCCGCTCCTCCGATTCAAACCACATTGGCGACACAGGGCTGGAGTTGAGCGGCGGCCCCTTGCTGGTCAAAAACGTGGCGATTGATGGGTTTGATACCGGTTTAGCCTATACAGGCGCCCTGTATAGCGCTACAGTCGATGGCCTTACCCTAAGCAACCAAGGGGTATACGGCATTTATAATAAGCGCCAGGTTTTGAGCATTCGCAATCTGGTGAGCGATAACAGCGTTCCCGCCATCAAAAATGATAGTGGCGGCTATCCAGCCCATGGATTGTTGACGCTGGTAGGGGCGACCCTGAATGGGGGCGCCGCCAATCAATCGGCGATTGAGAATACACACGACGGCGGTTTATATGTCCGAGATTTAACCGCGAACGGCTATCAGTACGCTATTTCCAATAAGGTCGATAGTGTACAGACCCATCAGGTCAGTCCAGTCAACGAGTTTGTGTCTCACCCCATATTGAGTGCGTTCAATAGTCCTCAGACTTCTTTGGGCCTGCCCATTGAAGAAACGCCTGAGTCTGTTTGGGATCCACTGGACGATTGGGCCGTCGTAGACGGAGCGGCCCAGAAAGATGACACAGCGGTTATTCAGGCAGCCATTGACTCGGGTAAAACAACGATCTATTTCCCGAAGGATACCTATAAAGTCAGTAGCACCATTGAAATCAGAGGGAATGTTCAACGGTTACTGGGCGTCGGCGCCGCCAAAATAGAAGCGATTGGCAACTTAGAGGATTCAACCGACGCCGTTTTCCGAATCGTCGATGGCGCGGCTCCTGTTGTCATTATTGAAAACTTTGAATCTGACCTGGGCAAGGCCTTTGGGTTCGAACATGCTTCGAGTCGAACCCTTGTGTTGAAGCACCTCGGGATGGGTGGGTATCGAAATTTGGTGAGTGGTAATCAGCTTTTCATCGAGAATGTATCGGGTTGGCGTTGGTACTTTAAAGACCAACAGGTTTGGGCGACTCAGCTGAATCCTGAAGCCAGTAGTGAGAGCGGCCGGATCAACATCGAAAATGACGGGGCTGACCTCTGGCTTATGGGCGTCAAAACAGAGCGGGATGTCCCTGTGATTACGACTAAAAACGGCGGACGCACCGAGCTGTTAGGCGGGTTTCTCTACGGAAACCGGGGGATTCCTAACGGCACCGTGGGATTCTTGAATAATGAGTCTAGTCAATCCCTAGTTTTCGCTGGTTACAATAGTTCATATAAGCCCTACATCAGAGATATTCGGGGCGGAGTGACAAAGGATGTTAATAGCAGCGATATGTACGCTATGAAGTATGGAAAGATGTCGCCCTTGTTTGTCGGCTATGAGGCTGGCCAAGCTTCTCCATCATCTACTGCAAGTTCCCAACCATCTACGGGTTCTAGCAGCTCAACCTATGATCCGAGTGTCTGTCCGGCAGGAACGACATTTCAAGCGTTGAACTCCGGGGTAGTCATTTTTTGTAAAGGTTGTAGAAAATTATAGGATGCATCGATCTGGCCATCTGCTATCAGGAGTGTATTCATGAAAGTTGAACTAACCTGCCCCACCTGTGGTTCCCATGACATCATTAAAAACG
>JASJDH010000646.1 GCA_030065175.1 Leptolyngbyaceae cyanobacterium MO_188.B28 | reverse complement strand
GGGATCTATAGAGTTCACAGTAATCATCCACAAAGCTCACGGTGGGCTTCGCTATTCTTGCTCCAAACATAGATGCACCAAACGCTTCATACCTTAAGCTTAATTTTTATCCCTTCGGAGTGATTGAAGAGCGTTATGCCTTCTTGGGTTCAGGAATAGTTTGAATTCTATTGGGAATGACAACCAGTGTAGGTCGTTTGCGGACCTCCACAGATCCAAAAACTCCCTGAACTTGTAGCCAAGTTTCATTTTCAAATGTATCGGCTATATCGGTATGGATAGCTAATCCTAGGGGGACAGTATCGGCCAGGCAGCAGCGAATAATCCGTCGGGCTAATATAAATTGGTTGGGGACGTCTGGAAATGTGCATTGGACAAAGCCAAGGATGTCAACCGGTTGTCCTGGAAAAATGTCTAGCGGCTCTCTTACCGACGTGATTAAGCGTCGCCATTGCAAGACATTGCGTTTGAGTGGATCCGGTTCTTCTCCTGCGGGCTCGGCGTAGGCCCAAATGTCGATAGCGGCTTGAGGTTCTTCTGGCGTCTCGACATTCTCCGACTGAGAGCCAATGACCCACTGGGTTAGATTTTGCAATAGCGACAATCGATTGACCATGGGAGGATTATTTAATACGGTTATCCAACATCTCGGCCAGCTCTTGTTCTTCAAAGGCTCGCACAACCTCGGAACGAAGATGTTCTACAAACAAATTGCGGTGATAGCCAAATCCCTTACTCATCATGTCGCGAGGACGAGCCATGTTCACAGTCGCCATTTCTAAGGTGCGCCCTGGATGAGCGGTTAAAATCAATACTGATCTGCCAAATAAACCGCTTCGTCGATGTGATGCGTGACAAAAATTACAGTTTTTTGCATATCTTGCCAGATATCCAGCAAAAATTTTTGCATTAGGAAACGGGTTTGTACATCCAACGCCGCAAAAGGTTCATCCATTAAGAGGACGTCAGCGCCTAAGCAAAGGGCGCGGGCGATGCAAGCTCGCTGTTGCATTCCTCCTGAGAGTTGATGGGGATAACGATGCGCCGATTTCAGAAGTCCCACTTGTTGCAGATACTTCTTAGCGCGATCATGGCGTTCGCGTTTACCTAACCCTTGCAAGCTCAATCCAAAGGCGACGTTTTCAATCAAAGACAGCCAGGGAAACAGTGACGGCTGCTGAAAGATCATTGAGCGATGGGGAGACGGCTCTGTAATGATTTCGCCTCGGAATCCGATTGAACCCGATGTGGGTTTTTCTAAACCAGCGATCATGCTTAACAGCGTGCTCTTGCCGCAACCGCTAGGACCAATAATGACTAAAAATTCCCCCGGTTCAACGGAGAAACTCACCTCGTCAATGGCTAAATTGGCTTCAGGAGTATCCGGGCTCCATATTTTACTGATGCGATCGCACACAATTTCGCTCATAGATCCCGCCTCCTAGATTTGCGCCGACCCTTTCCACCAGAGCACCCGCTGCTGCACTTGCCGAAATCCGACATCCAGCAGATAACCCACGACGCCAATAACGGCCATGCCCAAAAACATGAGCTTGGCGTTAAACATTTGGCGACCCACCATGACAATGGCGCCTAACCCGGTATTGACCCCTACCATCTCGGCCGCCAGCACCGCCATCCAAGCAGCAAAAAAGTTGATCCGCAGGATAAAAAACAGGTCGGGAATAACCGCTGGTAAAATCACCCTAAACATCACCTGACGACGACTGGCCCCTAAGACTCTCGCCGTATTGATATACAACTGATTCACATTTTTTATGGCGTTGACCGTCGCTAGCGTGAGTAAAAAGAAGATGCCGACAAACACCACAAAAATCGCCGCCCCATCGCCAATCCCAAATGCCATAATGGCAAAGGGAATCCACGCAATTGGAGCGATGGGAGCCAGTAGCGTGATTATCGGCAGTGTTAGTTTGCCAAACAGGTCAAAGTAACAGGCTAGACCGCCTACACTAATGGCGGCGATAAAGCCAAGCGTGAGACCTGAAATAACTCGTTTGAGGGTTGCCACAATAGCAGTGAGTAAAACGAAATTCCCGCCCGTGCGCTCTACCCCAATTTTGGGAGCGAGGAATTGTTCCTGGTTGCTGATTTCAGCAATAAATTCATGGGGTGGGGGCAAAATCAAGGTGTTTACCCATCCCAACGCGGTCAGTAGTTCCCAGATCCCAATAAAGATACCCAAAGAAAGAAGCCACCACATTGCAGATGTGGCTAAACTCCGCTGCCAGCGGCCTTTTGCTTTGGGCGCGCGAGGCTTGGCTGGGCTGACAGAGGATTTCAGTTGCATTTTTTTTAGAAATGAGCGGCAATTGTGGACATGAGGGAGGGATCACTAAACCGTAACAGAATCCCTGGTCTATTCCTTAGTTAAGCGGTTACTTTCACTTTCACCCGCTCCCATAGTTCGGGGCTCTCTGAAATGACTTCTTCAAGCAAGGAGAAATTTACGAAGTTATCATCTAGCTCGGCATTGATGTAGTTCAATTCTTTCATACTTTTTGCCCGCTCATACATGAAGTCCCGCTTATCCCGCACATCCACACCAGGAGGTTGAGCCTGGGCGGACGCCAGCAGACTCTCCATATCAGTCTTGTAATACTTATCAATGGTGGTTTTGGCGGCTTCCTCAAAGTTATTCTCAATCTCGTATTGGGCTTCAAAGAAAACTCGAATCACATCTTTGACCATTTCTGGCTCGTTTTCTATAATTTCGTTGCGAACCGCTAGAACGCAGTCCGGATAGCCGCTGCCATAGATATCTACGCCATTACCGAGGACATTGCCGTTGGTCTGGGTCTTCGCTTTGGTGGCATAGGGTTCAATGTGGCTTACGGCGTCGACCTGACCTGCTAAATAAGCGTTTAAGAGTTCGGTGGAGTCTCCCAGGTAGACCATTTCTACATCCTCATAACTCATCCCCTCCTTTTTCAAATAGTCATAGACAATCACGTCTAACGTGTCAGCCTGGAAGGTCGCCACTTTTTTGCCCTTCAGGTCAGCGAAAGATTTAATGTCAGGTTTAGCGACAATCACCAGGCCTTCGACACCGCTGCCAGCGACTACTTGGAAGGAGGCGCCTTGGGTGTAAGCTGCGATCGCATTAGTAAACGGAATCACCGCCATCTCCACCTGCCCGGTGGCTAGCTGCACAGCCACATCAGCGGGCATAGGCGTTAAGGCTGCTGTACCCTTAAACCCATATTTCGCAAACAGCTGTTTCTCGGCGGAATAAAACAGAGGCATATTACATAGCCCCGCTCCATGGGCAAACTTAATTTCACGACCGTCCCAACCGCCTGATTTAACACTGTTACCTGAGGAACAACTACTCAAGAAAGATATCAGAGAAGGCGTCAACGCAGCGCCTATTCCCATACCGAGAAAACGGCGACGATTAGAGCGGAAATGGAACATGCTTAGTCTCCTTCGTTAAGTGTGTGAATCAGGAAATGAAGCTCAGGCCATTAGATACAAGCAAAAAATTATTTATGGGGCGATTCGGGTGCCAAGCGCAAAAAATGGTGGATTAGGCGGCGGCTAAGTGACTCACATCAGGTTCGACACCTTCTGATTGTTTAGCATCGAGCTTAGCGGTCAGAATCTGGTTACAGAAGGAATTCCATTGCCCAGCCGCCCAATAACAACGACCTTGCAGAAGAATTTCCGCATGTTCCGGCAGCCAGAATTTTCCATTCCCCTTCAAACGCAAGTTGACCACCTGTCGGATTAAACTTTCAATCGCCCCACTGCCAATTGGTAGATTCATCGCCTGAACCCGAGCATAATCAAATCGATGAGATTGGTCGTTGAAGTAGTTGAAGGCGGTGGTCATCGCTTTGATTCGTTTCTTTGAGTGTTTCTGCTGCATCATCTGCTGCATTTGCTTGAGTAATCGGGGCAACTTGCCTCGTTTGAGGCTAGAACGAGCTGAGCTAAACCATTCCTGAACGAGTTTAGGCTTCATCAAAGCCGCCTCAGCAAACGCCTTCAAATGGCCGCTGGCGTGATAAAAGTCAATCACCTCAATCAGGCGTTCTTGGGGCAGCCCCAAACGTTCCAGCAGGACGGGTATCCGTTGCCAAATCCAGGACGCGCCATCGGCGATCAACAAGACTTGCTCGGCATGAGCCACTCCTAATTTAACCAGATACATCTCCAGCAAGGTCATGAATCCTTCAACCCCAGTAAAGGAGCCCTCATTGACAATCGGTAACTCAACGCTGCTAAGGCGCTTGCCGACCTCATCCATGGCAAAGAGCGTGAATAGTTTCGGTTCTCGCCAGTCGCCATAATAGCCTCGACGCTTGCTGGCTCGACGCTTCCCGCTTTTGTTAAACCTCAGACGGGTGCGCCCCCCATCCACCTCCAACCCTACTCTCTGGCCTCGAAAGGTCTCGCCGGTGGGGAGTTGGCCTTGGTGTAGCTGACTCATCCATTCTTCCGTCAAGGCAATGCCGATGCGACCAAAGCTATAGGTCAGTCGCATCACCCGTTTTTCACTCAACTCGACGCCCCATTCCCTCAATTGCTCAGTCGCTTGAGCAAACGAACCCGACAGCATCCCCATTGCCGCCACCTGGCTCCACACCAGCGGACTGACTTGCTCCTCCATCCCCAACCAGCGCAGGAAGGGATAATATCCCTGTCCACAAGAGGCTCCCCGTTGACCCGCTTTACGGTTGCCTTTACGTCGTTTCTGCGGCGCTCTGCCCAGCACATAACTCACCTTCAGTTCAACTGACACATTGCCTACTGTTAATACCGTTAGCCGTCGTTTACCTTGACTGGCGGCCATAAAGCCCCGGGATGATTGAGTCCGTTTTTTAGCTTCTCGTTGGCTATCTGGATGTTCACTGAGTTGGTGCATGAGCAGGGCTATTATTTGTCCGGCTAGCACCAGAGTCGCTTGGCGGATCGATTCCTCCCGTTCTTTCAACACGGGGCCATCCCAACTGGCAATATCGCCCACTATCAGCAACGGCAAAATGCTTTGCTTAAAGGCCGCCATCGCTTGGTTGAGATCTAACGTTGCAGGTATAGTCATAGGGTAGAGGCAGGATTGTTTTGGTTTTGTACTTAG
>JASJDH010000645.1 GCA_030065175.1 Leptolyngbyaceae cyanobacterium MO_188.B28 | reverse complement strand
CATGAAATTAGGAAGGTCTACAAATTGTTTCTAAACTGACAAAATAGGTTCAAACCCCCATTCCTTCGTTATGTGCGGAGGACGTGCTGATCGCCTGAAATCAAGATTATGCAAGGGCTCCAAATTTCCGGACAGGTCTGTTCTATCCATCTCAATCACATGGGTGGTATTAGTTTTTTAGACTTATCCTGAGAAGCTTGGGAATAGAGGTTGAATCTGAGGTCATTTAGCTAGAAGTTGAGCGCCTCAGCTCTCTCGTCTGCAGTCGTCACACTGTCCTTCTTTTGGTTCAACTTTGATACAGCAGGTCTAAATATGGTTATGTCGCAACCGCTGATGATTCCCGACCCCGCCTATGACATCTTACGGTCAGAGCGCCAGCCCTTGAAGGCGATGTTTAAGCCCACCACCGTCGCTGTTATTGGGGCTAGCGATCGCCCCAACAGCGTTGGTCGAACCCTCCTGTGGAATCTCATTAGCCATCCTTTCGGAGGAACCGTTTTCCCCATCAATCCCAAGCGCAGCAGTGTGTTGGGAATCAAAGCCTACGCCTCAGTCAAAGCTGTCCCCGAACCCATCGAGTTAGCCCTCATCGCCACCCCTGCTCCCACCGTTCCTGGGATTATTCGTGAGTGCGCTGAGGCGGGAGTCAAAGGCGCGATCGTGATTTCTGCTGGGTTTAAAGAAATTGGCGAACCGGGCATTGCTTTAGAACAAGATATTCTCAATCAGTTACGCCAAAGCCAATTGCGGTTAATTGGCCCCAACTGTTTGGGCGTTATGAGCCCTCGCACAGGGTTCAACGCCACCTTTGCAGGTGCCATGGCTCAACCTGGGAACGTTGCCTTTATTAGTCAGAGCGGCGCCATCTGTACGGCTGTGTTGGACTGGAGCATTCGCGAGAATGTGGGCTTTAGCGCATTTATCTCCGTGGGTTCTATGTTGGACGTGGACTGGGGTGACTTAATCTCCTACCTGGGCGACGATCCGTACACCCACAGTATCGTCATTTACATGGAAGCGATTGGCAACGCGCGATCGTTCCTTTCCGCCGCGCGGGAGGTGGCGATGACTAAACCTATTGTTGTGATTAAAGCGGGCCGCACGGAAGCGGCTGCTAAGGCGGCCGCCTCTCACACCGGATCCTTGGCAGGCAGCGATGCGGTTTTAGATGCGGCTTTTCAGCGCTGTGGGGTATTGCGTGTCGATACGATCGCAGAGCTTTTTGACGTGGCAGAAGTTCTCGCTAAGCAGAGCCGTCTGCCCAAGGGTCCCAAGCTAACCATCATCACCAATGCTGGGGGACCCGGAGTCCTCACCACAGATGCTCTCATTAGGTCGGGCGGACAACTCGCCACTCTCAGCAATGACACCGTCAATGCTCTGAATGAAGTTCTTCCCAGCCATTGGAGCCATGGCAACCCCATCGACATACTGGGAGATGCAGATTCCGATCGCTATACCAAGACCTTTGACATTGCAGCTCAAGATCCCAATGGCGATGGCCTACTGGTGATCCTCACACCCCAAGCCATGACAGACCCAACACGAACGGCTGAGCAACTCAAGGCTTACGCCCAAAACTCAGATAAACCCGTTCTGGCTAGCTGGATGGGCGGCGCTGAAGTCATGGCCGGAGAGTCCATCCTCAATCAGGCGAGCATTCCCACCTATCCTTACCCCGACGCCGCCGCTGGCCTGTTCAATTTCATGTGGCGTTACAGCCACAATCTTAGGGCTCTGTACGAAACCCCTATATTGGCCTCGGACTGGAGCGAAGAGGGATCTGGACCTGCGAAAGTGGCGGATCTCTTACAAGCGGCCCGGCAACAGGATCGCACTCTCCTGACCGAACAGGAATCCAAGCAAGTGCTCGCTGCCTACGGCCTGCCGGTTGTGCAAACCTTGAAGGCGAGCAGCCCCGATGAAGCAGTGGCTTGCGCTGAGCACTTAGGCTACCCCGTTGTACTCAAGCTACTCTCAGAAACCATCACCCATAAAACCGATGTGGGAGGCGTCAAACTCAATCTCCATAACGCATCAGCCGTACAACAAGCCTACAAAGACATCGAAGCGACCGTCACAACCCTGGCGGGAGCTGACTGCTTTGACGGGGTAACCGTACAGCCCATGATTGATCGTGATGAGAACTACGAGCTGATTTTAGGCAGCAGCCTCGATCCCCAGTTTGGTCCAGTCCTGCTCTTTGGCGCCGGTGGGCAAATGGTTGAAGTCATTCGAGATAGCGCCGTGGCCCTGCCTCCGCTAACCACCACCCTGGCGCGACGGCTGATTGAGCACACACAGATTTACACTGCCCTTCAAGGCGTTCGCGGTCGATCTGCAGTTGATCTAGATCAGCTCGAACGGGTTTTAGTCCGCTTCAGTCAATTGGTTGTTGAGCATCCCCAAATTAAAGAAATTGACATCAACCCCTTGCTAGCATCCCCCGCTGATGCTGGCGCTTCTCAGACCTTACAAGCACTGGATGCGCGCATTCTGCTCCACGCGCCTGACGTTGATTTAGCGCAAATTCCCAAACCGGCTATCCGCCCCTATCCAACCCATTACGTCGCTGACTGGATGCTCAAAGATGATCGAAAGGTGACGATTCGGCCCATTTCCCCAGAAGATGAGCCGTTGATCGTCCAGTTCCATCAAACCCTCTCTGAACAAAGCGTTTATCTACGTTATTTCCATCTGATGAAGCTCAGCCAGCGGACAGCACATGAGCGCCTCACGCGAATTTGCTTTATCGACTACGATCGCGAAATCGCCCTAGTCGTCGATTACAAAAATTCAGAGACGGGTCAGCATGAGATTCTCGGAGTGGGTCGTCTGAGCAAGTTGCAGGGTACTGATGAGGCTGAATTCGCCATGCTGGTAGCCGATCCCGCTCAACAGCTGGGGATCGGGACAGAACTCCTCAAACGATTGATCCAAGTTGCGCGTCAGGAACACATCGAATGCATTATCGCCGAGATCTTGTTGGAGAATGGAGCCATGCAGCGTGTCTGCCAAAAAGTGGGCTTTGAGCTACGTCCCATTGGCGATGGCCTTATCAGAGCAGAGTTTACAGTGAATCAAACATCAGCCTATGCTCTGAAGATGTGACTTTCTTAATAACAGTTCGGAGTTAGGAGTTCAGCACAATTTTACGGACTAATTGACGGATCTTGACGCCCTTCCAAAAAAACGTTTTCACTCTTGGATTTCCTGGCATTAATTCCACATCATTGAGCTAAGCGATTGACTTGTGTCAGCTCTGCTGGCAATTGTTATGCATCCTCATTTCAGTAAACAGTAACAACTTCAGCATTTCAAGGGAGAGACTTAAACATGGTTACGACACCTTTGAAAAATATTCAGATTGAAGACGATCGCACCGGGCTGGATATCGAAACCTTGCGTCGTGCGATCGCCGATAACCTGTACTACTTGCAGGGTAGACTTCCCGAAAACGCCTCTAAAAATGACTTCTATCTGGCGCTGGCCTACACGATTCGCGATCGCCTTATGCCCCGGCTGCACTCAACCCGCACCTACTATGCACCCGATGCGCGGATCGTATGCTATCTCTCAGCTGAGTTCCTCCTGGGGCCCCACCTGGAGAATAACTAATCAACCTGGACATTTTGGAATGTAGCCAATATGGGCAAGTTTTCCAGCGATCGCTCAATTCGCGAGTACTGCAAGGACATCTGGAAAGTCAGTCCCGTTAAGGTTCATCTCAACACCTACGACCAAGCCAATGCAGGGTTAACGGTTTAGTTCCGGCAAATCACAAACCATTCTGCAGGGAATCGCTTTATGCATAATTTGAGGAGGTAAGCCATGCTCAAAGCCAGTGATATCATGACCGCCAATGTGGTCGCTATTCGAGGTTCAGCAACGGTGGCCGACGCTGTGAAGGTGATGAAGACCAACGGAATTCATAGCCTGATTGTAGATCGTCGTCATAACCAAGATGCTTATGGGATCATCACGGATGATGACATCGTCTACAAAGTGGCGGCCTTTGGCAAGGATTCCAAGGTGGTTCGAGTGTATGAAATCATGACTAAACCCTGTATTGTGGTTAATCCTGATTTGGGGGTTGAGTATGTGGCGCGCTTGTTTGCCAGTACTGGGATCCGCTGTGCTCCGGTGATCAAAGGTGAACTGTTGGGCATTATCTCCATCACAGATATTTTGACCAAAGGAGATTTTGTAGAGAATCCTAAGGAAGCGTTCCTAGCTCAGACCATCACCCAAGCCATTGAGGAAGCCCGAAAAACCTGTGCTGAACACGGTCCTACTTCAAAGGCCTGCGCCGCAGCCTGGGATGCTGTGGAAGAACTCCAAGCTGAGGCGGCTCACCAGAAGGCGGAAAAGTTGACCAAGACTGCTTTTGAAATCTACTGCGAAGAATATCCTGAGGCTTTGGAAGCCCGAGTTTATGACACCTGAAGCAATTTTCGATTAGTTAAGGGCTTGAGGTGTGTGGGCAGGTTTGCAAGTCCTGGATTTTCAGGTTCTTATGCATTGCCTTGGAATGATCGCCAACCGGACTTAGGCCGATCCAATCTTCGATTTTATCGATTTCAAAACCAACCTCACAGCGTTCACCAACTTGCATCAACGGACGACGAATGAGTAACGGATTTTCGATCATCAACTGCAGCGCAGATTGGCAATCGAGTTGCTCAGGAATCACCTCTCCCGACTTTACCTGGGGAGCTGATTGATTAAACCACTCGGTGACGGGAATCGGTCCAAAAAATTGTTGCAACCGAGGTTGTGTCCATGTTTCAGTTAACAGATTACGGGCGATCACTTCATGTCCAGCCGTTTCTAATAAGGTCTTCTGACGAGTATTGTTGATACAACCTGGTTTTTCGTAGAAAAAGATAGTCGTCATGGGTGAAGAAGTTAGGAATTGTTGATTAGGATCGGATGATGGTGTGTTGGGTATTCATCCCAACACTAAAAATTCTTGGCGGTATGGGTGATTTGGTCATACTCAAAACGACGAGAATAATAGGTTTCTCCATGGATTATGGATTATGAATTATAGAAGATGACAATTTCAAATCCTGGGATTTATTAAGCCTGTACTCAAACTCCA
>JASJDH010000644.1 GCA_030065175.1 Leptolyngbyaceae cyanobacterium MO_188.B28 | reverse complement strand
GTTTGATTGCCAAAGCGCCAGAGAACCGCCGCCGCCTCTGCGCGAGTCACCGCTTTGTCGGGTTGAAACAGCATGGTATAGCCAAAGGCGCGACGAATATTGGCGAACTCACCGTTCTGAAAATCGGCTAGCACCGCTTGCAAGGCTCGGGGATCAATCCTAGCGGCGTCCTGGAATCCCCAGGTTTGCTGCACTGCATTAATGTCGGCATTGGGTAAATTTTGGCGAATATCTAGGGGGATTTTCCAAAGAATCAGGTCCTCCCGAGTCAGGGGCGAATCCGGCCGAAAAGTTACGGTTGTTGTGCTGCCCGATAGGGGACTGGGAATAATTCCGGCCTCCGCCAATCCCTGAATCTGCGGGAAATCTGGGTCTGATGTTGGGACATCCTGAAAAGTGGGCTGAGTTGTTTCGACCGCTAAGCGAATTTGTTCCGCTGGATTATCCAGATGAAAGGCATTGTTAATCGTGGTTAACCAGCGGGCGTATTCGCGTCGAGTAATGGTTTGATTTGGTTTAAAAAATCGTTTTTGCTGGGTTTGGGTGTTTTCTCCGTCTATCGCTTCCGCTTCGTCAGCTGGAAATAGTAGATGAAGTATCGCCAGATCTTCGATATAAGAAAGCAATTCCGCTGGAGTTTGAGTCAGATCGGAAAACCCCGGCGCTCCTTGCAGAAACTCGTTGTTCGCCCTCATTGGATCAGGGGCGGCGGCTAGATTTGAGGACTGAACGGGACCAATAAATGCTGGCTCGCCCGATTGGGGATCCTGATTCGACGCCCTATTCTCGAGGGGGGCATTGGGGCCTTGTTCTGGAGTTAAGACTGTGGCTTGGGAAGCGGTTTGACCGTCGGCGGGCGGGGTCTGCGTTGACTCATCCGCGGCGCCGAACGGTGGGTTTTCTTCTAGTTGAGAGTCTGCTTCAAGCGATTTTTTCAAGGTTTGTCCGAAGGGGCCGCCCGCACACCCTGCCACAGATATCCCGAGGCCCAGGATCAACAGAATTAAACGGGAAGTGGGGGGTCGAAAACGCACGATTGAACCTTCAAAATCGACAATAGTCAAGCAGCAATTAGGATTGTAGAAATTTCGCCAGCGCAGATTGCATTTTCTCCAGTATAAAGGGGAGGAATTAACGGGATGAGGCGTCGTCTATGTTCGAGAAAACCACTATATTTCTAACCTAGCTCAGTTTCGTCCACCTATAATAGGCTCCCTGCCGTTGAGTAATCAATGAAAGGGGTATCTCCCCCTCGCTCCATTGACCTCTAAAAAGATTCAATGAAGATTCAATTTAAGGAGTCAGCTCCCCATGGCGCCTCGTCCCATCATTATTGACTGTGATCCGGGAGTGGATGATGCGATCGCGCTCCTCCTCGCCTTAGCCTCCACCAATGAACTGACTGTACTGGGCGTCACCACCGTTGCGGGCAATGCGCCCCTGAGTCTGACCCAAAAAAACGCCCGCAAAATTTGTCAACTGGCGGGCAGGCTTGATGTGAACGTGTATGCGGGGTGTCCCCGCCCCCTCTTACAGCCGCTGGTAACCGCAGAGCATGTCCATGGCGAAACCGGACTTCAAGGCGCCGATTTACCGGAACCCACCCTGGCCCTCCAGCCCCAACATGGCGTTTCCTTCTTGATTGATGCGCTAACCCAAGCGGCGGAGAAGATAACTTTAGCGACATTAGGCCCCCTGACCAATATCGCGGTGGCGTTGATCCAACAGCCTCAACTCATAGAAAACATTGAGGAAATCGTCGTCATGGGGGGCGCCATTACCCATGGCAACGTTACCCCTTCCGCCGAATTCAATATTTATGTCGATCCCCACGCCGCTCAAGTGGTCATGGGGAGTGGGGCCCCCATTACCCTGATCAGTTTGGACGTCACTCATCAGGTCTTGACCACGACAGAGAGGCTGGCCGCTATTCGCGCCCTTGGCTCCCCTGTGGGCCAAGCCGCCGCAGATATGCTGGCCTATTATGGGACTGAAGATGTCGATCGTTATGGTCTGCCGGGGGCTCCTCTGCACGACCCCTGCGTGATCGCCTACTTGCTCCAGCCGACCTTATATTCCCATCGGCAGGCCTATGTCGAAGTAGACCTCGCTAGTCCCCTGACATTGGGGCGTACGGTTGTGGATTTTTGGGGGGGCAGCGGCCGCCCGGCCAATGCGAAGGTTATGCTAACGATCGACGCCAACGGACTCTACCAGCTTCTGATAGACCGCATAGGGAAGCTTTAGATACGTTTGAAATCGGAGAAGTTGATAGAATTTTAATAACTACCATTCTTTCAAGAATACTGACCGCCATTAAATCGCCTTAATGAGCTATACCACCCAACAACTTCTCGAAATTCTCGACCAGGAACTTCGAGCTGCCTGGAAAGGAGAACGGGTGCTGCTATCTTCAACCCAGCGAATCAATAATTCAGTCCTAGCCAAAGCATTAGGCTCCGAAAAGTTAAGCAAGGTATTTGTTTTTCAGGACTTTCGAGAGCAAATCCACCAATATCAGCAAACCCATGGGGTGTCTGGCATTGTTTGGCACACTTGCAATTTTAGAGACCGCTCTATTCGGTTTCCTGAATTGCATCCTCAGTTAGTCGCCGTCCCCGGTGATAAAGAAGCTTTAATGGCGGCTAAAGGAGCAGTCCTCGATTTTTGGAGAGCTTCGATTACGGGTATGCAGCTCTGGTTGGCGGGAGCGTCTCCCCAATCCACTACCCTGGCCCATGTTGAAAGCCTAATTCAGCAGGCTGAATGGGCGGAAGTTGATGCAACTCGAACAGAACTCTATTTATCTCTCTGTTGGGGGCATCCTAAAGAATGCTACTGTAGTTGGGCTCAGCCCGAGTCCGGATGTGAACGGATTATCGCCGCGATCGCTGAACCCAGTTCAATCAAGGTATAGTAGAAACCACACTACAACATTCGGAGATTAACAATGCCAATCGCTATTGGCGTGATCGAGACGCAGGGGTTTCCCACTGCGCTGGCGGCGGCAGACGCCATGGTTAAAGGAGGGCGCGTCACCCTAGTCACTTACAACGTAGCCGACAGCGGACGCCAATATGTAACGGTTCGAGGCCCTGTATCCGAAGTCAATCGGGCTGTTGCAGCCGGCATCGAAGCCGCCAATAAATGCCCTGGCGTCGGTGAAGTGACGACTCACTATATTGTTCCCAACCCCCCCGAAAATATTGAGACTGTGCTCCCGCTTAACTTCACTGAGGCGTCAGAATCGTTTAGGGTTTGATTGGCGGTTGGGCATTCTAAGGTGTTTTAGAGATAAGCATTTGAGTAGTATAGGCGGCAGACAGGGAAGCGCCTCGTCTATTACCTTAAACTTCAACCTTGATGCCTGTTTGCTTGGTCATCATCATGAATAAACTTAACAAGTCATTACTAATTGCAAAAAGCTATTTCCTGATTTTGAACAACTTTAAGAAATCGATTAAAGCAAATCAGACCGTCTGTTTTCTACAAAATCCAGGTCAAAGCCTCTTACAATAAGGTTTAAATTCACGGCGCGTTCAATTTTTAGAGGAGATCGGCAATGCCACAGGCAGTTGGCTCACTTGAAACGAAAGGATTCCCACCCGTGTTAGCGGCGGCGGACGCCATGGTTAAGGCTGGCCGGGTCACGCTAGTGGGCTATATTCGGGCGGGTAGCGCTCGTTTCGCCATCAACATTCGCGGCGATGTATCTGAGGTAAAGGCGGCGATGGCCGCTGGGGTAGAAGCGGCTGAAAACTCCCCTGGCGGAATCTTGGAAACTTGGGTAATTATTCCCCGTCCCCATGAGAATGTGGTGGCGGTGATGCCGATTGATTTCAATGAAGATGTGGAAATCTTCCGGCGATCGGTTGAAGAGCCCATCGTAATAGGAGGAAATGGAAATCGTAGCTAGGTTGGGACCTAAGCCATTATTGCCGAATACTCCCCAGGATGGGTGAAATAGTTCTCTCTAGCGGGTGTGATCGCAAAGTCATCGCCCCGCTTTGCTAATTTTCAACCTCATCCCTTTTCTTGATAAGCTGAAAGACCGAACGCCCATCTCAAATTGCTATGCCAGCCGCCTTAACCCCTCCAGCGCCAGCTGTGTTCCCCCTAACCGCCGTCGTTGGCCAGGAATCCATTAAATTAGCGCTGCTTCTCGCAGCCGTGGATCCTGGGCTTGGGGGAGTGGTCATCGCCGGTCGACGGGGAACAGCCAAATCGGTCCTGGCTCGGGCGATCTATTCATTATTGCCGCCCATAGAAGTGGTTGAGGGGACCTGCTGCAACTGTGACCCCGCTAATCCTCGCAGGTGGGATGACGATACGCTGGCTCGGTTCGCTACGGAAGCGTCAGACCTGGCCAATTGGGATCCGGCTAAGTTGCCGACAAAAGTGATCCCTTCCCCCTTTATCCAAATTCCGCTGGGGGTGACGGAAGATCGGCTATTGGGCTCCGTCGATGTGGCGAAGTCGATCAAATTAGGAGAGTCCGTCTTTCAAGCCGGGTTGCTGGCGGAAGCCCATCGAGGGGTCTTGTATGTGGACGAAATCAATCTGCTGGATGATCAGATTGCTAACCTACTCCTCTCAACCCTGACGGAGGGCCGGAACCAAATTGAACGAGAAGGCATCAGTTTTCAGCATCCCTGCGAACCGCTCTTAATCGTCACCTACAATCCTGAAGAAGGCAATCTACGGCAACACCTGTTGGATCGAATTGCGATCGCCCTCTCAGCCGATACTGTTTTAGGGCTGGACGACCGAGTACAAGCGGTGGAGCAAGTCTCGCAGTTCGCTGACCAACCGCAGGAATTCCTGCAACAGTATGTCGAAGATATTGACTCCCTCAAGACCCAAATCATTTTGGCCCGGGAATGGCTCAAAGACGTTCAAATCACAACTGAACAAATTGAATATCTGGTCACTGAAGCGATCCGCGGCGGTGTCCAGGGGCATCGGGCTGAACTGTTTGCTGTCAGGGTCGCCAAAGCGAATGCGGCCCTGGACGGCCGCACCACCGTAAGTGCGGAAGATTTGAGACTTGCAGTCGAGCTGGTGATTGTGCCCCGTTCATCTATGGTTCCGCCGCCGCCGGATGAACCGCCGCCGCCCCCGCCGCCCCCGCCGCCGGAT
>JASJDH010000058.1 GCA_030065175.1 Leptolyngbyaceae cyanobacterium MO_188.B28 | reverse complement strand
CTTGGGATGCGGCTCCCCAGTATCGACATAGTATTTGAGTTCTTCGGACATCGATTGCAAAGCGCTTCTGAGGTTGCCTTTCATCATTGGACGGAACAAACACCCCATAAGCCCCTTAGTGTGCATGACAGTGCGAACCGTTAGGTGTGTCTCCCCTCGCGCTTCAAACAGTCGCCATGTATTCACAGCATCGGCGACAAAACCGGGAAGACCGTTATACAAGCGATAGCTAAGGATATAGTTCTCCCTGTCGAAAACCAATATCTTCTCGTCCATCTCGGTAAAACCGACAGCGGCAAGATCGCAGTGCCTGCCACCCACCTTGGAACCGTTCACTTTCTCTCCTTGAGCCGCAGAACGCTTTACGCCAGAGGACCATTGGTCAATTTCATCAAAATCAACAGCTAGAACCTGCCAGACCTTTTCTATGGGGGATCTAATATGAATTTCGGTTTCGGCGATGATGGGATTGTTGCTATTCTTCATGGTTATTTTTCAAGTTTACGGAATGACTGTTTTAATCCGATTGGCTGATAGGTCAGTCAAGATCAGGAGAATGCAGCGTATTAATTTCCTGGCCTAAGTGATTACGATAATCAGCATACTTGGCCTATTATTGAATTGAGAAGCACTAAATATGCTTTTCAGTTTTGCAAAAATGTTACAGTCATGAATTGGAATGATCTGCGTGTGTTTCTAGCGTTAGCCCGTTCGGGCTCTATGAGATCGGCTGCTATCAGACTCTCAGTCAGTCATTCCACCGTAGTTCGCCGGATTGACGCCCTGGAAACAGCCTTAGGCGTTCGTCTTTTTGAGCGATCGCCCTTGGGTTACACCCTCACCCCAGTAGGCGAAGCCATGCTAGAGCAGGCGGAACAAGTGGAAAACGATGTTCATAGGTTAGAACTCAGCATTCTGGGACAAGACGCCAAATTGAGCGGAGCCATTCGGGTGACAATGGCGGATGCGCTGATTCAGTTCTTGCTGGCCCCTGATTTACAGCGGTTCAAACTCGCCTATCCCGATATTGATTTAGAGATTATTGCTTCTTACGACATTGTTGATTTAACCAAGCGAGAGGCTGATGTGGCCATTCGCTTCATGTCCAATCCCCCCGACTATTTAGTCGGTCACCGCTTACCCGATCTCAACATTTCCTACTACGCATCCCCTGAGTATCTTGAGCAACACGATCTCAATGCGGATCCCCCCACTGCAAACTGGGTCGGAATGGATGAAATCGCCGCTTTTCCCACAGCTCAATGGCTGAAAGATAGCCCTTACCCCCATATCCCGGTTCGCTGGAATTTGCCGATGGGCTCACAACATATCGCTGCGCGAGCTGGCCTCGGAATGGTCATGTTGCCCTGCTACAGAGGGGACCAAGATACGGCGTTACGGCGAATTCCACCGGGGAAAGTTGTTCAAGGTAAACCGGGATGGGTGCTGACTCTAGATGACCTCCGCACCACTGAGCGGGTTAGGGTATTGGTGACTTTTATCGCCAAAGCCATCAGACAACATGCCGATTTACTGGAAGGGCGATGTCCAAGAGAAGTGCTTTAAGGTCGTATACTCACCGGCAATGTGAATGGAGTTATCATTAAAACGGCTATCAAGTTATGGCGGGAAATTTCCGTTGGAGCAAAATACAGAGTGCAGGAGGCAGAATCTAGTTCCTGCCCGACTTCTGACTTCTTTATGCCTTTCCTGTTGGATTGTCCCGGCTTAAGTTGCACGCTTTTAAACTACCGGATCAGTTCAAATCGGAAGCTGATTCGGCTCTTTAGGAGGTACATCTATGTCAGAATTAGATCTTCCCAAACTGCCTACATTCGAGTCTGTAGAAGATGAACGCCATCACCGTAAACAGCGCTTAGCTTCTGCGTTTCGCCTATTCGCTCACTACGGGTTTGATGAAGGCATTGCCGGACATATCACTGTTCGCGACCCCGAATTTCCAGATTGCTTTTGGGTTAACCCTTTTGGAATGTACTTTGGTCACATTCGAGTATCGGACTTGGTGTTGGTGAATCATAAGGGCGAGGTTGTGAAAGGAAACAAACCGGTCAATACAGCGGCTTTCGCTATCCACTCCCAAATCCACCAAGCCCGACCTGATGTGCAGGCGGCCGCTCATGCCCACTCCCTTTATGGCAAAGCTTGGTCAACGCTTGGACGCTTGCTAGATCCCTTGACTCAGGATGCTTGTGCATTTTACGAAGATCACGCGTTATTCAATGACTACACTGGCGTAGTGCTAGACACACAGGAGGGCAAGCGCATTGCCGACACCCTAGGGGCAAGAAAGGCTATCATACTTTGCAACCATGGTTTACTCACCGTTGGCCATTCAGTAGACGAAGCGGCCTGGTGGTTCATCACGATGGATCGGTCCTGTCAAGCTCAACTTATGGCTGAAGCAGCGGGAGACCCCATGCTGATTGATTCTGCAACGGCTCGTTTAACCTATGGACAAATTGGCTCTCATACCATCGGATGGTTTAGTTTCCAGTCCCTGTATGAGAAGATTGTGCGGCAGGAACCCGACTTACTTGACTAACAGAACTCTACACTAAGACATCACTTTAGCTGCGACAGATCAATAGTATGCTTTGGTGAAACGGATGTTGTTGTCTAAATATTTCTTGATTCTTCATTCATATCCTCGATCCCAGGTAGAGTCTGGGGAACAGGCCTTATGAATCTATATTTTGCCAACAGCATCGTGAAGCGTGAACCATCAAAACCCTATTTAAGGACGGAAAGGCTGACTGTAATAATGAAATGCCGGCGTCAGGCAGGTTCTGAGGGAAAGTATCCCTAAAGGGTAATGCGCCGTCTAACTTCTGCCATTAAGATGGTCTGTGTAGTGAAATCCTAAACTAGAGATTCAAGTTAGGAAATTGCTTAATTACAAATGACTTAGCTTATCTTAAAACGAAAGGTCAAGGAAGCTAGCGCTTAATTCTTCTCACTAATTGACAGCGCCAATGATTACGCAATGACCTGATAAGGAAGCGCACTTCCTTATCAAGAGAAACATTATTGCCTAACTTCAATTTTGCCGTGTCAACAAGACACAATTTTGGAATTTATTACAGAGCGGTTTGAGGAGATGCAATAGGTATCCCCAAATTGACTCTAAATTTTGTTGATAAAGGAGAATTCTAATGAATCAGACTACACAAGCAGGTAGAACTGAGCAAACTGAAATTTCTCAGCCTAATCTGTTTGAACTCA
The DNA here is from genome assembly GCA_030065175.1 of Leptolyngbyaceae cyanobacterium MO_188.B28. Classification (GTDB taxonomy): domain Bacteria; phylum Cyanobacteriota; class Cyanobacteriia; order Phormidesmidales; family Phormidesmidaceae; genus JAKSDM01. Next base: position 23,895 of record JASJDH010000058.1, on the reverse strand, counting down.
CTGGCTACAACACACAAATTAGCTATTCTGCAACTAGTATTTCTGGTGTTCCTCTGTTAACTTACACCCAAAATGGTGAAACGCGTTCTTTTCGAGGTGAAGAGATTCAGTCTGAGCAGACTAGTCTAGGGGAGAGCGTTACAGTTGTGCTGAAAAATAACGCAGCGGATGAAGGGTTCGAAAGTTTGACCCTATTACTGCCTACCATTAACTTGTCTCTGAAATCTCCCACGAGCAGTGTCGTCACATTGGCGATTCTATCCCAACGCCCAGGGTTTATCCCTGCTGACACCACAGGGCAACTACAACAGTATCAATCCCTATATCTCTATGGAACTGCTCAAAATGTTACTTCCTGACAGTCCAGTTTTGTAGGAAATAGAGACGATCTTTATCACCAAGGAAGAAAATAAATGCCAGAAATTCTGCATGGATTAGCGATCGCTGAAACAACTGTAACTATCACAGTGACAAGCACCGGTTGCACCGATAAGAGTGATTTTGAAATTCAACTCCAAAAATCATCGCCGCCGGTCGTCACCTTTGTCCGCGTGAACCCCGATTTATGTCGAGCTGCTCCCCACAGCGTGGACATTATCTTCTCAATCAAAGAAGTGGGCGCTGACAACTTTACTGTAGCCAACTTATTCGAACCTGGCCCCAAACAGCTCAGTGCTTAAAGGCGCAACAACAAACTTTCAAATAAAAGGAGAATGAAACAATGGGAATCATGAAAATGACTGAGAACCAGGTGGAATTATCCGGAAATCTGGTTAGAGTATTCGCTCCAGGTGGAGAAACTACGGGATTTGGGCTGAAATCAACGATCGAAATCGATCTTGCAACCAATAATCTAGAAGATAGATTTATGGAGGATGCAAATGTAACTGTCATGGGTGATTTCGAGGTAGTTGAAGGCGTTGAAACAGGCAAGAGACAGGTATTTGTCGTCTCTAAAATTGAAGAAAATCGCTGAGCATACGCCAGAAAACGAAAATTCATAAATCATTTTCGGGAGTGCTAAATACTCCAATACCAATATCTCAACGGCGCTGGCTCCTCCTGATGGGGGAAGTCCAAACCTTTGCCCAAAGAGTTAGACCGCATATCGAATGGTTAATAGTTGTCTCCAAGCTATCCCCACTGCCAAAATTACGGCAGGTGCAACTTTAGTTGTGATGTACTCGAACAAAGTTGTTCACTAACTAGAAAACATCCAGGGTTATTTGCAAATGATCTCGGGATTTGGCATAGGTGTTGGTTTTACGCCGAAAGGCGGCGTTGCGTCGCCTCATAGCGGCCTTAGTGATTCAGAAAACTCCTGAAATCATTGGTATATAAGGAGTCTTGCTGAGACGGGGCTGACGGGGAGGGGGATGATATGGGATGCTCAAGTTCCTCAACTAAAAGCACTACCCTTGCCCCCTCCCTTGCTCAGGGGTCAGTGCTTTTGAGGTTAAATCGTCTTGAGGGGGCAAGGGATTCACTTAATCGAGCGCTTGTAATAGATTCTGATTTGGCTTCCGCTTGGATTGATTTAGCCGAGGCTCTCTGGCGCCTTGTTCATGTTGACGAGGCGAGAGACGCCTTTGAGACCGCGATCGCACTTCAATCTAGCCACAAGGATGCCCATGAACTGCGCCGCAGGATGGAGAAAAGATGGAGACATCGGTTTGAATAAAACACGCTTATCCTTCTCGTCTGGTCATTTAGCCGCTTGTCATTTTTCTGTCATTTTTTTATTGAAGACTGTGAAGTGTAAGGTTGCCAAATAGTCAAGGATGTGGAGTGCATCTGCCGATTACTTTTTTGAATGATTGAAGGCGGTAAGACTCTCACTCTCAACAGAGTACGAATGTATTGATTATTCTTTCCCTTCAGTTTCTTGTCATTTTTCTGTCATATTCTTACTGCATATTGGGATGATAGTTGGTTGCCTTCGTGGGCTACGATAAGCGGTGTATCTACTTTTTTGTCCTTTCAGGCCCTGATACTACCATAGTGCAGCAAACCAGCGGCAGCGGCGTTTTGGATCAGACCATCGTGTTCGATATTCAATAGAAAATAGTTCTTATTTTGCCGCAAGTTCCTTAGGTCAGCTATGAAGACGGGATCGGCTCTCTAGCAGGCGCCTATCGAAGGCAGCTTAATTTGGAAGATTGATCCTTTCCCTACGGTGCTCTTGACGCTGATCCCCCCGCCATGGGTTTGCACAATCTGTTGGACAATGGCGAGGCCTAACCCAAACCCTTTAACTGCTTTAGTTTGTGTTTGTTCGACTCGATAAAACTGTTCGAAGATCTTGGTTAAACTCTCAGGTGGAATACCGATGCCGGTGTCTTCCACTTGAATCAGGATATCTTTTAGTTGAGGCTTCAGCCTGAGGGTGATGGAGCCATAGGCTGGGGTATAACGATGGGCATTTTCCAGCAGATTGAGCACGGCTTGTCTGAGTAAGTCAGGCTGAGCTGCTAGTTTGATCGCATCAGGAGGGAGTTGACAGGTAAACTGTACTTTTTTCTCAGTCACCCGCTCTGAATATGATTGAGCTACCTGTCGTAACAACTCCACCAAGTCGATCTCTGTCAGCTCTTCAGATGTAAGTCGTCTTTGGTTGCGGGCCAAAAATAACAATTGTCCCACTAAGGTGCTCATAGACTTAGCCAGCTCGGCAATTTTTTCGAGTCGCTTACGAGGCTGCACCGGATCTTTAGGCGGAGCCATCAGGCCCACTTGAGCATTACTCAACATGGCCGCTAATGGCGTGCGCAATTCATGGGAGGCGTTGGCGGCGAACCGTTGGAGCTGCTCGTTTTTCTGCTGGAGCTGTTGATTTAAATAGCCTAAACGGGCTTGGCGTTTGGCCAGTTCTCGGTCGAGCTGGAAAAATAATTGGGCGGCCAATACAGCGGCGATCGCGCCCACCGTTGCAAACACCCCAACCAATAAAATTCCCGTCCTCTGGTGCTTCTCCAGATGTCGCCGATGTTGATCAAAAATTCGCAGTTCTTCAGCGGCAAATTGCTTCAGTTTCAGTTCAGCTTGGTCATGAATCGCTTCACTTTGTTCAATCCAAGCGCCTAAGACGACTGAGGGGTCGCTTTCGTCATGGTTAGCTAATACCTTTGTCATTAAGAACAAACGTTGGTCAGTTAGCTGCCGAATCTGTCGTATTTGCTTACGTTGATGAGGGGTGTCGATAACCAGTTCTTCCAGCGCCTCCAGCGCTAGCTTGATCTCCAAAGAGGCGACTTGGTAACTTTCTAGGAATCTTTGTTGCTCCGTCAACGCATAGCTCTGTACACTCAGTTGGGTTTCCGCCAAGCCGCTGCGTAGACGGGTGGTTTCAGAGTTTACCCGTTGCGCAGTTCGAACGAGCGCCTCATCTTCAACGATATCGAGTTGTAGCCAGCCTAAGACCCCAAGTGAGGTCATTAAACACCCGATCGGAATGGCAATGATCGCCAAACCTCGATATCTAACCGGTAACCGCCTCCATGTTCTTCTAACAGACAACGATAGAGTCGTGCGGGATGCGCCATTGTGTTGTGCTTGCTGCATTGCAATGTCTAGCCCATCTCCGGCGGCTTGCAGCGATATCCGACGCCGTATACCGTTTCAATCCAGTCGTCTGCGTCAAGACCTTTGAGGCGATTGCGCAGCCTCCGAATAAGGGTCGTAACCGCGTTACTCTCAGGTTCAGTGCGCCATTCCCAAAGGGCTTGTTCAATCTGATTACGGGTTAAGACTTGCTGGGGGTGCCGCAGAAAATATTCCAAGAGCTGGAACTCCCGACCCGACAGGTCCACCATGACCTGTCGCCGCTCAACCGTCATCGTCGTTACATTCAGGGTTAAGTCAGCGATACTCAAAACATCTCCTTGCCAAAGGGGCGATCGCCGTCCCAAGGCCCTGACACGGGCGAGTAATTCGGGGACATCAACCGGTTTGATCAGGTAATCATCTGCGCCTGCATCCAGCCCTGTCACCTTATTAGATGTCATGTCTTTGGCGGTGAGCATCAGCACAGGAGCGGTTTTACCCATCTGGCGATATCGTTGACATAGACTCAAGCCGCTGGGGCCAGGGATTACCCAATCCAAAATTAATAAATCATAGTCTTTCTCGCCAATTAGCCATTGGGCGTCGTCTCCCCTTTCGACGCCATCTACAATATGACCTGCATGGCTTAGAGCAGTGTGTAGGGGTTCTAACTGCTCTGGGTCATCTTCTACCAATAAGATTCTCATAGAGTAGAGGCTGCGATTGCGGGAGGATGGTCAGGGAGTTGAGGGGGGAGAGGGGAGAAATTGAGCTCGGAGGAGTGGATAGAAATGATTGCGATGTAGATTCTTGAGGTCCTTAAGTGGGTAGGCAAAATTAAAGACAGTGAAAAGTCGCTGAAACCCCCTGAATATCTGAATCCAGTTTGTAAACGTCATTGCACAGGAACTTACTTATTAGCTGTCCAGATTGCAACTTCGGGTACACCTATTAGATCCCTTGACTGAATATTGGGGAATATGGTTTCCAACCAACAAGAGACATGGCTAAATGGTCTCCCATCGCCAAAATGTGAGAGTTTTTTTTATTTTGAAATACTACCCTTGACCTAGGCGATCGCGGAAATAGCGCCGATAGAGATCACATCTGAGAATAGCCTGATCTCCCCTGAGGACGACGATCCCCATACTCTCTAACCGATAGGCTAGAATTGATTCCAACCTGACCGGATTGTTTGAAATCACGACCTTTTTTAGGGCCTTTTCTAACTTCGGGCGCCTTTTCAGCATGACCAGGCAGTTGTCAAGATGACTGCGATAAATGCTGATCAGTGTTGGAACGTCCATCAAGAGTTGCTCAATTGCCACATCTTGGCGAGACAGTCGATATAAGGCCAAGTGCAATAAATAAGGATGGCCGCCTAACAGAGCTCGCATCTTGGCTAGATTTTCCGCCCCCTTCATAGAGGTGAACCCATCTATCCCGTATCGCATCGCCAAATCCTGTATGTGGTTAAGGCTAAATTCAGGCAGCTGAATCGGTAATCCGACATTAAATGGCGACTGGCTGAGTTTGAGGGGAATATATACTTCCGTAGAGTGAGTGATCACCAAACGTAACTTTCCCCAAACCTCAAGATTATTGGCCTCTTCATGCCAGAACCGGATTAATGTCAGGAAGTCTTGAGCAACAGAGAGATATTCAAAAATCTGGTGAACATCATCTAAAATCACTGCCAACGGCTGTTCGATCCGTGACAACACATAGGTTTGTAAGTAGGTGGTGCAGTTCACCTTGCCGCCTACATCTTGATCCCAAACCTGGTCGATACTGGGTTTAAGTTGCAGTTGTTGAGCAATAGTGGCGCAAAACCATCGTAATAGCTCATCTAGATCAGTCATTATCGAGAGGTTGGCTTCCCGAAAATTTAACTGCGCCGTATGGTAGCCGTAAGCATCCGCTTGGGCCAGAATCCGATTAATCAGAGATGTTTTGCCCCATCGCCTTGGAGCCCTGACGCGAATCAATGCGCCTGGTTTCCTAACCTCCTCATAGGCGCGTTCTTGCAGAACAGGATGTTTGACATAGAAGGGGGACTCTAGCGGCAGCGGCCCATCCGGAACACTTCCCGACATCGGGGAGTGTGAACCTTCTCCTGTCAGCGTCTCACGACTGTTTTGACCCTCTCTCATACCTGCTTGAAGCCTTCACCAGTTTCGTATTTGCCGCCTCACCACAGCCCAAAGATTGCTTGCTACGCCCCTATCCCAAAATATCAAAGCTTCATCGAAAATCTTTAGGATAAATAAATTACTATTTTGGAGAGATATATTTTGGAATTGGCGTTCAAAGTAAGTATTTGAAATTACCTTATTAACTCTCTAAATTCACCCTGGCATTGAAAAGAATTATTCCATATCTGTAGTTTTTTTTTCAAGGTTTTGGAATAGATATTAATCTATGTCTTGACTTTGCCTGACCGTACATTTTGAGCGTCAACTCAAACCAAGAAATTATTTTTGAGATAGAGCCTAGAATGCAGAGTATTGCGCTTATCGCCATTTTTTACTTGCCATTTTTTGCCTGAGAATAACCATCACTTAAGAACGGTGGCTTATTCTTATTCTAACCCTTCTAGCTTCTGTAAATTCCATACAGCGTAATCGCTAAAATGCTTTTGAAGTATCTGCTTGGAAAGAATTCAGCTCTCGGGAAGCAGGAATAGGCTCCTGATGACTCAGGAGGAAAGATGGATAGGTTCAGCAGCTTGTTTTATGAGTTGATGTCACAGAGATCTAGTTATCTAGGAAGCTGAATTACTTTTTAAAACACACAGATTCCTTTTTAAAACAATCAAGGGAAAACGTGATCTAAAGTTATGCGGTCCATTGAATGCGTAAACTTCCAGTATTACGGTAAGAAGGGGTGGGGAACTATGCATTCTGTCTAGGGTCAACAGCAAAAGATTGAAATTTCAATACACATAATCCTTAGGTAGTTGATCAAACAGATTCGTGAAAAAGCCAATCCATGAACAAACCGATGCGCAGCCAGCCGACAAGGCTCCGCCGCCAGACTTACTAGAGTCCGATAACAGAGAGAGTGATCAATTCTCAAATTCCCCAGAATTTGATGATGCCCCCCTTGCTGAGGGAGCGCCCGCTCAGTCAGGCCGCCTAGTTGGAATTTTTCTCATGGGATTTTTGGCGGCAATTCTACTCAGCGCCCTGAGTTACTTTCTCGTTATCAGACCCCGTGGAAACAATCCAGTCGCGCCGACAGCGTCTAATTCAGACCAAACTATCCCTGAGGGAGGGTCTCTTGTCAACGCAACGGGATTGAACCTTGAAACGCAGCATCCTGATGGGACAATTTTGCGAGTAGAGGGAATCTCATTTGATTCAACTAAGACGACTGTTCATCTTACGGCTATCAATACTAAGAATCCTGGTGAAGGGCGGATCCGCCTAAACCAGACCTGGGGAACTATCCGCAATACGATGGTGCTAAAGGATGGGTTTGGCGGGGAATATCCGCTGATAGCAGCGGGCGGCAATCCAGACTTTGAGGTGAAACCTGGACAGACGATTACAGGGGCGTTTAACTTCAGCGGAAAGATGAATCCAGCCGCCCGGACAGTGACGCTAGTGACTAATTCAAAAGGCGGCTCTCCCACAAATTCAATTTCGCAGACACCGCTGATCCAGTTGCAGATCCCGGTGAGTCACACATATCCCTAAGCAAAGCCTTTAGGAAGGCTTAAGTAGCTCCTGCACCTGGGCAAGAAGATAACTGAATTTGAATGGCTTGATAATATATCCATCAACCGCGTCATTTCCCCTCGCGATCGTTTCAGGAATATCAGAGCGAGCGCTGACAACAAGAATCGGTAATTGGCCGCCTTGTTGTCGGATTTCTCTCGCGACCGCCCATCCATCCATTCCAGGCAAATTAATATCCAAGAGGATGAGATCAAACTGGTCTTGTTGAAATTGTTGCATCGCTTCCTCGCCGTCCTTGGCGACAGCAGTTGTAAATCCGTGTTTGCATAGCCCCTTTTTCATCAGAGCTGCCAGGCGGAGATGATCTTCGACAATGAGAATTTTTTGCATCTGAGGGAGATCGCTAAATGCCGCTCAATAATAGGACTCCTCGATTAAACGCCTGCTTAAAAAATTGGGGCGGCGGCAACTTCTGAAAACACCGTCCCATTTTCAAAAAGACTTGAGTTTTTCGTGGGCCCCGCCAACGATTATTTCAATTTTGCGCCCATTAAGAAAAATACTATGTAATATCTATTACCTATATTTTTACACTTGATCAGGACACAATACTTTTTAAAAAATCACGTTTAGTTATCTAAGATAATCTCTTGCTGTAATGTCATTTTGGCGCCATATGTCTTTCATTAATTCAGTTTATATCGGATAGGATTGCCCTGAGTTCGGGCTATTAGAGTTGTTTCAATAGTGACTCGGAAATCAGTTTGGGCATGGGTAGTATTTTATATCAGCCTCTGAAGCCGGTTTGGAGCACCTTAGATCAGTCTTTAGATCCATTTTTTGATTACAAAAAGGCAGGTGATCACGCAGAAACTGGCGGCTTGTAAGCGAGTAACCATCTCAATCAGCCTGCAGCTCCATATTTTTGATCACAAAAGATGATTATTCCCAACAGCTAGATCAGTGGCGGCTGTGTAGGATTAAGCTATATGTCGCACATTGCAGGGTGCGACACGCTCAACACCCCAGTTCTCAGACGAGAACTGGTTTTTCATAATGATTGCCCCTTGATTTTTTTAGTCTCTTTCAGAGGGGCGTTTTCTCTGTCAGGGGATATCCTCATTGGCTGCTCTGGTTGCAGAGCGCGCGATCGCTCTCTATCAAGGCTGCATTAGTCTTTAAATAATTGTGAATCCGCCGACATCCATAGGCCAGCACTCGCTCCAAGTCTAAAACCTGTGTCAAATCCCAGAGAATGAGTTGGCCATCATCACCGGCAGAGACAATGGATTGATGATCGAGACTGAAATCAATGCCATTCACTCCAGCGGTATGTCCCTTTAGGCTGGCGATCAGCGAACCATCAAAACGCCAGAGCTTAATCGTGTGATCGCTACTCGCTGAGATCAGAATGTCTTGATTGGCGTAGCGGCCAAACACCACCCCACGCACTCGGTCTTCATGTCCTATAAAAGTTTGGATCAGTGTCCCGTCCAGGCTCCAGAGTTTGGCGGTCTTATCTTCACCCACCGAAGCGAGGAGTTGGCCGTCTGGACTGAAAATCACTTCTTCCGCTCCCCCTGCATGGGCGTCCAGCGCCCAGACTAAGTCGCCATTCCGTCGCCAGAGCTTAATCGTGCCATCGCCGCTAGCGGAAACAAGCAGCTGGCTATCAGGACTGAACGCCACCTCCTCGACTCTGGCCCGGTGATCCTGCAGGGTTTTAATCAGGGCTCCATTTCGACTCCAGAGCTTAATCGTTTTATCATCAGAGGCGGACGCAATGAGTTGGCCGTCTGGACTAAATGTCACCCCCTCAACTTCAGTGACATGACCAGTTGCGCCGTCAAGGGAAAAGACTAAGTCACCGGTTTGATTCCAAATTTGCACGGTATTATCTTCACTGGCGGAAGCGAGGAGGAATCCATCGGGACTAAAGGCGACATCTTCCACCTGTTCGCGATGGCGATCAAACGCCGTAACCAAACTTCCATCCAGGCGCCAGAGCTTAACCTTCCGGTCATCTGAAGCGGTGGCGATTAATTTCCCATTGGGACTAAACGCCACCGCTTCAATTTCGTCCTGATGCCCAGGGATGAACTTCAACAAGGTGCTATTCGGCCGCCAGAGACGGATAACGCCATCTTCCCCCGCCGAGGCCAGGGTTAAATGACCATTGGCGTCAGGACTGAAGGCGACGGAGCGGATGGCGTCGCCTTGCCCTGCTAAGGCGACAAGCGGCATGCCGTCTAGTCGCCAGAGTCTGAGTGTGGTGTCATTAGAGGCTGACGCTAAGGTCTGACCATCTGGGCTAAAGGCGATTCCTTTCACCCCGCTGTCATGGAGTGTGAAGGTGTTCTGCAGAACGCCATCCAGTGTCCAAATTTTAATGGCGGCGTCATCAGAGGCGGAAGCCAAGTGCGTCCCCTTTGGGCTAAAGGTGACTCGATTGACTCCATTCGTATGGCCCTCCAGCGTTTTCACTAGGGTTCCGTCGAGTCGCCAGAGTTTGATCGTGTTGTCCCCACTGCCTGAAGCGATTAATGCGCCATCCGGACTGAACGCGACGCTCCAAATCTGATTGCGATGTCCCGCCAGGGTTTTATAGGCGTGGAAATGGGGATGACTGCGCCTTTCTCGCCGCCATAATTTAATCGTGTTGTCATCAGACCCAGAGGCGAGGATCTCGCCGTCAGGGCTAAAGGCGATGCTATTCACCCCGGCGCCGTGTCCTTCCAGCGTGTCGACGAGTACGCCATCCGTCCGCCAGAGTTTCACGACGCCATCCTGACTGGCGGAGGCGATCAGCGAACCATCCGGACTGAAGGTAATGCCGCGAACCTGATCGCCATGGTCATCTAAAGTTTTGATCAGTTCGCCGTCTCGTCGCCAGAGCTTCACCGTGTCATCCCGGCTGGCGGAGGCAATCAGGCGACCGTCCGGACTGAAGGCGACATCGTAAATGGCGCCGCCGTGTCCCGATAAATGATTGTATTCCCTCATCCGAAACACCGCTTGCATGATGGCGGCGTCAACTTTGTCGTGCAGTTCTACAGGTGCGCCAACGGTCTGTTTCAATTTTTTTCGGGCTCGGAGGGCTTTAAGAAAGGCGTCAATGGTGCGCTCTGACGCAAAGGCTTCCTTAGACGAGGCGACAATCTCCTGAATTTCGTTGGCGACGGCGCGTCGGTACTGAAGGTAGGCCGTCATCGCCAACCCTGTGGTGGCGACAAACGCCACGCTCAAGGTTCCTAGAACAACCCGTTGCCACTGAGAAATCGCTTTCTGTTTGGCCAATTGGGCCTCAGCTGCTTGGGCGCGAGCAATTTCTGCTTGGTGCATTGCCAGGTTCTCTAGCGCTTGGCTGGCGGCTAGAAATTGGTAGTCCAAGTCACTCAGGCTACGGGAATTGGCCCATGTTTGGGCGTCCTGTAAGGCTTGTCCCCGCAACAATCGAGAGTCATCCTGTCGATCTGACTGCTGCCAGGCGACTAAGGCTTCATCATAGGGCCGGAGTTGGGCGAACTGCTTATCTAGCCAGTGCTGGTTAAAAACCGCCTGATAGATGCGGTTGAGCACGGTCAGTTTTCCATCTCGTTTGACCACCAATCCTGATAGTTGCAACTCAACTTGCTCTGGGCTGTCATCTGCAGGAACCGTCCCCTTTTGCAGGATCTCTTGATAGACGCTCAGCAGGCGTCCAGCCCGCCTTGGGTTTCTTAGAAGGCGATCGCGGATCGTTCTAAGATGTTCAGGATCATCCTGAGATTCCCAGTTTTCAATTATTTGGGAATGAACTAACGCCTGGATCCAGGCGGCTATCTGATCCAGATCCCTTAAGTCTTCTACATCAGGAACGAGTTTGATGAGTTGACGTTCATTCACATCCACAGCTTTCTGACACAGTTTTTGCGTCAGAAATGGCTGCCCCCCTGTCCACCTCAAGATCTCGGCCAGGATCTTTTCAGGGTGCTCAAATCGACCCGTGAATCCTTGCAGCAGAGGCCGAGCTTCGGCTATTTGAAATCCGGTTAGTTCAATTGCTCTGCCTATATTAAATGGAGTGCGATTGCGGTCTTGAATCAAATCGGAAGGAACGGCCACCCCAAACAGGGCGAATGTCAGACGGTGGTATTTGGGGTTATGGGACCGTTGGTTATAAAAGAATCGAATTAGGGCGAAGAAATCATCAAGAGAAAAGTCGGCACTGAGGATGCTGTCGACTTCGTCGATGAAGATAAACACCTTCTCGTCGGCGTTCTGAGTCAGTAGGATATCCTCAATAAACCGGCTCAATTGCTGGATTGGGGATAACCCCGCTTGTTCCCCCCACCAATGCTTGAAATTCACAGTTTCCTGGAGGCCGAATCCTCGCCATAGTTCCGAGGCGACCCCTTTATACCACTGTTGCGGTGTGACCCGTTCACTGCCAATATTGGTGACATCAATAGAGGCGCACGCAAATCCAGCTTGCTTTAACCGATGTTTCATGCGAACTCGCAAACTGGATTTACCCGTCTGCCGAGCGTTAAACACGTAACAAAATTGGCCGTTTAGGAGAGCATCATAGAGTTCTTGGTCGGCCCGTCGCTCAACATAACTGGGCGCCCCAATACTTAGACTGCCCCCAACGTGGTAAATATAGGTTGAGCGAATATCTAAAACCATGTCATTGCGAGATTGACATCAGGGAGTAGCAACAGATTGCGGTAACAAAAGACGAGTCAGACAGTGACTATGCTTGAAAATGTCAGGCGGAATAGCGCAGTATTGAGCCGCAAGCTCCTGACGACTCAGACAGGTAGGTCACTCTATCTCCAAATAGTTGCGCCCTAGTCGTTGAGAAAGCCGTTACAGTGCAACGGTATATGTATGAATGGCTCCATTCACAGGTAAGCTTCTAATGGGCGCCGAACCAGCTCGTTATCTATGGTCGCTTCTTCCCTAGCCGCTAGATGCCCCTTCCTCTAGCGAAACGCGGGAAGCAATTGGATTCTTCCCAAACATGGAGAGGGTAAAGATCACATCTGAGATTTACCTCATTGTCGCTGAGGATACTGAGCCCCTCACCCTCTAAACTTATACGCCAGAATTAAGTTCAGCGCAACTGGACTCTCTGAAATCACGCTCGCCGTTAACGGGCTTTGCTTGCGCCCGCAGGGAATCTCCTCCTGACTAAACCTGCAAATTACCTGCAAATTAGATCCGCGCCAGCATTAGTTGACATTATTTTTTGGGGGGATTCCTACTCTGGAGGATGTTGATGGGGCAAAAAATCATTGTTGTCGCAGAGATGGCGATCGCGCGCCTCCAACTCTATATTGGTCCTTAAATAATCCTGGATCCGCCGACATCCATATTCCAGGATCCGATCAAAATTTAATACTTGGTTTAAATCCCAGAGAATCAACCGTCTATCATCACTGGCTGAGACGATAAATTGACCGTTGGGACTGAAATCAAGTCCGTTAACGCCATCTGTGTGCCCATTCAGGTTAGCGATCAAAGCCCCATCCAGATCCCAGAGCTTGACGGTTTGATCGCCGCCCGCTGACGCCAGCATGCCTTGGCTGTTCCCTTCTCCGAAGGCCACCGCCCGAACCCGGTCGCGATGCCCGCTCAAGGTGTTAATCAACGTTCCGTCACTTTGCCAGAGTTTGACGGTCTTGTCTTCACCGGCTGAGGCGATCAGCTGACCATCCGGACTAAACGTCACATCTTCCGCTCCGCCCTCATGGGCTTCAAGGGTCGCGACTAAGGCTCCATCCCGTCTCCAGAGTTTGATGGTGTCATCGCCGCTGGCGGAAACAAGCAGCTGACTATCCGGACTGAAGGCCACATCCTCCACTCTGGCCTGATGACCTGTTAGCGTTTTTATCAACGTCCCATCTCGGCTCCAGAGCTTAATGGTTTTATCAATAGAAGCGGAGGCGATCAGTTGACCGTCGGGACTAAAGGCCAACCCCTCCACCTCATTGGTATGCCCCTCTGGTTCGGCTAGGGACAACGCCAACTTGCCCGCCAAATCCCAAATTTGAACCGTATTGTCCTCACTGGCCGACGCCACCAGACGACCGTCGGGACTAAAAACCACATCCTCAACCTGATCGCTGTGCTCTCGAAACGTCGTCGCCAAATCACCCTCAATGCCCCAAAGCTTAACCACTTGGTCATCGGATGCAGCGGCGATTAATGCGCCATCGGGACTAAAGGCGACCGCTTCAATTTTTTCCCGGTGTCCGGCGATGATCTTCAACAAGGTATTTTCGGGCCGCCAAAGATGGACGGCGCCATCTTCCCCGGCTGAGGCCAGAGTCAGCTGATCGCTGTCATCGGGGCTAAAGGCGACCGAAAAAACAGCTTCACCGTGTCCGTCTAAGGTGCGGAGCAAGGTGCCGTCTAACTGCCAGAGGCCGATGGTGGCGTCATTCGAGGCGGACGCTAAAGTCTGGCCATCCGGGCTAAAGGCGATCCCTTCAACCCGACTATCATGGAGCCTGAAGGTATCGAGCAAGGCGCCCTCTCTTCGCCAAAGTTTGACCGTTGTATCGTCAGAGGTTGACGCCAGGAGGGCGCCATCGGGGCTAAAGGCGACTCGGTTGACCCGATCTCCGTGGCCCTCCAGGGTTTTCAAGAGGCCGCCCTCTCTTCGCCAGATCTTGATGGTGTTGTCTTCACTGCCAGAGGCGATCAACGCACCGTCAGGACTGAAGGCGACACTGCGAACATGGTCGAGATGGCCTGCCAGCGTTTGATAGCTTTGGAACTCTGGGGTCAGGCCCTGATTCTCTCGCCGCCAAAGTTTGATAGTGTTGTCATCGGAGGCGGATGCAATGATTTCGCCGTTGGGACTGAAGGCGACACTATTGACCCCGGCGCTGTGGCCTTCCAGGGTAGTGATCAGAACGCCTTCGGGGTTCCAAAGTTTGACGACGCTGTCCTGACTGGCCGAAGCAATCAGCCTTCCATCCGGGCTGAAGGTAACTCCTCGAACCTGGTCGCCATGGTCATCTAAGGTGGTCACGAGTTCGCCGTCGGGGCGCCAGAGCTTCACCGTATCATCTCGACTAGCGGAGGCAATCAGTTGCCCATCAGGGCTAAAGGCGACATCGTAAATGGCGCCGCTGTGTCCTGACAGATAATTGTATTCCTTCATGCGAAACACCGCTTGTTTGATGGCGGCGTCAACTTCTTTGCGCAGCTCGGCTGGCGCGCCAAAGGTCTGCCTCAGTTTTCGCCGAGCCCGGAGGCCTTTGATCATGGCCTCCAGGTTTCGACCCAGGCTAAACGATTCATTGGATGAGGTCACAATCGCCTGTATTTCATTGGTGATGGCGCGGCGATACTGAAGATAGGCTGTGATGGCTAATCCTATGGTGGCGCTAAAGGCGACACTCATGCTGCCCAAGACAAACCGTTGCCACCGGGAAATTTCTCTTTGTTTGGCCAATTGGGCTTGAGCCACTTGGGTGCGGGCCATCTCCGCTTGCTGCATTTCCCGGGTTTCCAGCGCTTGACTGGCAGTCAGAAATTGGTAGTCTAAGTCACTCAGACTGCGGGAATCGGCCCATGCCTGAGCATCTTGTAGGGCTTGACCCCGTAACAAGCGAGAATCATCCTGGCGATTCGACTTCAGCCAAGTCTGAATTTGATCACTGTAGGGCCTAATATTTGCAAAAGCTCTCTCAATCCACTGCAGATTAAACACTGCCTGATAGATGGGGTTATAAACATACAAATGATTCTGTCTTTCCACCACCAATCCTGATAGGCGCAATTCTACCTGCTCGGGACTACCATCCGTTTGAAGCATTCCCTCCTGCAAAATATCACGGTAGAGACCCAACAATCGGCTTGTCCGCTGCTGCCGCTGAAAAATCCGATCCCGAATAGTTCTCAAATGAGGAGGCTCGTCCTGAACTTCCCAATTCTCAATAATGTTTTTGCAAATAATAAGTTCCACCAACTCATCTGGAGATTGGGGCAGATCTAAGGGCAGGGTATTGGTAAGGGTTAGACCAGTCGCCCCTTCATTCTCATTTGTATTCTGATTTCTACTGTCAAATGATTGCAAAATCAACTGACATACTTTCTGGGTTAGAAATGGCTGTCCTCCAGTCCAGGTGAGAACACACTGTAAGACTGTTTCTGGATCATTCACTCTGGACGCCAAGCCTGGTAGCAGAGGGAATGCTTCCTCAAAAGAGATTCCGGAAAGTTGAATAGCTCGACCAATATTAAACGGGGTTCGTTGCTTGTTCTGAATCAAGTTAGAGGGAGTCGCCACCCCGATTAGGGCAAAAGTCAGTCGCTGTAGATCTTGCTGCTCGGCTCGATTGTTATAGCACTTTCGGATTACTGCGAAAAAATCATCGACATCAAAATCCAGGCTAAGAATGCTATCAATCTCGTCAAAAAAAATTACGATAGGTTGGGGAATCAGATGCACCAAAACATCATTGAAAAACTTGCCAAACCGTCGCACTGACGATAAACGATGGTTCTTTTCCCACCAAACGTCTAAATCAAAATTGGCATCTAGGTGCAGGCGGTCTATGAGGCTATCAAGAACACTGAAGTACCATTCCTCTTGGCTGATATTAGCCGTTCCCAATCCGCTAATATCCACAGAGGCGCAGGCCACGCCTTCAGATTGCAATCGATGCGAGGTCCTGACCCGTAAACTTGACTTACCCATCTGCCGAGAGTTCAGCACATAGCAAAATTCACCAGCCTTCAACGCTTGGTAGAATTCCTCATCCGCCGTCCGCTGAACGTAGGTCGGCGCATCTACCGGAAGACTACCGCCAACTTGGTACCGATACTCAACCATAAAATTTTCGTTGGAAAGAGAGATTTAGGGGCGGGAAGGAGAATTTAAGGGAAATTTGAGCCAGAGATCAAGACTTCTAAGACTTCTGTCCTAGACGATTCTGGAAATACTGGCGGTATAGATCACATAGAGGGAAGACCTGATTACGCTGATATTTCACTAACCCCATACTGCTGAGCTTAAACGCTTCAGTAGAGCCAATCTCAATGGGTTGGTTAGCACTAATGACCTGCTGAAACGCACGAACCAGATCGCTCTCTGCTTCAAGATTCAGCAAATGACGACGTAGATGGTCGTTATAGAGACCACTTTCAGTGGGAGCTTCATCCAGTAGTCTAGGTAAGGTGATCCGGCCACGAGCCAGTTGATATAACGCAACTCTGAGGAGATAGGGATGCCCCCCCACCAGATTGATCAGCTGTTGTTTCTGTTGTACGGCTAGATTGAGATGATAGCGTTGAATTAACGCTTCAATTTCTGCCTGATTAAACTCCCTCAATTCCACCGGGAGACCTACATTAAATGGAGAATGGTTGATGCTAAGGGGAACATAGACCTCTTTGGAGTGGACAATTACTAAACGTAACTTACGCCAAACAGGGGTAGTTTTGCCTACTTCATGCCAATCGCGTAGCATACCAAAAAAATCTGTGGCAATTTCGGCGTGTTCAAATACCTGATCAACTTCATCCAGCCCAAGCACTATTGGTACTGGAATGGCTTCTAATAAATACCGTTCAAAGTACCGCTGGCAGCGACGAACAATCCCCCGTGCTCCCATCCAATAGTCAGACATTTTGTCCAGCAAGTTCAATTCCTCTGTGACGCTCGCGCAAAACCACTGCAGGAATTCGTTGACATCACTCAATGCTTTGGTTTCTACGGTCTGAAGATTTAGCCGTACAGTTTCATACTTCTGCTGCTTTGCATAGTGCAGGATACGCACCAGAAGCGAAGTCTTGCCCATCTGTCGAGGCGCTTTAATCCGGATAAGGGAGCCAGGACTGATAACCGTATCGTAGCAATCTGATTCCACAGGTGAACGCTCAATGTAAAAGGAAGAATCGATTGGCACAAGTCCCTCAGGTTCTTCACCGGCCAAAGCCGAAATGATGGGCTGAGATTGCGCCTCGGCCTGAAAAGTCAAGCTTTCTGGCTGGGTGTTCGTCTTTTGTTCTCGCAATTTCAGTACTGGAATCGCTGACTCTGGAATTCCTTCGAAATCAATGGACAACAAGCCAAACTCAAAAGCTTCTTTGATCGAGCGCCCGTATCCCAATCCATCATAAAAACCTACAGCAAACTTAATTGCGGCGCGATCGCCAATACTGCTATTCATGCCAATTACAAAATCAATATGCTGGGCGATGGCTTCCGCTTGGACCTCTGAGTAACAAGCATTCAAGAGTACACACTGAACACTTGGACAAAGCTTGAAGAGCCTAGACAAAGCTGAAGCGTCAATAAATTTGGAGTTCCCGGCGTCGCTCTCGAAAACCAAGCCTTGCTCACCTGCGCCATGCCCTGAAAAATGAACAATTCTAGGCTTATACTTGAGCATTGCGCGACGAAGATCTTTAGGTCGCACAGCCCATTGAGAAATCACCTTCAATAGTTCTCGCCCGTCAGACAGAGCAAGTCCTTCCCGAATTTCCCGTACTTCTTCTGGTAACCGAAGCCTTGTCGTATCTGAAGGATTCGCAGCTAGAACCAAGATCTTTGTAACAGTCATTATTAGGAGTTAAAGATGAAAACTCTCAGATCTAAGTAGGTAGATCTGTATAATTAATTCACTTAAAGGAATATGAATTCCCGAAGCACCCAGTTACTGCCTTAAGCAGCAATTTATCTTACCAACCTAGTTGGCAATAGCCCCCTCATAAGGGTTAAGTTGTCTATCAAGTTAATCCCCAGACTCAATCAAGATTTGGTCTGGCAAGTTGGCCGTTCTGGTAGCGATGGTAACCGATAAAAGGCATCTGCCGCCAAATAAGAATCTCCGGCGCTTTTCCCCTACTGGCTGTGGATTTACATACCCGCGGTCATAGCTCCCTTTTTGGGAAACTTAAGATGTCTAAAACCAGAGGCAGGCATCTTGAATAGCTAGACTGATGTGATGAGAACAGGCGATCGCCTTTTACCCCTCCTATGGGTTCTGAGTATGTACACTCAACTTAATTTGCTAGAAAATTCGGAGTTTTTTAGTAACACTGAAAGCCAAAGTCAATTCACTATAGAACAATTATCAATATCGGATGCCGATCTGACTATTTATCCTTCTCTCTTTAGTAAAAGAAAAAGTGATGAACTATTCACTGAACTGTATAACCACATCGATTGGCAACAGGAATTTATTCAGATTTACAACAAATCGATTCCTATTCCCAGACTCACCGCGTGGCATGGAGATAAGGGGACACAGTACACCTATTCCAACATCGAAATGGAGCCCCTCCCCTGGACCCTCCCCTTGTTAGAAATTAAGCGAAAAATTGAACCTCTGTCAGGGGTCCAGTTTAATAGCGTATTACTCAATTTATATCGAGACGGCAAAGATAGTGTGGCTTGGCATAGCGACGATGAACCTGAACTAGGCGTCAATCCTGTCATTGGCTCCGTCAGTTTTGGCGGCAGCCGACGGTTTGTCCTGAAGCATCGACATAAACGCAGCCTCAAGCAAGACATTGAGTTAGCCCATGGCGACTTTTTAGTGATGAGGGGAACAACCCAACACTTTTGGCGGCACCAAATTCCAAAAACGAAAAAACCAGTCGATCCAAGAATCAATCTTACGTTTCGTACGATCAAACAATAAAGAACGCTACTCTAAAGAACGCTACTCTCATTCTTTTTGCCGCTGCTGGTCGTTACAGCAAATGGCACAATAGTAGACTAGCCCATTGGATTAAATAACCATGACCGTCCTTCCTCGTCGTTACCACATAACCACCTTCGGCTGCCAGATGAATAAAGCCGACTCGGAGCGTATGGCTGGCATTCTGGAGGATATGGGCTTAGAGTGGTCGGAAGACCCGAATCAGGCGGATGTACTGCTCTACAACACCTGCACCATTCGGGATAACGCCGAACAAAAAGTGTATTCCTACTTGGGGCGACAAGCTAAGCGGAAGCATGAGCAGCCGGACTTGACGCTGGTGGTGGCGGGTTGCGTAGCGCAGCAGGAAGGCGACGCCCTACTGCGACGGGTGCCTGAACTCGATCTAGTCATGGGGCCGCAGCATGCAAATCAATTAAAAAACCTATTAGAGCAGGTGTTCGAGGGCAATCAAATCGTCGCCACCGAACCGATCCACATCGTCGAGGACATCACCAAACCCCGGCGGGACAGCCGGGTGACCGCCTGGGTGAACGTTATTTATGGCTGCAATGAGCGCTGCACCTACTGTGTTGTGCCCAGTGTCAGGGGGGTTGAGCAGTCCCGAACGCCAGCGGCCATTCGGTCCGAAATGGAGGAATTGGGGCGTCAAGGCTATAAAGAGGTGACGCTACTGGGCCAAAATATCGACGCCTATGGTCGAGACCTCCCCGGCATTACTCCGGAGGGGCGGCGTCAGCACACCTTTACCGATCTGCTGCGCTTCGTCCATGACACACCCGGAATTGAGCGGCTTCGCTTCGCCACCAGCCATCCCCGCTACTTTACAGAGCGGTTGATTGAAGCCTGCCACGAACTTCCTAAGGTATGCGAACATTTCCATATTCCGTTTCAATCCGGCGACAATGACGTCTTGAAGGCGATGGCGCGGGGCTACACCCATGAGAAGTACCGACGCATTATCGATACGATTCGGGACTACATGCCGGACGCAGCGATTAGCGCCGACGCCATTGTGGGATTTCCGGGAGAAACGGAAGCGCAGTTTCAGAACACTCTCAAACTGGTTGAAGACATTGGCTTTGATCAATTGAATACAGCCGCCTACTCGCCCAGGCCAGGCACCCCAGCCGCTGTTTGGCAAGACCAATTGAGTGAGGAGGTAAAACGCGATCGCCTCCAGCGCCTGAACCATCTCGTCTCAATCAAGGCCGCTGAACGCTCCCAGCGCTATCAAGGCCGCACCGAAACGGTGCTGGTGGAAGATCAAAACCCCAAGGATCCCACCCAGGTGATGGGACGCACTGGGAGTAACCGCCTGACCTTTTTCCCCGGAGATATTACCCAGTTGAAAGGTCAGATTGTATCGGTGAAGATCACTGAAGTGCGGGCGTTTAGTTTAACGGGGGAAGCGATCGCCCCCGCTGTCCCTGCAATGTCAGCGTGTTCTTAAGGGCGCTCACCCTAATCCTCAACACCCCAAATTTGCAGCAGAGCGCCCGCCCGTTCAAATCCTTCCTGATCTTCCTGCCGACGATATAGATTTTGGGCCAGCTTGACGTAGGTAATCGCTTCCCGTTCCAGCCCCTTCCCCCATAACGCTAGGCCTAAATTGTAATGGGCGCCGGCGTTCTCAGGCAGCATGCGAACCAGACGACGATAGGACAATACCGCCTGCAGGTATTGCTGTCGTTCTAGAAGCATCGACCCCAAGGCCGCCTGGGCGGGAACCAGATCGGGATTCCACTCAACTGCTTGGCGATAATGAAACAGCGCCGCATCCTCGGCGCCGCGATCGCTCAATATTTCCGCCAGCCTGAAATGGGCCTCCGAATTTTGAGGATCCAACTGTACAGCTTGGTTTAACTCCACAAACGCTTCATCAACATCCCCCTGTTGCAGCCAAGCATTCGCCAAGCTGACATACACGCCGCCGCGATCGGGAGCCAGATCTCGAGCCCGCAACAACGCCTCGATCGCCTCAGAATAATTTTCCTGACTCAGTTGGATTTTACCAATCGACTCATAGGCGCTGGCGTTTCTGGGCGAGATCCGCAACAGTTGAAGATAAGTCTCCAACGCCGCATCATAATTTTCCTCGAGAAATAAAACCCCACCCAACCCCAAATAGGCGTCCGTCTCATTCGGCGCCATCCGAATCAGTTCCCGGTAGGTGGCCTCCGCATCTTGATAAGATTGTCCGCTGACTAAACTGTGGGCCAGGCCGTAGCGAAAAGCCGTATTTCTGGGATCCAGCGCAATCGCCTGCCGATAAGATTCCGCAGCGGACCGAAAATCCCCTAACTGAATTTGCAAATAGCCTATCCCAGAATAAATTCTGGGATTCTCTCGATCGAATTGCGCCGCTTGTCGGTAATAGGAAATTGCGCCGACATAGTCTCCTGACTCAACGCGGTCTTGGCCTTCGCGAAGAAGTTCATTGAGGCGTTCTTCTTCCGCCGTCAGTTGACCGTTCTGAGCAATTTGGACAGACGCCAAAGTTGTCTGAGTCGGCAAAGTAGGCTGCTGCAAAGAATATAAGGGTTCATTCCGCTGGGGGCTTGCTAGCGCCTCGGTCGCCTGGGACGAGCCAGAAACGATTCCGACCGCCAACAAAGTAGCAGTCATTAGAATTCGCATAGTCATAACCAATCCTCCTCTTCACCATATCCAAGGCTCGTCAGCCCTTATCCGGCCAAATTGTCAAATGGAGCTTACCATGTGACCATCATTAATTTATGTATTTGGGGTAAACAATGATTCTATCAACAACTGATGTACTTCAAGATCAAAGGGTTGAAGCTTACTTAGGGGTGGTAACGGCGGAGGTGGTCTATGGGAGTAATGCGTTGAGGGACTTCTTCGCCGGTATTCGAGACATCATCGGCGGTCGGACCGGAGCGTATGAGCGGGTATTTGAACGGGGTCAAAAAGACGTCCTGGAAGAATTAGAGCGGCGGGCGCAGCGGCTCGGGGCCGACGCCGTGATCGGCATTAGCGTCTCCACCAATACAATCAATCTAGATGAGACTGGGGTGCTCATGCTGATTACCGGCACTGGGACCGCAATAAAATTGAGCTAGCGCATTACCACACTCCATCGATAGGCCACAACTCTGCTTCGCCCAACAATCATTACTTCTTTAGAGATTTAAGTTTTCATGAAGAAGAAAATTGAATCGCGACTTTAGCGCATTCGACTTGTATTCAGTCGCTACCTTAGAAAATGATGAGGGGGGGTCTCAGTGGAGGGATATCTCTGTAGCGGTTTATGAGTAAGTCCATCAATGGGATAAATGTAGGTCTGGCTAGCCTTTTGATCTTTGCCATGGTCCTGCGGTTTTGGGGATTGGGACGATTCAACACCCTGGCGTTTGATGAAATTTATTCGGTTAAGTTCGCAACTGATTACTTACATCAAATTCCCTTTTTTGACGCCCATCCGCCCCTAGGAAAATACTTAATCGCGATTGGGATCGAAGTTGCGAAGCATGTGCCTTTCCTGAATTCACTGCCCCAGAATAATGGAACTGGATATTTGCTAACGCCGATCAGCTATCGCTGGGTTGATGCGCTGGTGGGAAGCTTTGTTCCCCTGGTAATCGCTGGAATTGCCTATGAGTTGAGCCAACCGATCCGGATTTATTCAAGCGCAGTTCGATCGATTCGTCCTTGCTTCCTATACGCCCTCATCGCTGGGTTTCTCACCGCGATGGACGGTTTGCTATTGGTTGAGTCTCGCTATGGCTTGATCAATATTTTTATGGTTTTTTTTGGGCTGCTGGGGCATTGGTTATTTCTGCGATCGCTCAACAGCCTCGCCAGATGGCGCCCCATATGGCTGAGCTTAGCAGGCGTTTCCCTCGGCGCCTGCATTTCGGTGAAATGGAATGGGCTGGGATTTTTGCTAGGTCTATATGGGCTCTGGGGGATCGCGCAATTGGTGCGCTGGGTGGCGCTATACCCAATTGCCTTTCAGCTGGCGGATTATTGGTCTTTACTCACGTCTCGGAAACAGGGAAAAGACGGCAAGCGATATTATCATCTAGCCCAAACGTTAATCTCGGTGGCCCAAAGGCTCATTGCGCTGGAGCTGATCTTGCCGAAGAACCTTTTCTATATGAGTTGGCAGACGGTCTTGATCAAGCTAGGAATTATCCCCCTGGTGATTTACGGGGTGATCTGGATTCCCCATTTGCAAATCAATCATACTAGTCTGGGCGCCGTTCACAGCGCCATCTGGTATTTCCATCGACATCTCGGCAACACCAATATTCATCCCTACTGCTCTGCCTGGTACACCTGGCCGCTGATGCTCCGGCCGGTCGCCTATTTCCGCAAGGTCGCCAATAGCCTGACGGAGTCCGCTGATGTGCTCGGGCCCCCCAATCCCTTCAGCCAAACCGTATATACGGTCCATGGCATGGGGAATCCGATCCTCTGGTGGCTCGCCTCCGCCGCGATTGTGCTGATGATCGGCAAGTTGATCCAGCAAGCCTGGACCATGTGGCGCGGCATCGCTGTCAAACCGTACCCCTCCCACTCTTCGCTACGCAGTGGCCAAGTTTCTACCCCTTTCCCCCCCCGAATCGCCCTTTACATCGTTGTCAATTTCCTCGCCAACTGGCTGCCCTGGATGCTGGTGAAACGCTGTACGTTTCTCTATCTCTACATGGGGGCGGCGTGTTTTGGCTTTTTGGCCATTGGGTGGGTCCTGACCCAATGGTTCACGAGTCGCCGCTCTTCGGACCATATGATCGGCTGGTTGACCTGTTCTCTGATCTTGTTCGCTTTTCTGTACTGGCTGCCGCTTCATTTAGGGATACCGCTTTATTTAGACGGGCTGCATGATCGGTGGTGGCTGTCTTCTTGGGAGTAGACGGGTTTGGCGAGTACTTTGTCGAGTTTATGCTGATGGGCGGGGGAAAGGGGAAGGGGGAAAGGGAAAGGGGGAAAGGGAAAGGGGGAAGGGGAGGGGCAGGTGTATATCTCAATCCTGG
>JASJDH010000643.1 GCA_030065175.1 Leptolyngbyaceae cyanobacterium MO_188.B28 | reverse complement strand
CTGGTAAACCAGCGATTGCCGGGAGGCGGCATGGCTGCAAACTCAACCCCTTTCGATTCCAACAGCTTGGGCAATTCCAAATCAAAGATGGGGGTAGTTTGGAAAACTTGACCGGGCTGGTCTAACTCGTCTTTGAGCTGGTATTGAATCTGATCTTGGCCTACGGAAACTCGTGCAACCTCTTGATCTCGAACCTGCTCGATGAAAAAGCTGTAGGGTACTCGAGGAATGCGAGGACCTGAAAAAGCAGGCAAAATCAGATTTGCTAGTAGGAACAATCCCGGCAGAAACAGCAGAAGGCTAGTGATGAGATTAGGCCGGGGGCGTCGAGGCTTGTCGTTAATCGGCATGGATGTCTCCCTGTTGTTGCAAGGCAATGATACGGAAGGGGCAATGATCTGCCTTCAGGTCAGCCCGAGATTGGAGCTTTGCGAGCTTTAGGCCAGTAAACCCAAGCGCTTGCCATTGTCACGAGCCAAGCGAATCAGGTTTTGCCGTTGAGTGCGATCAATCCCAATGGTGTTGCAGAAACGGGTAATGGCTTTGGAATGAAGCGCGATCATCTTACCCCTTAACTGAATAAACTCAGGCTTTCCAATCAAGTTACGAAGCAGAATCACAATGGGTGCAAACATGATTACCTTCCTTTGTTTGAGGCTTATGTTCGAAGCTCATGTAAATGATTGTAACGAGCAAGTTTCGAAATGTAAACTATGTTTGCAATATTTCTCTTCTAATGATATAGAATTTGCTTTGCTAACCGATAAGTCTTCCTTTATCGCTTGGAAGAAATGCTCGAAAAACCTGCTAAAGGCTCCAGTCCTATGGGTTAAGCCTATTCCTTATTCGCTTGGAGATGGATCTTGGTATGCTCTCCACCTTGGTTAACAGTTTCGATGAAGATTATTTCAAAATTAACAACCGCTTCCTGAGACTTCATAAATCCGGTTGAAGAGGATGACAGCAAAGAGATGTCAGATTCTGATCACGACATCTATATATAGGAGAATCAGGAGCGCCGCTATGATTCAGGCGTCAACTGCTTTAGCTGCTTCATCTAGTGAGGTTCGCCCGATTTCTCGCTCAATTTCCCACACCGGAGCCATCGCCGCCTCCTTGATCGATTCCTCAATGGTGACAATGGGCGATCGCATCTTAGCGGCGATTGATGTGGGCACAAACTCTATTCATATGGTGGTGGTAAAGGTCCAGCCCGACTTACCTTCCTTTACGATCATTGATCGAGAAAAGGAGATGGTGCGGTTGGGGAACTTCAATGAAGCCGCCGGCGAGCTATCCGAAGCAGCTATGCAGCGGGGGATTGATTCACTGCGGCGATGTTGCGCGATCGCAAAAAGCTTTGAAGCGGAAGCCATCGTGGCCGTCGCCACCAGCGCCGTTAGAGAAGCCCAGAATGGTCGCCTCTTCCTGAAACGGGTTGAAAAAGAGGTGGGACTCTCCATCAGTTTAATTTCTGGACAAGAAGAAGCCCGTCGCATTTATTTGGGCGTGCTTTCCGGCATGGAATTTAAAGGAGAGCCCCACGCCATTATTGATATCGGCGGCGGCTCCACCGAACTGATCTTAGGAATGGGAGAAGCCCCCCGGTCTTTGAGCAGCACTCAGGTGGGTTCAGTCCGGCTGACCTCTCGGTTCGCCATCAAAGACGCTATGAGCAAGCTCGAGTTCGCCTCCCTGCAAGCCTATGTTCGCGGTAGGTTAGAGACCGCTGTCGAAGACCTCAAGCGCCATCTGGATCCCCATGAAACCTTGCGTTTGGTGGGAACCTCCGGTGCGATTGAATGCCTAGCCGCCATGGATGCTTATGACCGCTTTGGGAAGGAGCCTGACCGACTCAATGGCTATACCCTGAGTTATCAGAATTTAGCTAATTTAGTGGATCGGTTGCGCAAAAAATCCGCCAGTGAGCGGCTGGCGATGCCAATGCTACCTGCCCGTCGAGCTGAAATCATTGTGGCTGGCGGCGTCATTTTGCAGGAAACCATGCGGATGTTGGGGGCGAAAAGCATCACTATCTGCGAGCGAGCCTTGCGAGAGGGCGTTGTTGTCGACTGGATGCTGGACCATGGTCTGATTGAGGACCGCATGGCGTTTCAGCAGTCAGTAAGGGAACGGAGCGTCAGCAAAACAGCGCAAAAGTATCATGTGAATACGGAGCATAGCAAACGGGTTGCTGATTTTGCGATCGCTCTGTTTGATCAAACCCAAGGTATCCTTCATCAGTGGGGTAAACCAGAGCGAGAGTTACTCTGGTCGGCTGCTTTTCTGCATAACTGCGGTCACTTCATTAGTCATGCCGGCCACCACATCCATTCTTACTACCTGATTCGCAGCAGCGAGCTGCTGGGGTTTACTGAAATCGAGCTGGAAGTGATGGCCAATATCGCCCGCTACCATCGCAAAAGCCCTCCCAAGAAGAAACATGACTCCTTCCAGAACTTGCCCTCCAGACATCACCGCCAAATGGTGTCTCAACTCAGCGCGATGCTACGGGTTGGAGTCGCCCTGGATCGACGGGGTATTGGCGCCATTCAAAAACTGGATTGTCATTTTGAGGCGGATTCGTCCACTTTCCACCTAAGCTTTAAGCCAACTGACGACTCCGATGACTGTTCACCAGAGCTATGGGCCTTGGACGATAAGAAAGCCTGCTTTGAAGAGGAATTCGGCATCCAACTACAGGCTAGCCGACTCAATAGTCACTATCCGCAACGCAAATCCCTTTACACTTAACGCCATTGCTAGCCGTTCGCCGACAATGCGGGCATAGAACCTTTTCACTTTCTGTCCCTTGAGTGATCTCTTGATCACTCAATTCTTGTGACAGGTCTTCAGTCGGAGCCAAAGTCATATAGAAAAAGAGATTACATTTCGGTTACCCCCTACATTCTATATTTTCCCACCCTCTTACAGACACAGTTTCAGCAAACCCAATCGCAGTTAAGGATTTGATAAAATATAGAGTGGTCCTAAAGATGTCAACATCAAAAATGGGGCGTACATCAAAAATTAGGTTAAGAATTGGAAAAAATTGAGCGATCGCCCCATTTTTGTTCACACTGCACAGTTGGGCAATTGTGTAGGCGCCTTATTCCGACGGCGCTTACTATAATCTCAACGTCTTGGATGGATGAGAGACAGGTTCATGGCGACAACTCCAGCAGCATCTCTACCTCGCAATTGCACCTTTAGTTCTACTGACTGGCAGGCGCTTGCCCCCTTTTGGCATCCCGTCGCCTTTTCCCACGACATCACAACGAAAAAGCCGTATGGTACACGGTTGCTTGATGAACGATTGGTTATCTATCGAGTCACTGACGGGGCGATCGTCATTGCCCAAGATTTATGTCTCCATCGAGGCGCGCCGCTGAGCTTAGGTCGACTTGAGCGCGATTGTTTGATCTGCCCTTATCATGGCGTGCAATATGATCGCCAGGGTCAATGCGTTCTGATTCCCGCCCAACCCCAAGCAAGCATCCCCGCCCGCCTCAAACTCAAAACCTATCCCGCTGTAGAACGCTATGGTTTAGTTTGGACACGACTAGTAGACAATGGGCCTGTCCCATTTCCAGCTATGGATGAATGGAGCGACCCAGACTACATTCAGATACTCCCCGAGGCGGTTGATCTCAACGCGGCAGCCGGTCGCCAAGTCGAGGGGTTTTTGGATGTTAGTCACTTTGGTTTTATCCACGCTCGATCCTTTGGCGAGCAAGATAATACAGAAGTTCCCGACTATCCGATCGAGTTAACACCCCACGGCTTTCGAGCGGATTATGTCAGCAGCGTTAGCAATTATGCACATGGTATGAAGCACCTGGCGCCGCCCGATTTTCGCTGGCGCCGCTTGTTCGAAGCATGGTTGCCGTTTACGGCTAAATTAACCGTCTTTTTTCCCAATGGGCAACTGCATATTTTGAATGCAGCGTCCCCCTTGTCGGCTCGACAAACTCGCGTCTTCGTACCGATTTGCCGTAACTTTGATCAGGAGATTCCCTTACAAGACACCCTCGACTTTAATCATCAAATCTTTGCGGAAGATAAGGCTATCGTGGAAGAACAATGGCCGGAGGATTTACCGATCAAGCTTGCGGATGAAGTGCATATTGCTGGAGACAAAAGCTCGATTACATACCGTAACCGGTTAGCTGCTTTGGGGCTAGGACAAACCTACACCGCTTAATCCAAGTCAAGATCGCTTGGGTAACTCAAAAGATTTAGGGGTGCAAAACATGGCTTTCAACTTAAAGCGGGAAATTTTCCCTAGGCGAGAATACAGGAGTCAGGAGACAGAATCCAGTTCCCTAATGATTTCTGACTTCTGACTTCTGACTTCCATACTCACTGGATTTTCCCGGGTTAAATTACACGCCCAAAACATTATCGTTTTCCAAGAAAATAGAAAATCACATCGAGGCAATCTGGCGCCTCATCCATCACTACAACACATCCTTATACCAATCCAAAATGAAGATGAGCATAACTCAGAAACTGAAAGCCTTGCTGCCAAAGAGTTTAATCTGAACTATTCTGCTCAGCTTCATATCCATTTGGTATTACCTATTTAGGATTACCTAAAAAAGTTCAACTTCTGGATAGGGAGATTCAGGGAATAGCTTACTTGTAACAATGATCTCAAGACACCACAACGAACAGCCAACATAATAAAGGAGTAGCGCCGGCAGCAGCAGCACTACGAAAAGCAAATAAACCACACTCATGACTGGATGGTCTTGATACCGACGCAAATTGGACATGGCTCTTTTCATAACTCGTTTGAAGCAGTCTATCAACACCCTACGCTACTTGAATTGAAGGTTTTTAGAAGGTAGATAGCAGGTTGGCCAATTCAAGGTTGCATCAGGGTATATACGTATAATAAAAAGTTTTTGTAAAATAAATTACTTATTTACATAAATTTGTAAAAGCCTGCTCGTCCGCCCGTTAGACCCCTCAAACCTCGGAAGGCGACAGCCCAACAATTACGTTTGAAGACACCGTAATTGTTGGGCCTAGGAAAGTCTTATTTGACACATTGTCTAGGCAGGTGGAGCAGCGGTTAAAATCTACAAAAGATCTTCAGACCCCAGTCGACCAGATCTGAGATTCAGTTTATGGCTCTAACTGGTCGAACCTTGTGCGATACCACGATAGAGATGGATCGTTAATTGTCATCATAAGTTAATTTTTTTTTT
>JASJDH010000642.1 GCA_030065175.1 Leptolyngbyaceae cyanobacterium MO_188.B28 | reverse complement strand
CATCTCCCCCATCTCCCCCATCTCCCCCATCTCCCCCATCTCCCCCATCTCCCCTCAATAACGCTCCCTCGAAACTCCTCCAATTACGACCCACCCCCCCGTGAGCAAGACACCCAATAGTGTGGGGATTAACGGCAGCCATAGGCCTTGGGTTAAGGCGATTACACAAAGGTGGAATAGCCCCCAACTGAGCGCTGCAAAGGCTAAGCTCAGCAAGAGCCAAGCTGATCGACGCAATTTGGTCTTGCGGGCATTTAATCCACTGCTGATCCCGCCCGCAATCAGGGACCAGGCCATAAGCCACACCCCATCTCCCCACTGCAGCCCCCGCCACTGGGGCAAGACGCCAATTTGGGGGCGTTGGTCTAATACGGCGCTGAGCAGTTGACTCACCATATGAGAATGAACCCAGACTCCGGGCATTTCGCCATAGGGCGTATCAACGGCGTCCCGGGCGACCGGGGCGGTATAGCCCACTAATACCAAGTGATCTCGCACTTGCTCTGCAGCGATCTGTCCGGTTAAAACTTGCTGCAAAGAAACCCGTTGACCCGGTGGAGCGGCTCGATAGTTCAGCATGAGCTGAGCGCTCAACCCATTGAGGCGTTGATATCCGCCAAACCGATTGGTTAAAGGAGAAAAGACCACCGTTCCAAACTGCCACTGTTCCTGTTCAGTCACGGTTAGAGGCTCTACACCCGACTGACTGAGGAATTGATAGGCAAGCTGGAAACTGAGGCTATAGGGCGTTGAACAAGCGGAATGGGTCGAAGCCAAATCAGGGGTGTAGGATAACAGGTGACGACGGATTAGACAGTCTTCCTGAGCGTTTGGAGTGGCTGGGTTGCGGTTTGGGGACCGTATCGGGAACGGTTTGTCTAAAGCAAAATTACTGAACCCGACTTGACTCATAATCTGATCATCTGAAAGTTCGGGGGGCGGCCCATAGTCTTGATCGACTTGATCGAAAGCGCACACGGTAAATAGATTAGAGTGCTGATTAAATTGGGCTATCAACGCCTGACGGCCTTCGCCTCTAGGCCGATATCGGTGCATATCGAGACCAATTGCAACGGGTTCAAAGGACTGGAGAACTTCAACCGTCTGGGCTAAGGCGGCGTCGCTTAGCGGATAGCCCCCCATTTCATTTAAGTCGGCCTGGGTCACCTCCACGACTAAAATGCGCGGGTCAATGGCTTCAGCCGGGCGCGATCGCATCAGGCGATCATAGGCCGTCAGTTCAAAGGGTTGCAGCACTCCCAAATGGCGCACGATCAAAATCACCAGGGTCACCAGCACGCTTATCCAGAGCGCTTGAAACCCTGGGAAACGTTGTTTAGAGGAGGCTCTAACGGGCTCAGCAGGGGCCAGAATAGGCGGCGTAGATCCAGCCAGCAAAGGGGGATGAGCTGTACCCCCTTGCAAACTCAACCAATCGGGCG
Source organism: Leptolyngbyaceae cyanobacterium MO_188.B28 (assembly GCA_030065175.1). GTDB lineage: Bacteria > Cyanobacteriota > Cyanobacteriia > Phormidesmidales > Phormidesmidaceae > JAKSDM01. Next base: position 3,786 of record JASJDH010000642.1, on the reverse strand, counting down.
GCGTCACCAATGGGTTTTGGTATATCACCGGCAACCAGCTAGCACAGGGAAATTGGTGCTCTAACCCTTGTAACCGCTCCCGAGCTTGTCGCGCCGCCAGATAAAACGACTCCCCAGAGGCGAATGCGTTCAGAAAGTAGGTTAAAAAAGCCGCCGCCACCTGATCCGCTACAGGCTCTCGCATGACGATCATCAGAGGGATGTGCAATTGATGGAGCGCAGACGCCAACCCTAGCCCATCGCAGGCGTTAAAGATCGCCAGCTGTAAGCCCTGAGCAATTGCCTTGCGCAGGCCAAAGCGGAGTTCTGGCAAGGTCAGACTGTCTGTTTGATTGATATATATTCGGCCTTGACCCTGATGGGTTTCACTGTGGCCAGCAAAAAACAAAATATCCCACTGGGACTCCCAGAGCCGGTCGTTAAGTTGTGAACGATCGGGTTCAACTAAAAAGGTCACTTGAGCTTGGGGTAACTGAGCCAGGACATGCCTATCGGCTTCGACATTAATGCCGCGACTGTCGCCTAGAATCGCCAGAATTCTGACGGGATGACAATCAGACTCCTGGGCTTTGACCTGCGCCAATTCATACTCGGGGGTGCTGAGGGCCGCTTCCGCATTGGAATAGCGTTCAAAAAAATCCCACTCATGCCAGGGCAACTTTTGCAACGCCATGTCCTGAGTTCGGATCAAGAATTGAATGGCGTCGTTCCGGTTGAGTTCTTCCCGCAGACGGCGATCAATCAGTTGAAACGATTCGGCGTTTAGCCAAGTCCTAAATTGCTCGCAAAGAATCTGAGCCGACCACTGACAATCTGTAAGGCGTTGATTAATTGACCCCTTATGGATAATTTTTTGGCCTTTAATCCTTAAGGGAACTCCCAGCGGGCGGTACACCTCTTGCCAATGATGGTGCAGATGGGCGGCGATCTCGGGGGCCGGGGGCAAAAACCCCTTCACCTTCAAAGCCTGAAATTCATGATCATCCCGGATTTCCAAGCTAGCTCGAAACCCGGTGACGTTGAAATCCCCCTCTAATTCTAGGATGACCCACTTACCCATCCCTGAGCTCCCTCGCAGATAATTCCCCAGTGTTGGTTATCGGGTGGTTTGCTTTGGCATGAACTTACACTCTACACCCCATACCCGATCTTCCGTACCCAAAACACGGTTTTTACTGAGGATTACGCCAAGGTTATCAATTGAAAGCAAGAGCTGATTCCTGAGGGAGTATGCAAGAGATAGAAAACAGAATTCTCATATCTCAAATTGCTCCGTTAAGGTTTGTTGATTGAGGCTAATCTGAACGCTAAAGCATTCCCCAGCTTCTCCCCTAAATTGAAATTCTAACCCCTCGCTCTGGCGCCCCTCGGCTTGCAAAACGGGGATATTTGCTTCATCCATCACCATTAGATGCAACGCAGGAGGCAAATAGGATTCATTCCCCGCCGGATATAACTCTACAGTGATATTGAATTCGGCGCCGTCTGAAACGGGCGCAATGCCAACGATGAATAAAATCTGTTCCTTCTCTTCTTTTCCCAACGTTAAAAATTTACCCTGCTTAGCCCCTGCTGAATCAGGTTCAATCAAGTCTATCCTGGCTAAGGGGCCCCTAAAACTGAATGCAAGATTTTGTTCTCGCCTTTCTGCAATGAGTGTGTCTAGAGCTGTCCAACTGGCGTCAATAACTTGATCTAGCCATTGCTGTAACCTGATTCTTGCAGGAGATTGCGCCCGCTCCCGATCGCGCAATTCCTCTAGATAGGATGGAAAGTCGTCGAGCGGCTGCAATTGTTCCAGAGTAACGGTTTTCGTGTCAACTTTCGGGAGAAACCCAAGCAAGGTCGCTTCAGTCAATTCAGCATCAACCTGAATAAACAAATAGCCAATTCGATCCGCCCTCACCTCGGATGGAATTTCCCAGGCAGCCTGTTCAGGCAAGACAGGGCGACACTCTAACCGTCCCAAGTCATCTACCCATAGGTCAGAGCTATCAGCTAGAACTTGCAAAATTGGGTTCCAGCTTTCACTGTTCTCTAAATTGGTTTCTATGCCTAAACAGGTTAGGAAAAATTGCGCCGCCTGCACACTCAACGTGTTCAGATAAATCTGCTTCCGTTTTTTAGGATCGGTATGGCGCCGATAAAACCCTTGGGCAGTTTGGTGGAAAGCGGCTGTAAGCGGCGTCCTAAACAAGGCCTGATCGCGGTTAACAGTCATTGTCTTAAGCCAGGGTGAAGTTGGTTACACTAGGTGGACACATGTTCTTTGAGAATCGGGGCGAATTTAGTTAAACATCGCTGATAAAAGGAACTAAGGGTGACAACTTTGACATCTAACTCGGTGGAAATTTCTTTCCATGAGTAGCCCGCCAAAAATCGTAAGGCGATGTATTGAAAGTTTGCAGCTGGTTTTTGTTGGATATGCGTGCGTTTGAATAGGCCGTCTCGATCGTCTTGAATGCTCTGAATTACGGCTTCTGAGAGAGAAGGGGCGGTGTGCGATCGCACCTCCATCGGTTCCTGCTTATCCAGGGCGTCCAGGGTGATCCGCTTAACTTGCGACCGATCCATCCCTTTCGGCGCCGTCGGCATCACCTCGCGGCTCGCCTCTGTGAAAAATCGCTTTCTCATTAAGAAGTTCGCCCATTGCAACACCGCCAACTCTGGGTTGTACCGATCAATCTCTTCACAGAGATAGAGAAACAAGCGTTGTTTGGCCTCAGCGTAAATATCCTCATAAAAACCATAGAATTGGCCTTGATAGGGCCGAACCAACCGCTTCGATTGGCCAATCGCACTGACTAAGCGAGCCAACGCCCGCTGCCGTTGTGGTGATTTAGGTGGATGCCGCTGGGCTTCTATAGCCAGTTGCTTGAGCTGCTCGTCTAAGGTCACAACTTCGTCAAACTACCTCTTGGTGATTGAAGTTCAGAAACACTAACTTACCAGCGTACAAGGAGCACTTGACAAGTTAATGTCTCCACAGATAACTCGTTAATCACACGCTTAAATTCTGTCAATCCAAAAAAAATTTACAAATGTTCATGGGATCTGTCCTTTTACTCTGACCCTGGTGTTGCGCCGGTAATTCTTCAATTCTGGGTTACGCTAAACTCATCTCTGGGGTGCGTCGCTGAGAAAAGCCAAAAGCGTTAATAGCTCATTTGACTCTCCAGAACTCGACGGCTTTTGGCTGGAAGATATACTGAAATTTCCATATATCCACCCAGCATAAACGTACTGTAGAGGGTATTAATACAAAACGGGGCTAGTGAAATGGCAGGCAAGCGAAAGATTTGGATGTCTACGCCTCCAAAACAGACGAAACCTAAAGTGCCTGAATGGATAAAAAGTGCACTCCAAGAAAAGGCGGATGAGGCCATTGAAAACACGATTAAAACAAAGCATATAAAACCGCCACCTACGGATAGCACCTTTAATTACCTGGTTGATATATCCACAAAGTGGTATCGAAACTATTTTTACTTTTGCGCCAAATATAACTGTCCCAGTCCAAATGCAATTTCTCCCTCATTTGAGACGAAATTCGCCAGGATGGAGTAAGTAGGTAGGCAAAATTAATTACCGAGAAAAGTCGCTGAAACCATTCTTATACGGTCACCCAGTCTGTAAATTTTTCTGCACAGGTACTTATCGCTCTTCAATCACTCTAGGCAAAGGAAAACTGAGACCACCCCTTCGGAGAAGCTCTTGGGATAGCCCCTTCGAAGAGGTTCATAACTGTGATCAGGGTCGAAAATCCTGAGGATAATTGTGGAATTG
>JASJDH010000641.1 GCA_030065175.1 Leptolyngbyaceae cyanobacterium MO_188.B28 | reverse complement strand
TGCTTTAGATTTTGACCATTTACGCACCCAAATAGGAGCAAGGGTGACATTATCGATTACTCTTAGATGGGGAAATAGATTGAATTGCTGGAATACCATCCCCACTTCCCGACGAATCGCCTCAATGTTTTTTAAATCACGAGATAGCTCAATCCCATCAATTGTAATGCTACCTTTTTGATAGGGTTCTAGGGCGTTAAAAGTCCGAATAAAAGTCGATTTTCCTGACCCAGAGGGACCCATAAGAACCACAACTTCTTGGGGCTTAACTTGGAGATTAACGCCTCGTAAGACATGGAAATTATTGTCGTACCATTTCTCGACATTTTTAGCCACTATGATAGAGTCTATCTCTGAGTGGTCATTATTGGCTGTTACTTTTTGCGGTTGATTCATCGGTTGATTTTGGGGATAAATAACTAATTTTCCATCATTACCGATTAGTAATGCTTTTTAAGTTGTAATGTAGGCCTTAAGTAAGGTAAATATTTGTAAACTACTTTACATTATTTTGTAAGTTTAAATACCTAACCTTTGATAGATTTCGTCGAGATGACGTAAATGATGTTTAGGATCGAAACAAGCTGCGATTTCTGCACCAGAAAGGGTTTGTGTTACAGTTTCATCCTTGGTAATTAATTCATGGAAGTTACCATCAGTAGTATTCCAGGCAGTATGGGCGCACCCTTGAACCACCCGATAGGCTTCTTCCCGATTCATTCCTTTTTCCACCAAAGCTAGTAAAACTCTCTGGGAGAAAATTACCCCACCATAAACATTCATATTGCGTTTCATGTTTTCGGGATAGACCAGCAGGTTTTTAATCAGGTCTGTAGCTTCTACCAGCATAAAGTGCATCAAGATGCAGGTGTCAGGCAGCATGACCCGTTCCACGGAACTGTGGGAGATATCCCGCTCGTGCCATAAGGCGACATTTTCCAGAGCGGCTACAGTATGCCCTCGGATAATCCGGGCGACTCCCGACAGCCGTTCAGAGCGAATGGGGTTGCGCTTGTGGGGCATGGCGGAGGAGCCTTTTTGTCCTTTGGAGAAAAATTCCTCCACCTCTAGAACGTCGGTTCGCTGCAGATTCCGAATTTCCACTGCAAAGCGTTCGATTGAGGCGGCTAGCAGGGCCATGACCTGAACAAATTCAGCATGGACATCGCGGCTAATCACCTGGGTTGAGGCGGTGTCCGGAGTGAGGCATAACTTCTGGCAGGCCAAAGCTTCTATTTTGGGATCAATATTGGCGTAAGTGCCGACGGCTCCAGAAATTTTGCCGATCGCGATTTGATCCTGGAGACGGCAGAGGCGATCGCGATTCCGCAGCACTTCGGCTAGCCAACCCGCCAGCTTAAAGCCAAAGGTAATCGGTTCAGCGTGAATGCCGTGGGAACGGCCAATCATAATGGTGTTGCGGTGTTCCTGAGCCTTGTATCGAATCGCCTGAACTAGTTTCTCCAGGTGGCTGAGGATCACCTTCATGCTAGCCGCCAGTTGGAGCGATAGGGCGGTGTCCAGCATGTCAGAGCTGGTCATGCCGAGGTGAATATAGCGGCCCACATCCCCAACATACTCATTTACATTGGTGAGGAATGCAATCACATCATGGCGAACTTCAGCCTCAATCTCCAATATCCGCTTGGGATCAAAGTCGGCTTTCGCCTTAATTTCCTCCACTGCTTCCTGAGGAATATATCCCAACTCGGCTTGAGCCTCACAGACCGCGATTTCTACCTGGAGCCAGGTTTTAAATTTATAGGCGTCTGTCCAGAGTTCGCCCATTTCGGGCAGCGTATAGCGTTCAATCAAGGCGAGTATCACAGAATACAACCGCTCTATTGTAGCTCTCCCGGTTCCCCATGCCCTCCCTGCTTTTTGAGCAAATTTTCATCTCACTCAATCAGATTTATCTATGAAGTGCGCAGGGGAATGTTCTAAAGTCCCTAAGGAATGATGTTTCGGGTTTTTCCGGAATCAGATGCGATGGCGCTGTAGAAGGATTTTTAAACTCCGATTTAATGAGGCGCCATGATTCATCATCTATCCTTCTGGGGTGACGCCGCCCTGGATGCATTAGGGGTCAATCTCCGTCTAATGGTCTGGAATTCTTTTTTGGCATTTATCCCATTGGCGCTCAGCTATTGGTTATTCTGCGGCCGAGGTCGCCGCACAGTCGCCTGGTGGATAGGGTTTGGGACATTTATTGCATTTCTGCCCAACGCGCCCTATGTGCTCACAGATGTTATTCATCTGGTGGATGATATTCGCTATGGATACTCAATTTGGATCATTACCCTCGTTCTGATACCCCAATATCTGATCTTCATGTTTGCTGGCATAGAAGCGTATGTACTGTCAGTGATCAATTTTGGGCGTTATCTCAAGCGGCGAAGCTTGGCGCAATATGTTCCCCTGGCGGAACTGGTCATCCATGCCCTCTGTGCAATTGGTATTTATTTAGGACGGTTTCAGCGGTTCAACAGTTGGGACATCCTCACCCAGCCGGATATGTTGGTCATTAGTGTCGTGGATGACCTTCTAGGTAAGCGGCCTTTGATGATCGTCGCTATCACCTTTGTGGTAATCACAGTGGTTTACTGGCTTTTGAAACAGATGACGCTGGCGCTGACTGCTTATTGGCGTAAGTCTCGGCTAGACTCTTCTAGCGCCTAAGCTGGCGAATTATTCCACCTCGTCTCGCGCTTCAATCAAGTCTTCTGACTCCCCAACTGGAATTTTATCCAGTTGGGCTTCGGCTGCTTTATTTTGCGCTGGCGCTGACGTCTCAGTTTTCACAGCTTTTTTGGCTTCAAGCTTAGAGACTAGCTCCCGCGCTAATTCAGCAATTTCCTCTACCTCTTCAGCCGGTTCAGCATTTTGAGCCTGCGGCTCAGCCTGTTCGAGAAGCTCAATCTCCTCTTCTATCTTTTCCTTGAGTTCTACCAGCAAGGTTTCAGCTTTATCCGCATCAGCCTTATTTGCTTCAGCCTCCCCTTCTACTGCGTCCTCAGCCTCGGTTTGATCTGACACAGAATTAGGCTTAGCCTCGGCTTTGTCCTTTTCGTCCCCTTCTAACCAAGGTGAATCGAAGCGATGCCAAGGCAAGATCGGTTCGTTTGGCAGTTCCTTCGTTAGAACCGTAATGTTGTCGGGATCGGGGTCCGGCAAATTAATCTGCTTAGCCGAGGGGGCCTCACTGGCTTGATCTGCTTCCATAATTCAAGATCTTAAACGCTAACGGAGAACTTAATAGAAATTCAAATGCTCCCCTTAGAGATTGAAGTAGATGGATATTATCTGTATCAGCATAATAACAGCTGTGAACCAGGTAGCGTAGGCGGCGTATTTTAAGGTCTGGGATACATCGTCTAAGCGTTGTTTATTAACGTTATAGGTCTCTGCTAAATTGACCATCATCTGGATCTGATATTCTTCAGGGGAAAGCGCTAGATACCGCTCTAGGAATTTTCTGTCTTCCAAGTTGGGGCTGACGGCGGTCTGCCGAGGTAAGAATGCCCGCACCAGCAACGTAAACCCCGCCAAAAAGCCAACGGCTTCTGCGACGCTAAACAGACTGGCGTTGATGATCAGGCGAGAGACGCTCAAACTGGTTAACAAGGCTCCGTTGGCGACAAACAATATATTCAACTTTGTGGTGAGACGTTGGCCTTGTTCACTTTGCTCCCTCAGGACTGAGCGCACATCCCTAGCCGCTAATTCTATGGTGGTTAGAGTCTGGGTTGGCTTAATCAGCTCGGCTTCTGGTTGCTCCGTTAAGGTGTTTACAGGTGCATTAGCCTCTATCATCATGGCGTCTGTGTTCTCCTAAACGGCGCCTATCGCTTGTCTTAACGTCGGTTAAACCCTATCGTCGTCACTTGGTTTTCAAGGGTATAACCTGATACAGGTTGTCAACTGGAATGCCCCGGCTTAAATTACATGCTGCTTTTTGGGTTTTGCCTCAAACGTCTGCTATAAAGCGCCTGGATCAATGCCTCGATCTTTAAGTTTGTTGAGCAGATCTTGTAATTTTTGCTCTGCAGTTTCAGCGCGTTGCTCTGCAGTTTCAGCGCGTTCATCTGGAGTGGGATAGCGATCGCCTGCTTTGTTATACCAATACAACCATTCTCGAGTAATCCCTTGATAGGCTCCCTGTTCTCTCCCCAAGCCCAAGCCAATTTCCGGCATCCAGATTGAAGCGCCTGATTGTAAATTGCCGGACTGTAATACGTACTCCCCATCGATCAGGCGATAGATTTCCAGAGGCGGTTTACGGCGCCGCTGCGAGGAATAGACCGCATAGTATAGGACACCCAACTGTTGATATTTTTCCTTCTTTGCGCCATATTCGCCCCGGTAAGTCTGAGACACCACTTCCAGGACAAAGATTGGCGCAATATTGTTTTCTTCCCAGAGGACATAGCTAAGGCGCAACTGTTCATCAACGATCCGCTCTACCCCTAAACTCAAAAAGCCGTCAGGGACGATGGCGGGTTCATCTGGGTGGTAGTAGATCCCCATGTCGACGCCAAAAAACCAGTCCATCCGAGTTTTCCAGATATGGGCCAGGATAAGTTTAAGGAGACCCGGCATCAGGTCTTGTAGTTCGTTATCCACAGGGGTGTCATCCGAGTCGGGTAGTTCCGCTGATGAGGGTAAGCAGTGCAGTGGGTTGAACTGGAGCATGACTATTTTCCAGGACAGGCTATCTGTATCTTAGCTTTGCAGGTATTTATCTCAGCTTTGCAGGTGTCTTAAGCTTTGCAAGTGCGCGCCCCCCGTGATTTACTTGCAACACCATTTCCTTATGCTCCAAAGCGTATTTTTGCTTGCTTCGCTCAAAAATTTTGGTTGCAAATTACTTGATATTCAAGCCTTTGAGCTAATTTAGGTGGCTGTACGGGCAAGCTTACTACGAATAATTTGCTCAGTAGAGCGATTGTACTTGTTAGGCTTGTTAGGAGGGTATCGTGATTGATAAGCAAAGAACCACTCTAGAGATCTATCTTCAGGAATACCGCAAACTTAAGGAAGAACAGACAGCTCGGATTGGCTTCCGCGACAACTTGCTTTACATGACAATGGGAGTATTCGGATGTATCCTACCTTTCGCCGTTTCCAGCTTCGCCACTTTCAATGCTTTGTTGATTATTCGGTAGTCATTTTTTGTAAAGGATGACTGAAATACTATGTATGC
>JASJDH010000640.1 GCA_030065175.1 Leptolyngbyaceae cyanobacterium MO_188.B28 | reverse complement strand
GGTTAGTTCAACTTTCATGAATACACTCCTGATAGCAGATGGCCAGATCGATGCATCCTATAATTTTCTACAACCTTTACAAAAAATGACTACCTTCTTCCCACCTTTATCCCTGGTTTGTCATCTTCCTTCATCTAGACTAATTGAATTAGTAAATCAGTCTCCTCTTCTGGGTGAGGAATTATCTTTTTTTGAGGTTCACTTCTATTCTTCTTTCATCCTTTTGACTTTTTGTTATATATCTAGCTAACGCTATCCACCTTGACACGACAGCAACGACTCGACAGCATCAGCCTTCACCGTTGCAAATAATATCTAGGGCAACTTGCATGAACGAATTAAATCAAAAACTTTGTCAACTGATTGCTGAGGCGAGCCAGTATCCGCTCAAAAGTCTGGAGCGTCAACAAAGGATCAGTGAAGTGCATCGATTAGTCATGAAGTCTGGCAAGCTCTGGAGGGAAGGGTCTTCATACTATACTGATGCGCTCCAGGAGATGTGGGAGTATTGTTGTCAGCATCCAGAGACATACGATCCAACCGTCAAGCAGGTCATTACCTGGCTAGATGATTACCTTAAAAAGCGCCTGAGGCGATATCGCGACGCCCGCTACCGTCAACAGCAGCGACTACTCGTCGTTTTAGAATCTGAGAAAGGAAAAATAACCGACGCTGTGGATACCTTATCCGCTCCCCCCGATATTCAACCCACCCTGGATATTTGGCAGGCTACGCTGGATTGGGCGCGCACCGATCCGGACGGAACCCTGCGGCGTACAATTTTTAGAAAGCGCCCTGCTATCAATGGCCGAGCTCTGATTTTGCGGCGACTTCCTCCCGATACTCCATGGGCTGATATTGCCGCAGAATTTAAACTGAACCCAGCCGAAGCGAAGGATTTACCTAAGTTCTATCACCGGAAATGTTTACCGCTTTTACGTAAATTCGCGTTATCTCAAGGATTCATCGAAGAGCTAAACAATCGCGGACAAGCAGGCCGCCAGAAAAAGACGCAAACGTCCCGAATGAGGAAAGCCTCATGACCCAAAAAGCTCAGATTTCAGAAGACTGTTTTATTCCGATGCCGCTGACTGCTTCCATGAAGCGGATCGCTCAACAGTTCGCCAGGGAACAACCTACACCGCCAAGAGCCCAACAAGTTTATCTCAATACCCTGGCAGTCAGCGCAGTGAATAATTATCTGCATATCCTTGGCGTCTCTACTGATTTAAATGCCAGCGGCAGTTGGAATCCCTCTGTGCGTTTGGGGGCTGATGTGGCTGATCTATGGCTGACCGGGTTAGGCAGTATAGAGTGTCGGCCGGTTGAACCCGGGGCGCTGACCTGTCAAATTCCCCCTGAAGTAAGCTTTGACCGAATTGGCTATATCATTGTCCAAATTGATCAGGAAAGTGAGCAAGCCAACCTCGTGGGCTTTTCCGAAATTCCGCCGACAGAGGGAGAATCGCTGGTTTTCAGTCAATTACGATCCCTGCAGGAGTTGCCAACCTACTTGCATCAATGCCGACCGGTGGCGAACCTCAGTCAGTGGTTTCAGGGCGTCTTTGAGACGGGTTGGCAATCGGTAGAGAGCCTATTTGATCAGGATCAAACGCTGCTGGCGTTTGGGTTTAGAGATCAGCCGTTAGGGGTTGTCAAGCGGTGCAAACGGATTGAATTAGGGGATAACTGCGAAACGGTGATATTGATCGCCGCTATCACCCCTGATTCCGACTTAAAAATGCATTTGATGGTCAAGGTCAGTCCTATTCAAGGGAAAACCTATTTGCCTCCAAATCTCCATCTGTCCTTACTAGATGAACAAGGAGGAATTCTGAGGGAATCCAAAGCTCGAGACAAGAATCAGACGATTCAATTTATGTTTCGGGGGGAACCTGGCGACCATTTCAGTATCGAAATAGCGCTAGAGGATTCCAGCATTATCGAAGATTTTGTAGTCTGAGGCGAGCAGCCATTTAACGGTGTAGTAGACTGAGCGACTATGGAGAAGCTGGTTGTCATAAAGCTAGAGGGGTGTTTTGAGCAGGGGTTTCAAGCCACGCTAGAAATTGGGCCGGAGGGCTCTCGCCCGGAGGTAGAAATCACAGGTAAATTGCCTCCAGCAGCTCGCTTATTGACTTACTTAGCCGATTGGCAGACCAACTATCACCGTCTGAAGCTATCCACTCGGGTTATTACAGACGTCGAGATTGCGGTTGATGATGACCTGCCTAAGCAATGCACCGACTCTGCCAGACAATTACGAGATCGCTTGAATAACTGGTTGAGAACCAAGTCATTTTTGCCGATTCGGGAGAAATGGTTAGAGACTTTAAATAAATCCGACCACGTCCGAGTCATTATTCGCACCGACAATCATCCCCTACGCCAATTACCATGGCATTTGTGGGATTTGCTAGAGCGCTATCCATTTGCGGAAATCGCCTTCAGCGCGAGAACCTATGAACGCCCCTCGGTCATCAAGTCACTCCCCTATCGAGGCAAGGTTAGAATCCTGGCGATTTTAGGCGACAGCGGCGGGATCCACATCCAGAGAGACCGGCAGCTACTCGAAACGTTGCCCAATGCCGCGATTACTTTTCTGGTCGAACCCCAACGCCAGGCGCTGAATGATCAGCTTTGGGAGCGGCCTTGGGACATTATTTTCTTTGCTGGCCATAGTAAAACGGAAGGCGCCACTGGCCGACTCTACATTAATCAAACCGATAGCCTAACCATTGAAGAACTCCGGGAGGCCCTCAGAAAAGCGATCGCCAGCGGTTTGCAGTTGGCGATTTTTAACTCCTGTGACGGCTGGGGCTTAGCTAGAGATTTAGAAACGCTGCATATTCCCCAAATGATTATCATGCGGGAGCCCATACCGGATCAGGTGGCCCAACAGTTTTTGAAGGATTTTCTTAGGGTGTTTGCTGGCGGCCAGTCGTTGTATCAAGCCGTACAGGAAGCCCGCAGAAAACTGCAAGGCATTGAAGATAAATTTCCTTGCGCCAGTTGGTTGCCCATCATTTGCCAAAATCCAGCGGTGTCTCCGCCCACCTGGCGACAACTGCGAGACGCCCACCGTCGACGAAACTCATCCCCTCTGCCCGCTGGGATCGCTAGTTTGGCTGCGGCTCTTTTGGTGTTGCTGCTGCGGCAACTTGGCATGCTGCAGGTATGGGAACTCAAGGCGTTTGATCACCTTATGCGGCTACGACCAGATGAAGGTCTCGATTCTCGCCTTCTAGTGGTTGAAGCGACAGAGGCGGATCTCAATCGTTACGGCTTCCCCCTGCCGGACGCCACGATTGCTCAAGCGCTGGAACAGTTGGAACTGAATCATCCGAGGGTGATTGGATTGAATATTTTTCGCGATCGCCCGGTGGAGGTGGGCATAGAGGAGATGGGGCAGATAGGGAGGATGGGGGAGATGGAACATCAGGCCCTGAATGTTTCGAATCCGTCCTATAAATTAAGAGAAAAATCTTCCTTAAAGTCTGAGACTTCTCCGGTATTGCCAGGGTATTTACAGGAGTCTAGTCGTCTCATCGCATTGTGTAGCGCTAGGGAGGCTAACAAACCCAACAAATCTGGAATTAAACCGCCGCCTCAATTCGCTAATAACCGATTGGGTTTTAGCGATGTACTGGTGGATGCGGACGGGGTTTTGCGTCGCCATCTGATGTTTATGCAGCCTCATCACAGTGACCCCTGCTCTACTAACCATTCCTTTAGCGCTCGGATAGCGTTTCAGTATTTGGAGGAGGAAGGGATTCACCCCCAACTGACTGCTCAGGAAGATATGCAGTTGGGTAAAGCCACCTTCAAAGATTTATCAACCAATGCCGGCGGTTACCGTCAGCTGGATGATCGCGGCTTTCAAACCCTGCTCAATTACCGTGCTTCGAGGCAGGTGGCCCAGCGAGTCACCCTGACCGATGTGCTAACGGGCCAGGTTAACCCTGAATGGATTCAAGACCGCATTGTGCTGATTGGGGTTACGGCACCCATTTCCGCCAATGCGTTTTTTACCCTGTATAGTTCTCAGAAAGAGACTTATGAGAGCATGCCTGGCGTTATCGTTCAGGCCCAGATGGTCAGTCAGATCCTCAGCGCCGCCCTGGAGCAACGCCCTCTGTTGTGGGTCTGGCCTGAGTGGGGAGAAGTTGGCTGGATTGTAGGCTGGGCTCTGCTTGGCGGCGCTATTGCTTGGCGCTGGAGTCGAAAACTAGTTTGGATACCTGCTACAGGCGCCGCCGTTGGTATTTTGTATGGGGTCTGTTTTGTCCTGTTGACTCAGGGAGGCTGGGTTCCTTTAGCGCCGTCGGCGCTGGCGTTGGTGACGGCTGGGGGAAGTGCGATCGCCTATAGTCGCGTGCGCGCCGATACTAATCGCTTTCCCAAACCTCAATTCCACAAGTCAGTGTAATCAAAGTTTTGAATCTTCAGGGACTGTCTGTTCACACGCATCTCAAATTTGCGCATGTCGTCACACCTGGAGGCATTCCTGAATTGTGAATCGATTTCAATGGCGTTACTCTCATCACGTTCTAACTTTCATGTTCACGTTTGCACTGATCACCTTTGCGAATGGCTTAAGCCCCCTATTAGCGGAGCCTGAAACAGCCGCTTCAATACTCCAACTCAAACAGCTGTCAGACCACGAGCCTTTAGAGTTCGAACCCCCTAATGATGGGGCCCCAGGCGATCGAAAAGATGCGGGTAGTCGTCCCTTTTGCCCCCAATCAGATTCGCCATTTACTGCCTTAGTCCCAGTCACTAACCTGGGATTCACCACAGCGCAATATCCCACTTTCTGGCTCTATACCCTTTACTCGTCGGGGGTGATTGAGCTAGTCCTTATGGACGAAAACACCAAGAATACTGTTTACCAGACCCAATTTCAGGTTACAGAGGGACCGGGAATTATCAGCTTCAAGCTTCCAGACACAGCACCGTCGTTGGAAATTGACAAAAAATATCGGTGGACATTCGATTTCTTGTGCAACGCCCCATCCGATGCACTTTCCGTCACCGGTGTGATCTTGCGAAAGTCTCTCACATCCACGCTGCAAAATCAGTCAGACACCCCCGGCAAAGCCGGTGGCTTAATGAATGTGACCGCCTCAAAGGCGGATGTCCTTGCCGGGGGTGTCTCAATCAGTCTCTAGAATTGTCCCCCTTTATCTGCTATATCCTGTTCGCGAA
>JASJDH010000639.1 GCA_030065175.1 Leptolyngbyaceae cyanobacterium MO_188.B28 | reverse complement strand
GGGAGAGCTGCTTAATTATGGGTATTTAACCCGACTTGATATGACTCCTGGTTTCTGTGTTCTTCCCCACTGACTATGCCCCACTTTAAGTTGATACCCCACAGTTACGCTTGCCGTCAAACAACTTCAAGTGTAACTGTGAGCCTCAAAGCGTTGCTACTTTGCAAGCCGATATCGAATTGCTCCCTTGGCCGATAGCGGGTCAACGACTTGACCCCGCTGGGTCACTACAATCTGCCCCTCCGCCGCCAAGAGCGTCCCCACTTCGCGCACCACTGGCATCAACTCACGCCACCCTGCTCCACCCACATCCCTTGCCACCTCCGAAGGACAAATCGTCTTCTCCAGACCCCGCTGTTGCACCTTTGCCAATATGCATTCGCGAATTGTCTGTTGATTCATTCTGCCCCCGTAGAAACCGCTAAAAACTCCCGCATATACTGATTTACCAACTGGGGCTGTTCTTGCTGGACCCAGTGACCACAATTTGGAATATAGCGCAGATGGAAATCTCGCATGTAGGCTTCTGTCCCATAGGTCAGCTCCTTGCCAAACGCCGCATCATTCTCGCCCCAGATGAGTAGCGTGGGGATTTCCAGGATATCCCAAGTTTGTTCGAGGAGTTTCGGGCTGAAGGCCGCACGATAGTAGTTCATCATCGCCGTCAAGGCGCCTCGCTTAGCGGCAGCCGTTTTGAACGCTTTGATATCTGCATCGGTGAAGGCGCTCTTATCAACCGCCATATCCCGAAATAGCTTTTCAATGGACTGATAATCCGCCGCCTGCAAGAGAAATTCGGGCAGCCAGGGCAGATGAAACAAGAGAATGTACCAACTCCGTATCAATTGCTGGGGCGTCCGCAATCCTTCCGCGAACTTAGCTAGGTGAGGTAAGTTCATCACAATTAGCCGATCCAGCCGGTGGCGGCAGGTGTAAGCAAAACTCCAGGCGATTATCCCTCCCCAATCATGCCCTACTAGAGTACAGCGCTCATACCCCAACCCTTGAACCACCGCTTCGATGTCTTTAACCAGCTCCGTCATCTGGTAAGCCCCTAATCCCTTAGGCTTGTCGCTGTCGTTATAGCCTCGTAAATCCAGGGCGACAACCCTATGGTCCTTGGCGAACTCAGGGATTTGCCAGCGCCAAGAGTACCAGAATTCAGGGAACCCATGCAGGAATAGCATCAGCGGTCCTTCCCCCTGCATCACATAGTGGAGTTGAACGCCGTTAGCGGTAATGAAGTGATGGCTCCAAGCGTCCGCGATCGCATCCGTCGATGGTGATGAAGTCATGGATCAAACCAGAATAGGGGCACTTGGTGCGTAACTTAACCTGGAAAAGTCCGGTGAAACAGGAAAACAGAAGTCAAAAAACAGAAGTCAGTAGGCGGCGCTATTCTGAATTCTGTCTCCTGACTCCTGTCTTCTCCCTCAAGGATACTTTCTCGCTATCGAGTCAATATGCCTTCTATTATTCACCCGTAATCGAGAGATCATCCACCCAAATTCTGGGGCAAACGCCGCCAGGGGTGATCTCGGGCTCAGACTCGACAAAAATGATCGACTTCAGCACGTCGCGGAAATCTCCCGCCACGGTCGCCGATTCAATACTGACGCGTTTGCCCTTATTGACCAGCCAGCCGTCAAACGGCAACGAGAACGAACCCTGCAGAGCGCTCACCCCAGCATGCAGGGCCTGCAGATCGTCAATCAAGATCACATTCTCGGCGTCATCTAGGCTATAGGCCTGTTCCGCCGCTTGACCCGGAACCACATGATAAAAATGGGGACTGACGCTGACCTTGGCGCCAATACTGGCGTGGCCAGTGGGTTGCGCGTTCAACCGCTTAGCCGTGCCTGCACTGTGGAGGAAATTGGTTAGTACGCCCTCGGTGATTAAAGGGATCCGGCGGGTGGGCGTGCCTTCTCCATCAAAGGTTTCGGCGCTGACGTTTTCCGGGTGGAGGGCGTCATCGTAAACCGATAGCAATGGAGAAGCGATTTGGGTTCCCAAGGAGTCTGGCGTCGAGAGGCTCAGTTTGTCCAAAATACTTTGGGCGTTATAGAGATTTGAGAATGCCCCCAACAAGCCGAGGAACGCCTCCGCCGAAAATACAACCCGGTATTTGCCCGTTTTGATCTTTTCGTAGTTGAGGTGGCTGATGGTTTTCTCCATCGTCTCCTTCAAACACCCCTGGACATCCAACGCATCCAGTCCCTGGTGAATGCGAATCGCGCCAGCAGCGCGGGGTTTGCGGCCCTCTTGCTCCGTTTTGCCGTAGAGGTAAATTGAGGCATAGGTGCGCTCTTCACTGCGCAAGGCCCCGCTGCTGTTGAGGTAGAAGCGATCGATGCCGCTCTGGGCCAGGCCGTTGTAAGGAACGCTCGCGATCGCAGAATGGGACTCCAATAACTCCTTCTCAGTGGCGATCAGGGTTTTCAGCAGATCAGCTACGGGCGCCTGAGTCGCCAGTGTAGTGGAAACCTCCGCTGTTGGCTTAGTCGCCTCAGGGCTAAAATCGGGAACGTGCTCCTTCGCCCCAAACGCACTGGCTTCGTAGGCGGTTTTCAGCGCTAATTCAATCCCGATTGAGTCCACATCTGTAGTTGAGGTTACTCCAATCAGATTGTCGTCATTCCAGACCCGCACAATCACGCTGGCCCGATTAGACGCCTTAACCTGTTTGGGTTCCCCCTTATCCACCTGGACGCTGGTGTCATCCACCGAGGAGCCGTAGATGTCGTACTTAGCGATGCCCAGCTTCTTGGCGCTGTTTTCGGCGTAGGCGGCGATGTCTTGAATATTGGCCATAATTGATTATCGTCCCCCCACTGTGATGCTATCCACTTTAATGTGCGGCTGCCCGACGGTGACATAAATACTGCCGCTCACCGAACCGCAGAAACCCGGCGCTAAACTCAAATCATTTGAAGACATCGAGATCTTGGGCATAATTTCGATTGCTTCGCCAATTAGGGTGGCCCCCTTCAACGGCTTCGTGATCTTGCCGTTTTCGATCTGATAGGCCTCGGACACGGCAAAGTTGAACTGCCCCGTGGGACCGACGCTGCCGCCGCCCATTTTCTTGCAGTAAATGCCGTTATCAACAGAGGCGAATAGATCGTCAAGGGAGTAATCGTTCGGCGCGATGTAGGTATTGCGCATGCGAGAGGCGGCGGCGTAGGTATAGCCTTGGCGGCGACCGCTGCCGGTGCGCGGATGGCCCGTGCGCATCGACCCAGCCCGGTCGGCCAAGAAGTTCTTGAGCACGCCATTTTCAATCAGTAGGGTGCGTTGGGTAGGCATCCCTTCATCATCCATATCCAGGGTGCCGAACTCGTCCGGGGTCAGCCCTTCATCCCAAGCGGTGAGGTTTTCGTGGGCGATCTTCTCACCTTTTTTGTCAATGAAAGGGGTGGTTTCCCGTTCAATCTGGGTGGTTTCCAACAGGTGGCCGCAGGCTTCGTGAAAAATAACGCCGCCGAAGTGATTCGCCATGATGATCGGATAAGAGCCGGATTCGACATAATCGGCATAGAGCATCTTGCCCGCCGCTTCAGCCACTTCATCGGCCGTGTCTTGGTAGCGCCAGCTTCTAAGGAAGTTTGGATCGCTGGTGTCTCCCACCCGCTGGTTAATGGAGGAGCGGTGCTCGCCATCGGCGCACAAAAGACTGTAACCGACAGACTGGGTGAGACGAATATCTCGGGCGAAGGTGCCGTCGCTGGCAGCGACCATCACCTCTTGCCAATCTCTAAAATAAGCCGCTCGGCGTGCCTGGATGTGGGTCGCCTTTTTAGCGAGGTCGGCATTGGCGGAAAGCAAAATGTCTCCCATTTCCTGCATTGAGCTGGCGTTAGTCAACCAGCTTTCCTTTTCTCTAGCCGTCGCGTAATCCCGCAGAATTTCCAGATTAATGCCGGATATGTGGGAATTAGGGGCGGGCAGGAGCAACCCCATAATGGACAGCCCCTTTTCCAGCGCCGCCCGCAACCCGGTGAAGGACAGGTCGTTCGTGCTGACGTAGCAATCAGCCTTACCGACAAACACCCGAACCCCAGCTCCCGTCACTAGGCTGGGGGAAACACTAGTAATGGCGTCATCTTCAGCTAGACAGCTAATGTAATTTTTGCGCTCCAGAAAGATCTCAATGAAATCAGCGCCTGCCGCCCGACCTAGCCCTAGCAAAGTTGAGAGGGGGGCTTCCCAAGTGGGATCGAAGCGATCGCGAGTAGCAGTATATTGCAGGGAGGGTAATTCCCCAGAACGCAAGAGTGTACCCCGTGTCATGGCAAGCGTCATGCGGATAGTTCCTTCAGCGAGCAAACAGTAAAAATCCTTACGATTTTTATCAGTCTAACAAATTGACCATGGAATCCTCTCCGAGGAACACGACGCCATTTTCGAAGAGGATTCTTGCCCGCCTAACTTTCCCAATTTAAATCAGAAGTCGATTTTTCCCGACTGAACAACAAAGCCTTAAGCAAACTCCCGCTCTACATCATATTGATTCTTCCCAGGCTCAGTTCCAGAAGCCAGAAAGACTATTAGGACAATAAACCCAATAATTGGAACAAATCCAATCAGTAACCACCACCCACTCCGTCCTGTATCGTGTAGCCGCCTAATCGCCACTGCAAGACCAGGAATGAAAACGCCTAACATATAGACGAAACCAAGCAAGCCGTTTGTACCTAGTACATTGTCAACAACACCGAGCACTAGAGCGACTATAAAATTGAATAAAACAAAATACCAGTACTCTTTGCGCCGAGCCCGTCCGCCGAAAACGGCATATTTCCTCAAAACTTTTAAGTACCATTCCATAAGTTATTCCTCTTCAAATGGATAATCCAGCTACTTTGCCAAGCAGCTGTGAGGGTGGTTGAAAGGTTCCCTGAACTAAGATCAGTAACCTTGGCTATCTAGCACTCCCAATCATCAACGGTGAGACCGTTGAACATAGACTCAAGTAGACATTTGGATTCAAACTTGTCCAATTCAAGCGCCGTTTAAATGGGCCAGACTTAGAAAGCGCCCCTACACTGAGCCATATTGAATGCTGACAATAAGCAATATTCCCGCTTAAGCCATGGTTTTAATGATTTACATTCAGTTACTTATGAGTTGATGTGCATCTAGTTTGCAGTTTCAGGGGGTAGACGATAGGCAGGAGGCAGTAGACAGGGGAATTCCCCTGTCTACT
>JASJDH010000057.1 GCA_030065175.1 Leptolyngbyaceae cyanobacterium MO_188.B28 | reverse complement strand
CGTAATGTCTAGATATCGATTCTGCGCCGCTAGCCAACTGGGTAGCGCCAGGGGCTCTATGGTCGGTTCTGAAAACCACTGGACAGGCTGTTGCGTAACATCTTCAGTGTTTAATAGCTCCAATCCAAAAAACTCCATCAGGGCGTCGTCGGTCACTCCAATTCGATCCAATCGACGCTGCCAATCAATCGTCATAAGACGCCCGTTGAGGCGGATCTGGCGTCCTGTTTGCAGGATCTGTGAAGCAGGTACTGTTCGAGCAATCAGATTGCCTGCAGATTCTTTTTGAAAACGTTTTCCCAACCTTTCAAACGCTAAGGTTTGAAATTCGCCTAACGGTGACGCAGTTAACCAACCGGACAACAATATGCCGACCAAGGTAAACACCTTGACAGAAATTCTGCCAGGGGGTTTGAGCGTTAGACGTCGCACATCTGTCAAGCAGCGGAGATTAGGAGAGGGATGTGTCACTGTGATTTTCCCCAGGGTTCAATCGGGTTCAATCGAAACGTTCAAAAAATTCCAAGCGGTTTAGGGACTTATGCGGGTTGGGAGGTCAGGGATGTAAGCAGGTATTTCAAATTGGGCAGGCAAGTGTTCAGAAGACGATAGAGAAGTAATTCTCCTCAAATTAGGCTGACTACTTTAACTTAGGCTGACTACTTTTGACCTGCATTACGAAATAGGCGATGCAAACTGACTGACAGTATCGAGGCACATTGTCTTTTCTAGATGAGTTGGAATTAGCAGTTTTCGTCCAGACTCAATTGAATGAGGCGAGAAACCGTTGCTAATGGCTCATTTCGAGCTTCTGAATTCTGTATTCGTTACTTTGAGCGCCATCTCAGGGAAAATTTATCAACTTGATGCAGGGGCGATGCAACCCATTGCTTTATCCATTGAGGACAGTGGCTCAAAAACGGAGTTTTATTTTTGGACAGAGTCTAGAAGTTAGGCGTACTCTACTCAGCCTTCCCAGATTAAACTCTGACTACTCATCACGTTAGTATTGACTTGCATGTCTATTTGAAATTACTCAATTAAAAGTTACCCAAGTAAGAAACAGGAAATCCCTTATTGAGTCTGATTAGCATGCGGGGTAAGTCTGAAAAGATCGGTATGGAGAGGATTATGGGCAGTGGGATAAAGGATTGTTGATAAGGGGCGCTTTTTAGTTTGTAGCTCGAAGCTTCCGTCTCCAGGTTGCGGATTACCTATTGTAGGCTCAGGTTCGGTGGATCGGGCGTTGAATCGTAGACTACAGTTTTGGGTGGGTTACAGGCTGATATAATCTGCGATCCTGGCGGTAGTCATTATTGCCGCTCACCTTTCAGAAAGGAGTTGTCGTTCTGGATTATTCTAGCTTTGTGGGGATTCAGAGACTGATTCTCCAAACGTTTAGAGATAAAATGGGTCTGTCGAATTCGGACCTACTGTTGTTTGGGATTACTTGAAAATTCACAAGTAGTCGTCTATGAAAAATGCAGTTTACGCAGCCGCCTGGATGCCCCATCTAAATGCTGGGTAGGCGATTCTATGCGACGTAGGGATTTCCTGGACTTTAGGCATCTTTTAAAGTTTCTGAATGCTTTTGTTTTGAACATTTTCGCCGTTTTGAACGCTTTGCAGTTGAAAGTTAGACAGACACGACTCATTTTCGGCGCTTGCGTGCTGAGCAACTCATTCTTGTAGCTGTTTTTGAGTTGTTCCTGACAGGATTTGCAGAATTTTATATGATTTAAATCACTGTGATTTATCCTGCTCAATGCATTCAGGCGGTGAGTTTGAGTGGCGCTCTTTTGAGCGAAGTTATTTAGCAGACATCTTTGATCAATCTTCCTATGAGATATCAGCATATGAATCAGAATCGGTCAATCTACCCAGGTTTAACCCATGAATCAATGGGGCCTCGTTGGTTGGTGGAGGAGCGAGACGCCTGTGGCGTAGGGTTGATTGCTGATAAAAATGGACGGGCTAGTCACGACTTATTGGCTAAGGCGCTTCATGCATTGGCTTGTATGGAGCATCGGGGAGGATGCTGTGCTGATAGAGACTCTGGAGATGGTGCCGGTGTTATGACCGCCATTCCATGGACATTGCTGCAGCAGTGGGCCTCTGAGCAAAATCTGCCTGAACTGACGCCGGAGAAAACTGGGGTGGGTATGGTGTTCTTACCTCAAAATCAGACGGCTGCCGCCAGGGTCCGCAAGCAGTTTGAACACGTCTTGGAGGATGCCGGATTAACGTTGCTCGGCTGGCGTGCGGTTCCGGTCAATCCAGATGTATTGGGGGTTCAAGCTAAACAAAATCAGCCTCAGATTGAGCAGGTTTTGGTTCAGTCTGCAAATGTTCATGGAGATGAATTGGAGCGCCAGCTTTACTGGGTGCGACGGCGGATTAGACAGGCGCTGAGCGCACAGCTTGAAATCCAAGCCGACCTGGCGCCTGAGGTTGCTGAAGGCTTGCAGGAATATTATGTTTGCTCTTTTTCCTGTCGCACCATTGTGTATAAAGGCATGGTGCGGTCAGCTGTCTTAAAAGCGTTTTATTTGGATTTACAAGCGCCTGATTATGTGAGCGCATTCGCTGTTTATCATCGCCGTTTTAGTACAAATACTCTGCCCAAGTGGCCACTGGCTCACCCGATGCGGCTAATCGGGCACAACGGTGAAATTAATACCCTGGTGGGTAATATCAATTGGATGACGGCTCGGGAGTCCGATCTCGCTCATCCCCTCTGGGGCGATCGCTTACAGGACCTTAGACCTTTCGTTGATTCTGATCACAGCGACTCCACCAATTTGGATAGCGTGATGGAGCTGATGGTGCGCTCTGGCCGCAGCCTGGTGGAAGCTCTGATGATCATGATTCCGGAGGCGTATCGGAATCAGCCTGATTTAACTGAGCATCCAGAGATCGTTGATTTTTACGAATACTACAGCGGTCTGCAGGAAGCCTGGGATGGCCCAGCTTTAGTTGTCTTCAGCGATGGCAAGCAAGTGGGCGCCGCTCTGGATCGCAATGGCCTGCGGCCAGCTCGTTATCTCATTACCCAGGACGGCTACCTGATCGTTTCTTCTGAGGCGGGGGTGGTTGATCTATCGCCTGAAACTATCCTGGAGAAAGGACGGTTGGGGCCGGGCCAGATGATCTCGGTAGACCTTGACAGCCATGAGATCTTGAAGAATTGGACGATTAAGCAACGGGTCGCTGCGACTCAGCCCTATGGTGAATGGTTGCGCCAACAGCGGCGTGAAATTCATCTCCAACCATTCAATGACGCCTATCGTTTGGATGCGGTTTCCTTGTTGAGACAGCAGACAGCGTTCGGCTATACGGCGGAAGACCTGGATATGATTATTCAGGATATGGCGGCCCAAGGCAAAGAACCCACCTACTGTATGGGGGATGATACGCCTTTAGCTATCTTGTCTGATAAACCCCATCTCCTCTACAACTACTTCAAGCAGCGCTTCGCCCAAGTTACCAATCCTGCGATCGATCCCTTACGGGAGCGCTTGGTCATGTCGCTGGTCACTCAGCTAGGGGGGCGGGGGAATTTGCTGAAGGAGCGGCCAGAATTCGCCCACCAGCTAAAGCTGTCTTCTCCGTTGGTGAATGATCAAGAGTTGGCGCTGATTCGTCAGTCGGACTTAGACACTGCGTCTCTATCGACCCTCTACTCAGTCAGTTGGAGGCCTGAAGGCCTGGAAAAAGCTGTGGACATCCTCTGCCAGCAGGCGACAGCGGCGGTGGAAGCGGGTAAGCGTATTCTGATTTTGAGCGATCGCATTGACGCTGCTGGCGCAGATGCTTGTCTCAGCGCCGAGTGGATCTATATTCCCCCCTTGCTGGCCATTGGCGCCGTACACCATCATTTGATCCGCAAGGGATTGCGGATGCGGGCGTCTCTTCTGATAGACACCGCTCAATGCTGGAGCACCCATCATTTTGCCTGTTTAATCGGCTATGGGGCCAGCGCGATTTGTCCCTATTTAGCCTTAGAAAGCGTTCGTCACTGGTGGGCGGATTCAAAAACTCAAAAGCTGATGGAAACTGGCAAACTGCCAGCGTTGACCTTAAATGAAGCCCAAACCAATTATCGGAAGGCGGTGAATGCGGGGTTACTGAAAATTCTGTCCAAGATGGGGATTTCTTTGATTTCCAGCTATCAGGGCGCGCAAATCTTCGAGGCTATCGGTATTGGCTCTGACTTGCTCACCAAAGCGTTCAAAGGCGCCCCCTCCCGCTTAGGCGGCTTAACCTTTCCCGAGCTGGCTCAGGAAATTGGCGCGTTCCACCAAAAAGCATTCCCGGAGCTTAACCGCAAACGGTTGGAGAATATGGGCTTCATCCAGGCGCGACCCAAGGGTGAATACCACATGAATAATCCGGCCATGACTAAGCTGCTGCATAAAGCCCTGGAGGACAAGCACTACGATCACTACGAACTGTATCAAGCTCAGTTGAAAAATCGACCGCTAACGGCGCTGCGAGATCTGCTGGATTTCAAGGGCGATCGCGCCTCCATTCCGCTGGAGGAGGTGGAATCCGTCGAGGCGATTATGCAGCGCTTCTGCACCGGCGGCATGTCCCTCGGGGCGCTATCGCGGGAAGCCCATGAAACCCTGGCGATCGCCATGAACCGGATTGGCGGCAAATCAAACTCTGGGGAAGGGGGGGAAGACCCCACCCGCTTTATCGTCCTTAACGATGTGGATGACAATGGCCGCAGCCCCCTCTTTCCCCATTTGAAGGGGCTGCGTAACGGCGATACCGCCAGCTCCGCCATCAAGCAGGTGGCCTCGGGGCGGTTTGGCGTCACCCCTGAGTACCTGATGAACGCCCAGCAGATTGAAATTAAGCTGGCTCAAGGGGCTAAGCCGGGTGAAGGCGGTCAACTCCCCGGTAAGAAAGTCAGTCCTTATATCGCCATGTTGAGGCGGTCTAAGCCTGGGGTTCCTCTGATTTCTCCGCCGCCTCACCACGATATTTATTCGATTGAAGACTTAGCTCAACTGATCTTTGATTTGCACCAGATTAATCCTGATGCTCGGGTATCGGTGAAGCTGGTGTCGGAGATTGGCATTGGCACAATTGCCGCTGGGGTAGCAAAAGCCAATGCGGATGTGATTCAAATTTCTGGTCACGATGGCGGGACGGGCGCTTCCCCCCTCAGCTCCATTAAGCATGCGGGGGTGCCCTGGGAACTGGGATTGACGGAAGTCCACCAGGTGCTGATGGTGAATGACTTGCGAGATCGCGTGGTGCTGCGGGTCGATGGCGGTCTGAAGACGGGTTGGGATGTGGTGATGGGGGCCCTCATGGGGGCTGAAGAATTTGGCTTTGGCTCCATCGCCATGATTGCGGAAGGCTGCATCATGGCTCGGGTCTGCCACACCAATAACTGTCCGGTGGGGGTCGCCACCCAGAAGGAAGAACTGCGGAAGCGGTTTACCGGCATTCCTGAGCATGTGGTCAATTTCTTCTACTTCATTGCGGAGGAGGTGCGATCGCTATTGGCGAAACTGGGCTATCGCTCTTTGACAGAAATCGTTGGCCGCGCTGATCTGCTTCAGCCTCGGGAAACTGTCAATCTGACTAAGGCGTCGTCCCTGAATCTGTCGGCCCTCACCACCCTGCCTGACACCCGGGAAGACCGCCATTGGTTGACCCACGAAGATGTGCATAGCAATGGACCGGTGTTAGATGACGACATTCTGAGTAGGCCCGCTATCCAAGCCGCCATTGAACAGCAAAAGAGCGCCGCCCTAGACGTTGACATTGTCAATACCGACCGCACGGTAGGAGCGCGGATTGCGGGAGCGATCGCTAAAAAGTATGGTAATGCTGGCTTTGAAGGGCAACTAAACCTCAATTTCCAGGGCAGTGCGGGGCAAAGCTTTGGCGCGTTTAACTTGCCCGGTATGACGCTGACTTTGGAGGGTGAATCCAACGACTATGTCGGTAAAGGCATGCATGGCGGGGAGTTAATCATCAAACCTCCGGCCAATGCGGCCTACGATCCCGCCCAGAATGTGATCATCGGCAATACTTGTCTATATGGCGCAACGGGCGGCGTCCTGTACGCCTCTGGACAGGCGGGGGAACGGTTCGCCGTCCGTAACTCCAAGGGCCAAGCGGTGATTGAAGGCGCGGGCGATCATTGCTGTGAATATATGACGGGTGGTGTCGTGGTGGTCTTAGGTCGGGCCGGACGCAATGTGGGCGCCGGGATGACCGGTGGGCTGGCCTACTTCCTGGATGAAGATGGTTTGTTTCCCAATAAGGTCAATCGAGAGATTGTGAATCTTCAGCGGGTATTGACGCCCGCTGGAGAGCAGCAACTGAAGGGGTTGATTGAAGCCCACGCCCAACGTACGGGCAGTCAGAAGGCGGCGCGAATTCTGGCCAATTGGTCTGAGTTTCTGCCCCAGTTTTGGCAAGTGGTTCCGCCCTCGGAAGCAGAGACGCCTGAAGCGAATTCGGAAATGGTTGAGGAGAAGGTGCTGAGTTCAGTCCAGTAGAGTCTGAAAAACCATTGCTATTCCTAGCGATTTGGGAGAATAATCTCACAGTTGCTAGAGTGACGAAAAAGTGACGTACCCCTGTAGGGGCGAAGCATTTGGCTGTTAGTTTCCAAATCCATCTGTCGATTTTTTTCCCAAATGCTTCGCCCCTACCGATCCTCGACAAGACTGTTCAACTACTATCCGATTATTGGGCCATTGGCCATTCTTGAGCTGTATATTCCTTAGTCCATGGCCTGTCTTCGCAAGTTGACCTTCAAAAAGTTTCTCTTGAAACAAATTAGCCCTAAGGCAGGGTCGTCTCGAAAGCTCTGTGGAAAAAACTTTGTCTGACTGAAAAGCCTGAAGAGGTTATCTTTAGGTCATCAGCTCTTGGCAATAGGCGATCGTATGAACTTTTCGATACTCGCGACGATTATCGGAGCAGCACTCAAAGAGCTGGAGACGTTCAAGCGAGTTAAGGTCGCTTTCGCCTTTGCCGGGCTGCACACCTTAGACGAAATAGCCGAAGACTACTTTCATCCCTTCTTCGCCAGCATTATCCCTATCCGAGTGGGTTTCCTGTCTGCTGGCGCAGTGCGGCAACTCCTGGCCAATCCCAATGAAGACTTTCCCCTCGACTATCACCCAGACGCCTATGACCAGATCCAAAGCCTGACTTCTGGGCAGCCCTATTTGGTGCAGCTCATCGGGTTCCAACTGGTCCGTCGATACAATACCCAAGTTTTTGAGCAAGGGCGACCTCGCGATCCGGTCTTTACGGTTGAGGATGTACAAGCCGTTATCCAAAACCCCGAATTTTTCACCAAGGGTCGTTACTATTTCAGCGGTGTCTGGAAGCAGGCAAGTCAGGATACGCCTTACCAACAGACCATTTTGCAAGCCTTGGCGCCCCATCCAGAAGGGATCAGCTTGAGTATGCTAGTCGAGACCACGGGTTTGGCGGAAGAGCCCGTACAAGCAGCCCTCAAAACCTTGAGGCGTCATGATGTGGCGTATGAAACTCAGGCAGGTTGGACCATTATTGTTGAACTCTTTCGTCGCTGGGTTCTGGAGCACACTTGATGTGTAATACAGAAATTACCCCTCTTGGGTACTGTATTAAGCCTGTCAGCAAAGTTAGGGTAGAACCATCAAACGGACGTCATCTCAACCCCAAGACGAGAACTGCCTATACGACGTTTTAGATGACCACATTGGAGCCTCTTCAGGGCGCCTCTGCCACTAGCGGGTAAAACCTGTCTTTTTGCCTCAGGATGCGTCTTCGCACTCACTTGCCCTCAGAGTAACGGCTGGGGGCTTTTTTCATTTGTCGAAACTGGCTATCATCGGATACCCGAAATAGACGAGCAATCAGACAGTTCGTCTGTCCGCGATGATGATAAAGGAATAGGGTGAGCAAGGGGGTAAGTAGGCAGCATCCCAAAAGGCCAGCTGCGATCGCAGACACATTTCCCCCTGCATATTGGTTCGCCAGTCGCGTCAAATCATGGAGGATTCCCCCTTTCCCCTGCAGATAGTCTACCCGGGCTTGCCAATCGAAAATTAGCCGATAAGCGAACCGAATATCATACGCCAGCGTGAAAAAAGCCAACATTCCATAAAGAGGACGTTCTATGGGGTAATAACAAGACTCGCCGCTCAAGGCTCGATAGAGAAAAATTCCTGCGAACAGCAACTCAAAGCCATGGCCCATCATGGTTATGATGGATGCGTGGATTGGCGTCAAGATAAGCAAGCTGTATAGAACAATTCCGCCAAGCAAATACCTCAGCGTTAGATAATTGTTTCGATATCGGTAGTAGACATATCCAAACCCCATATAAATCGCCCCAATCAAACCCCATAGGCGGCCAAAGTGACTGGTGACGCCTCCCCCATGGATAAAATCAAAGGCAGGGATAGCTGGGTAACCCAATAGCCAACCGCATGCGGCGTGGCCTAATTCATGCACCAGCGTGATCAAGGGGTGAAAAATAAACGTGAGGCGCCCCGACGCGAGGAGCAGCATCGCCAAGACCCAGCCAATCGCCAAGGACCGCCATCCGGCTTGGGGGATACCCAACGCGCCCTGTGAGGCGAATTGATCTGGGATCATTTGATTAGTGGATCGAATAGGTTTTCCGGCGATCGCAGCTTCTTTTGAAATCGGTGGACGCCTTCGCGGAATCTCAGTCCCATGACTCTGCTGCTCCACCATTTTATTAGCTGTCTGATGAGAAGATAGTTGATCAGACAATGAGGGAATTGACCTGAGCTGAAAACACTCTTTCCAGGTAGAGTGTTTGTCCCCCCGACGTCGACCGACAACATGAATCTGACTCAGGGAATTGACCTTCAACCGGGTGAACTCCTGCTGCACAAAAGTTACCGCTGAATTTCGATCAGGAACTTGCATCGCCTCCAATAAGAGGTGCAAATCACCTGCTTGGCGCTGAACCTGGACGGTTATGCCTCGCCGTTGTAACGATCGGTTCAGCCAAACTGCGATCGCATCGGCTTCTCCACCTTGGGCTCGCTCCAGCAGGGACCGTTCACCCATAAACCTTCCCTCATATGATTGGATTAACTTATCTCAAGGAGGATGCAGGATTTCTTGAGCTAATGTCCATTGATCCTTAAAATGGGACAATCTCCCCGAACCGCTCCAAAACTCAATGTATCTAGGAGGAAGTATGCCCAGTCGTCCGATTATTCTCGGCATTGTCGGAGATAGCGCTGCCGGCAAAACTACCCTTACCCGTGGTATCTCTCAGGTTCTCGGGGAGGATGAAGTCACCGTCATCTGCACGGATGATTATCATCGCTACGATCGTCAGCAAAGAGCAGAATTCGGCATCTCAGCGCTGCATCCTGACTGCAACTATCTCGATATTATTCAGCAGCATCTGGGTCTATTGCAGACTGGCCAGCCGATTCTCAAACCCATTTATAACCACAAAACGGGATGCTTCGACGCTCCCGAATATATTCAGCCTCGGAAGTTTGTCATCGTCGAAGGGTTGTTGGGATATTCAACCCGAGCGGCCCGCGATAGCTATGATGTGAAAGTGTACTTGGCTCCGCCAGAATCCTTACGGTCTAACTGGAAGGTCAAGAGAGATGTCCGTAAACGGGGGTATACCGAGGAGCAAGTTCTCGATCAGCTCCGCAAACGGGAACCGGATTCTGAGCAATTTATCCGACCCCAGCGTCAGTGGGCGGATGTCGTTGTCTCTTTTTATCCGCCAGAAGGAGACGTCAGTCATAACGATCTGCTTTTGAACGCCCGACTGATTTTGAGGCCCACTATTCCCCATCCAGATTTAACCAACATCTTGGACGCCAATGGTAGCCATTTGGGAGACGCCATTCGTTTAGGCTTGGATCGAGATATGGGTAAACCGGTGGATGTGTTGGAGATTGAAGGGCACGCTACGGCTAAACAAGTTCAGGAACTGGAACACATTCTTTGCAATGAAGTCCCCCACCTTGGTCAATTCTGCAGTCTGACCGGTAATGAGAATATTGGCAAGGTAACCGGCACCACTGGAGAGACGCTACGAAGTTATCCGCTAGCGCTCACTCAGCTCATGATTACTTATCACATGCTGAAGGCTGCGAACGTCGCCGCTAATCTTCAGCTTGCTTGAGAAATAATTGCTTTTGCCTAATTACCTATTCTTTCTATCCAGATTGCCTCCTGCTTCTAACGGTCTTTTAACGGGACGTCAGGTTACATTCATTTCCTAGCGAATCTTCGGATCAAAGGCGTCGCGAAGTCCATCGCCAACATAATTAATACTCAAGACCGTTAGAAAAATCATTAACCCTGGGAATAAAGCCATATGGGGCGCGGTTTCCAAATAATTTTGAGCATCGTAAAGCATCCTCCCCCAAGTGGGGACATCCGGTGGAAACCCTAATCCCAGGAAACTGAGGGTGGATTCGGTGATAATGGCGTAGCCGACGGCGAGGGTTGCTGCAACGATCACTGGGCCAATGACATTTGGCAAGATGTGAAACCAAATAAGTCGACGCGGTCTCGCCCCTAAGGCTTTAGCCGCCGCTACGAAATTTCGCTCTTTCATGGTCAGAAAACCAGCTCGCACTAAGCGGGCCACTGACATCCAATTGAGCCCGCCAATCACCATGACCACCAGGAAAAATATCCCCAGTTCGGGTCCTGCGATCGCCCGCGCTTGATTGCCAAATAAATAGATCACCAATAGTGCTAACGGTAGTTGCGGTAGGGAAAGGAATAGATCCGTCAGCCGCATCAATCCGCCATCCAACAAACCGCCATAGAACCCCGCCATGGCTCCGATCACAACCCCCACAGTAGTCGCCGTCGCCATGGCCATTACCCCGACAGCGAGTGAAATTCTACCCCCCGATAGGATGCGCGCTAGCTGATCCTGCCCCAGATCGTTTGCGCCAAATGGATGCTCCCAACTCGGCGGGGCCACTGCTTGGGAAAAATCAATCTGGTTGGCGGGGGTTGTGTATACGAGCGGCCCCAAAAGCACCGCCAGGATGATAGTCAGCAGGATGATAGCGCCTAAAACTGCGGTGCGATCGCGCCGAAATCGTCTCCAAGCTTCCGACCAGGACCGACCTTGAGTTGCTTCAGCTTGGGTAGAGGTAGGGACAAGAGACAGTTTTTCCCTAATTCCCATATCTCACCCTCGGATCAAGCAGTCCATATAGAAGATCAGCAATCAGATTAAAGATCACCACTAAAATTGCATAGATAAATGAAATCGCCATCACTACCGGCGTATCGCTACGGTAAATGGAGTCTAGCAACAGCGCGCCGATGCCAGGCACCCGAAAAACATGCTCGGTCACTAGAGACCCCGTAAATACAGTGGGGATATCAAGGGCGACCAGGGTAACCACCGGAATCAGGGCGTTTCGCAAAATGTGGATATTGATCACTCGCCAGCTTCGTAACCCTTTGGCGTGGGCGGTCTGTACATAGCCCTGGTTTAATTCTTCTAAAATCGAGGTTCTAACAAATCGCATCAGTACGGCTGCTTGAAACAGTCCTAGCACACAAATTGGCATCAGGGATTGCTTGATCTGAGCGATAAAACTTTCCCAATCTGTGACTTCGAGCGTGCTGTTATAGATGAAGGGCAGCCATCTCAACTTAACGCTGAAAATGATGATGAACAGTAGCCCGGTAAAAAAGGTCGGTAAAGAATATCCAATAAAGGCGAAGGTGGTGGCGATCCGATCAAAGATGGTATGGCGTTTTAGGGCGGAGATGACGCCGAGGGGAAAGGCGATGGCGACACTGAGGAGGTAAGCCGCCCCAATCACCCATAAAGTTGCGGGTAATCGTTGCAGAATTAGCTGATTGACGGGGCTACGGCTCGTGAAGGAATACCCCATGTTCCCTTGGATAAAGGCGCTAGCCCATTTGAAGTAGCGGATATAAATGGGCTGATCCAAACCCAAGGAGCGTCGAAGGTTTTCCCGAACTTCAGCCGTGATGGCGGGATTGCTGGCAAATTCTCCCAATGGATTGCCTGGGGCGATGGCGAGCACCCCAAAAATCACTATGCTGATGGCGAGCAGCGTCGGAATAGAGGTCAGCAGGCGACGGATGAAGTAGCGGAACATGAAGTCTGGTTTGAAGGCGCGCTCAACTCTACAAATGCGATCGCTTACTCTCCATAGGGCGGTTCACAAGCAGCATTGTAGTAAAACTCGATGATAAACAAATCGCCGGGAGCTTGGGGCTTATATTCAGTTGCAATTCCATTTCCCAAACAGAGTTCAGCCTTGATCGGATCTTCGGTTGCATCTAAATTAATCGGCTGCATAATTGGAGGCTGATACCCAAAGATATAATCAAAGAATTTTTCTGGATGGTAGGCAAAGTCTCCCTTCGGTTCCAGTTCAATACGCTGAGCCCGGTTATTGATGTAGGTCACCCGCAGCTCCCCTGCTTCGGGGAAATCTGGGAAAATGCGTCGAATGTTGTCGGTGGGATAGTTTAAGGTGTAAACGATATCCTCTTGAGGCTCCAGCGGCTGACCAAAATGACTCGCCAGAATTTGAGGAGACTGATCTAAAACTAAGCGTCCTGCATTCACAGGCGATGTGAATATTCTGGATAATGTCAAGCCAATACTCAGAGCTGTCAGCATACCGACAAATTTCTTCGACATTGAGTACTCTCCTAACGCCATTGCTTCTGCGATAGCCTACTTATCCTTAGTCGCTTCGGGGAAATACATCCGCCTTAGGCGATGGGGCTATATCATCAAGAACCCTCAACACCGTTTCATAGTCTACTATGCTCTGAAGCGAATCCAATCAGATCCCATGAGTTTTGACGCTCTCTACAGGAAAAATTGATAGTAAACAAATCAAATGATTAGGAATCATTGACTATCAACGTAACCCGGGAAAACAGTCATAGGAATCATAGAGATAGATACATCAGTCAGGCGGCAGAATCCAGAACCAGATGCCGCTGACTTGCGCCTCATTTATCTGATCTCCTTTCCTGCCATTAAGGTCTTTTCCAAGTTGCAATATTCCAGGTGTGCAGATCCCAAGGGGTGGGATCAACGCCCACCAATTGATTGCTGACGGCGTCTGCATCTGCTCGATGTACTAGGGGCAAGACAATTGCGTCTTTCACCAGCAAGTCATTCATTTGAATGAACAACTGTCGCCGCTTCTGCGGATCAAGCTCTATTGTGGATTGCCGCCAGAGATCGTCATAATCAGGATTGCAATAGCGGGAATAGTTTTCCTTTGACCAATTATTCGCCTTTTGAGTAATTTCGTCGCAGGTGTAATTTTTCATGTAAGACCCCGGATCCGGATTGCTGTTGCCAGTGGTAAACATTTGTAGGTCTGCATAGAAATGTTCTACGGTTTCGGTGCTAGCCGGATCACTGGAAAAATAGATGGTGGCGTCAATACTTTTGAGTTCCACGTCAACCCCGATAGACTCCAGGGATTGCTTGATCACCTCTTGTGTTTTCTGTCGCAATGAGTTGACTGATGTTTGAAACAGCACCTTCATTTCTACGCCGTTTTTGTCTCTGACGCCGTCATCATTGCTGTCTTGCCAACCCGCTGCGTCCAGTAATGCCGCCGCTTTTTCCAAATCAAAATCATAGCGGGTATTCGATGAATGATAAGGCGCAGGCGCTACGAGGAAGTTAGCGGTCGCCTTACCAGTCGGACCGTACAGCTGAGTTGCAATGGCGTCGCGATCGATCGCCAAGTTAAAAGCCTGACGCACTTGGGGATCGGTAAAGAAAGGGTGAGGAAAATCAACGCTAGAGCGTTCTCCGTCCTGAGTTGTTTGATTGGGATCTGTAAAATTAAAAAGAACTCTTTCCACCAAGGCCCCGAAACTTGCCACCACTTGCCCTTGCCCCGCCGCTTCCAATTGTTTAAGAACGGGCGCCTCGACTTGGATGTTGTAGGCAAAGTCGGCGTCACCAGTTTGAAGGACTGCCCTGGCCGCAGAGGTGGCGTCCCCACCGCCCTTCAATTCAATCCGCTGAAAGAAAATCGAGTCAATCGATCGGTAATTGGGATTGGGTTCATAGACGACGGTATCCCCTGGCTTAAATTCTTTTACCTGAAAGGGACCGGTTCCCACAGGCTTCAGATTGGCTGGGGCTTCGCGGGCATTGGCTCCGTTGTAGGCCTCAAACATATGCTTAGGTAAGATCATCCCTTCTATTCCCATAAACATCAGGAACCAGGATGGATTAACCGTCTTAAAGTTGATTTTGACGGTGTAATCGTCAATGGCCTCTACACTTTCAATCAGCTCATAGGTTCCGGTGGTAATGGCGCCGGCTTCTGGGTTAGCAATAAATTCATAGGTAAACACCACATCTGCTGCTGTGAAAGGGGTTCCATCCGACCACCTGACGTTCTGTTTAAGCCGCCAAGTCACCGATTTGCCATCTTCAGCCACACCGCCATTTTCTAGCGTGGGTTCTTCTGCCGCTAGGAAGAGTATCATATTCCCCGATTTATCGAAGCTAGCTAAGGGTTCTAGGGTAATTCGGCTGGCTTCTGCATCTTTGAACCCTGTGGAAAGGTGAGGATTCAAAATGGTGGGGGCTTGCCAATACAAAAGGCGCAACGCGCCTTGGTTGGACTTGTCGGTTGCAGAGGATCCGTTGTTAGAGGCGGTTTGACGACCGGAGCCGCCACATGCGGCTAAGAGAAAAAGGCAGAGAGCTGGAGCAGCGAATCGTCGAAGCATGATCAGAATTGGCGACTGGGGACTAAGGGGTGGGTTTAAGTTAAGGCTATCAGCTTAAACTGGGCAATTATTTTTAAGTCATGAATATCGGCTATGGTATGTCATTTAAGCCGAGGAAGTTCGGTCATGAAGGAATCAGACGCCAGTAGTCAGTACGCGCTGAAATCTGTTTCCTGACTCCTGTATTCTC
This sequence comes from Leptolyngbyaceae cyanobacterium MO_188.B28, assembly GCA_030065175.1. Taxonomy (GTDB): domain Bacteria; phylum Cyanobacteriota; class Cyanobacteriia; order Phormidesmidales; family Phormidesmidaceae; genus JAKSDM01. Next base: position 12,056 of record JASJDH010000057.1, on the reverse strand, counting down.
CCTGGTGTAGGATACAGCTTCCTACAGGCATTGATCATGGGCATTGATCAGGGGCTCTCAGTTCGTCGCCAATTTTTGATATCCCAGGTGCTAGCGTCCCAAGGGGTTGGATTGGCGCCTGCAAGAGAGTTGATCATGGCGTTTGCGATCGCCCGGTGCACTATGGGAATTACAGCGACATCCTGAGCTAACTGCTCATCCATCTGTTGAAATAATTGGGCTCGTTTTTGGCTGTCCAGTTCTTGGGAGGCGGTTTCCCACAAGCGATCGTATTCAGGATTGCAATAGCGGGCGTTGTTGGGCTTTTGCCAGTTATTCGACAGAGCGGCAATTTCGCCGCAAGTCCACCAATGCATATAGGTCGCTGGATCGGGACTTTCGTTTCCGGTGTTATAGGCCTGCAGATCAGCGTAGAAGTGATTGATGCTTTGAGTTTGCTGAGGATTGGAGGAGAAGAAATCATCCCCTCTCACCCGTTTTATCTCTACAGCGACGCCAATGGCTCCCAGACTGTCCCGCACCATTTCCTGAGTCCGTTGTCGAACCGGATTGACCGACGTTTGAAAAAGCATTTGCATTTCAACCCCCCCTTTGTCTCGAACGCTATTATTGTTGGTGTCTCTCCAACCCGCGTTCTCTAATAGCGCGGCCGCTTTCTCTAGATTGTATTCATAGGCGATGTTCTGGGAGGTGTAAATGGCGGGGGCCACTAGCAGTTGGGCGGTGGGACGGCCGGTAAATCCGTAGAGGTCTTGGGCGATCGCATCCCGATCAATCGCCAGATTCATGGCTTGCCGGACAGTGCGATCGCTCAGGAAAGGATGGGGAAACTCCAAGCTAGACCGCTCACCCTCCTCCGTCGCCTTGTTGGGATCCGTCGGATTGAGCATAATCCGTTCAACAAAAGAACCAAAGGTGGTGAGAATCTTGCCCTGGCCAGCGGTTTCCAATTCCTTCAACGTAGACGCCTCCACCTGAAGATTATGGGCAAAGTCAGCTTCACCTGTTTTGAGTACAGACCGGGCCGCCGCATAGGGAGCAATGCCGCTCCAAAGCTCCACGCGTTTAAAGGCTGGGGCTGTGTCCCAGTATTGGTCATTCGGCCCAAACACCACCTTCCCGGACGTAAACTCAATGACTTTGTAGGGCCCCACGCCGATCGGTTGGATATTGGCTGGGGCGCTGCGGGCATTGGCTCCGTTGAATTCTTCAAAAATATGACGCGGTAAGATGAGGCCGCTTTGCCCCGTAAACGGGATTGACCAGGCCGGATTGACCCGCTTGAAGGTGATTTTTACCGTGTGATCATCAACCGTCTCTACCGTCTCAATCGCCTCATAGTTCTGGGCAGTAGCCGCCGCCACCACGGGGTTATTAATGAATTCATAGGTAAACACCACATCTGCAGCGGTGAAAGGTTTCCCATCTGACCATTGCACATCCTGGCGTAGCCGCCATGTTACAGAACGCCCATCCGCCGCGACTCCGCCATTGGCTACGGTAGGAATGTCAGCGGCAAGAAATGGGATAAGCACGCCGTCTTGGTCGTAGCTTGCTAATGGTTCATAGACAATTCGAGCAGCCTCAAAGTCTTGATATCCCGTGGCTAAATGAGGATTTAAGGTTACCGGGCGTCGACTGTACAGCAACCGTAACATCGATAAATCCTGATCTGGGTTTGAGCCTTCAGGAATTTCAGCAGTCGATACTTGATCGGATTGCTGAGGGCGGGGGAAAAAACGGCAACCAGCCCCCCAAAGGCCGATTAAGGATGCACTGACCAGAGCTAAGATGAGATGGCGACTCCGCATGGGTTGCGATTATTCCCTTAACTGACTGCTGCGTTAACTCTTAGGGAGTGTAATACATTTAACCAAAGGCTCCCGCTTATAGCCAAAAGCTCCAGCTGAGTGATTAGAGTGACAAATTGTCGGCGTTCAGGGGAGTGGCGCTTCATCTCTCAGATGGAAACCTTGAAAGAAATTTAAAATGCAAGGCTCCTAATAAAAATCCCCGGCCATGGCCAGGGATTATCAGAATACCGATTGACTTCACTGTAAAAGGGATCTTAGCAACCTGTTCGGTTTCCTCAGAATCCTCTTCAGCGTCATCTAGAGCCGTCGCCGCTTACGCAACGGGTTCTTCCTCAGAAACCGCTGGGCTCTCTGAGCTGGCTTCTGGAACTGCGGGCGCCTCCTCAGCGGCAGGTTCTTCAGCCATAGCCTTTGGCTCCTGCTTGTCGGCTTCTGGAACCGCAGGCGCTTCCTCCGCAGCAGGTTCTTCAGCTGCAGCCTCTGGACTTTCTTCAACTGTTGCTTGGGCTGCTGGCGTTTCTGAAACGGCAGATTCTTCAGCCGGAGTCGAACTCTCTTCGACTGTTTCTGGAGCTGCTGGAGTTTCCGCGGCAGTCTCTTTTGCGGCGACCTCTGGACTTTCTTCGACTGTTTCTGGAGATGCCGACGTTTCTGCAACAGCAGGTTCTGCAGCGACGACTTCTGGGCTGTCTTCAACTGTTACCGGAGACTCGGACGTAACTGGCTCAGCCTCAGCCTCATGGGTTTCTTCAACGACTTCTTCAGGGGCGGGCGGCTTAGGTTTGCCGGGTCTAGGTCCACGAACTAAAGCTGGGTTAACCGGTGGCGCCGATCGTTTATCCCGTTTATCTTTACCCTTCCCTTTTCCTTTTCCTTTCCCACGACCCTTCGGCTCTGGGGAGCCCTTGTCTCGGTCAGATTTCTTGATAGGACGCTCGGCCATGGCTCAATATTTCTTAACGCTTAGCCGTATCCTAACTCGAAATGGTCTCCATCTATGGTTCCATGATGAAGTTGGATCCAACGAACGGCGTAGTCGCCATTGCAGAGGCTCCATTCGTTAAGGTTGAGGGGGCGAGACGAACGGTAGGGGGGTATGAAGAATGGATATTCTTGACCGCATCCAGCAAGACTATCAACGTTTCCCATCGGATCAAAGCTACGATCTCTATGCCGAGGAGGTCTATTTTGAAGACCCCCTAAATCGTTTTCATGGCGTTGAACGCTACCGCAAGATGATCAGGTTTATAGAGAAGTGGTTTATTGCTCCCCATTTAGACCTGCATAGCATTGAACGAACCGAAAGTCCCTCCAGAGCAGGTTCACCGGATCAGATTATTACCCGCTGGACTTTGAGTTGGACGGCGCCGTTTCTTTGGAAGCCGCGTATGGTGATTAAGGGTTGGAGCGAACTCCAACTGAATGATGACAACCTGATTATTTCCCATATTGATTACTGGGAATGTTCTCGGCTGGATGTGGTCAAGCAGTTGTTTTTTCGGATCGATTAAGCCGCAGCAAAGCGAATTTTGAGGTAATCGTCCTCCATCTTGGCCCCTGCGGGCTTCATGGTCGCCAAAGCTTGAGGTAGAACTAAATTGCGTCGGTGATTGCCAATACGAATGTTGAGTTCGTCAGCTGTTTTACTGAGTTCAATTTGGTCCTTGGGAATGCCAGGTAAGTAAACTTCCAGGCTGTAGCTCTCCTGCTCCTGTACAACCCGCAATGTAGTTTCTTTGTAATAAACCTGAGTTGGGTCTTCTTCCCCGTAGAGGGTCTCTTTCAAGCGCTCTAATGCCGCAAGCCCACACATTTCTTCGGAGTAGAGGGGCACTTCTTTGACAGGAAGCGGCCGGAAGTTCTCATGAATTTCATGTTTATACTTCTGCTGACTTTCTTTCCAGCGTTGGAAAAAGGGATCTGTTACTGATTCAGGAATGATGCGGTTAGCAACGACCAAATCTGTGCCGACATTGTAGAGGCTCAAGTAGGCATGGGCTCGCAGCGATTCTTTAATCACCATCTTTTCTGGGTTGGTCACTAATCGCACAGAGGTCGTCATTGCATCAGTCAGGACCTTTTCTAGCGCTTCCAATTGTTCATAGAATTCGTAGGGGGCGTCCATCACTTCCTGGGTTGGCAAAGAGAACCCCGCTACAGGACGAAAGATCGGCTCGACGATTGGGCGCAGCGCAGCGGACACCGCCTGGAACGGCTTATATAGTCGGCGCATATACCAACCCGCCACCTCAGGCAGACTTAAGAGCCGAAGGGCAGTCCCCGTTGGGGCCGAATCAATAATCAGCACATCGAATTCTCCTTCGTCATAGTGTCGCTTCATGCGTACCAGACTGAAGATTTCATCCATGCCCGGTAGAATAGCCAACTCTTCAGCTTCGACTCCCTCCAAGCCTCGCGCTTGTAAAACCTGGGTAATGTAGCGTTTCACCGCTCCCCAGTTACCCTCCAGCTCCATCAGAGCGTCCAACTCCGCCCCCCATAAATTGGGTTTTACCTGACGCGGCATATGCCCCAATTCCAGCTCAAAACTATCTGCTAAGGAATGAGCGGGATCGGTGCTCAGGACCAGAGTCTTATAGCCCAATTCAGCACAGCGTAGTCCGGTGGCTGCAGCGACAGAGGTCTTCCCAACGCCGCCTTTCCCGGTCATTAGAATTACGCGCATAGGAGGTCCAGTCCTGTTAAATAAAAGTTACATCTTTTTAATGTATCGGTTTTGTTAGCAATTCGGGAGATTCTCGATTGGAATTTCGCTTTAGTGCTATTCAGTAAACTGAGTCGAGCTTCACTCGGTTGTCATTTTTTCTTTATTATATCGAGTGAAATTAGTCAAGCTTTATATGAAACGGCAGTGAATTTCTCAAGATAGGTGGATAGCCTTCATAAGGATGAACAAATCGGATCCGAAGATTGGACTATCGGACATGTAGGTGCTGTTTTCCTCCTAAGAACGCGATGTGCAACTTACTTTTTCATAAGTCAATATGCTTGTATTAACCTCTGTTCAGGTGTTTCAGTCTGATTTGAACATTTAGACAACTGCTCTGAATCTCTATCTGGCAATAATTAATGAGAATATTCTCATTTGCGTCAGACCAAAATTACTCTCAAGACCCCTTCTAAGGGCTGAAACGACGTAAATTCGTTGAAATTAAAGTTGCACATCGCGTTAAGACGGAAATTTCTCGGAAAATAGGGCGTTCAGCTGCGAATTGATTGAGCGCCTTACAGCCTCATGAACTCTATCTTAAGCAGGTTTCTCCGTTTGGGATAAGTGCAATTTCAGGTTTCTCGCCAGTAGAAATTCATACGCTATACCCATTCTCCGACCTCGTAATTCATCGGGAATACTGATAACCAAAATCAGGTGTTATGTCCGAGGCGTTTGTTGGTTTAATCGGCAATTCTAGAAATGGCTTTAATCAAGTGTGCTTATGACTATCAAAGAAGTGATGGATTGGCAGCGCTCTAGCACCTTTTATACATCTGGGGAAGAAGCCGCTGAACTGCAGGAGATGGACACTGATATATCAGACATCCTGAATCAATTGAATGGATTGTCCCCTAAACCTTCTCGGTTATTGGAAACACAAGATAAACCTCAGCGATGGAATTTTGGATTCTTTAAGCTGCACTAAAATTATGAGTCACGTTGCCTATTGTGTCAGTAGGTTGGCGATCGCACCCTTTACCAGGTAATCTATATCAGCCATTCCGCCTTAGTATGGGTGTGCGCCATGTCAAAGTTGTTCTCTGCAGTGTTGGTTGCGTCAGCGTTGTTAATGGCGCCAGGTTATAGCGACAAAGCCGTCGCTCAGACATGTACTGCCTACTGTCGCTCTAATGAAATTCGATTTACCCCAGGACAGAGAGTCTCGCTGCAGTTAGTGAATCTCACCGCCGGACTGGTTCAGATTCAGCAATCCGGTCGGATGCACCCGTATCCTCTAAGACCGGGTCAAGAAATCCGTTTATTTTTTGGGGAAGGCACTCAACCTAATCTATCCTTACTATTTTGGGACGAAGCGAATTTGCCTGTTAGGACTTTACTGTTCCGCCCTGAGGACAATGTCCTGCGGGTTGAATTCTTACCCAGCGGCAGCTTTAGCGATCGATCAATTTCCATTTTGGATGATGGCAGAGTCGTTATATATTAAGGACTCACTCGCTGCCGAAGCGATATGATTAGTATGTTTGAACTATTAAAATTTGGGTTGTGGTGAGTACCTCTGCGGGTGAAGCTACTGAAAGAGGCAGTCCTGAACGGGTGGAAGGCGTCTCGGGACTGAATGGCGACATTAAACGGCGCAAGGGGCGGATGCCGCGTCAGCGGTGGCGAATTTTTCCGCCCCAGCCTCAAGAAGCCTGTCATTTGGCTCAATCGACCGGACTATCGCCTCTACTGGCTCAAGTATTACTCAATCGGGGCGTACAAACCCAAGAGCAGGCCAAGGAATTTTTGAACCCTGAGTTGCTCCTCCTCCCCTCTCCTCTGGAAGAGTTCCCAGATTTGCCGTTAAGTTTGGAATTGCTGGTTGAGGCAATCACAAATCAGCAAAAGATCGCCATCTGTGGGGACTATGACGCAGATGGCATGACCAGTACAGCATTATTACTGCGGGCGCTGCGATTTCTAGGGGCGGATGTAGACTATGCCATTCCCAGCCGCATGCAGGAAGGCTATGGCGTTAACCAACGGATCGTTGAAGACTTTTACGCTGAAGGCGTTGGCGTCATCCTGACTGTTGATAATGGCATTGCTGCCTATCAACCAATCGCCCGCGCCCGTGAACTGGGGCTAACCGTGATCGTCACTGATCATCATGATATTCCCCCGAAGTTACCTCCCGCCAATGCTATTCTCAATCCCAAATTAATTCGGGCGGATTCTCCGTATCGCGGGGTTGCTGGGGTTGGCGTCGCTTACATTCTGGCTATTTGCCTAGCCCAGTGTCTGCAAAAAACTCAAGATTTGACAGCGCCGCTATTAGAGCTGTTTACCTTGGGAACCATTGCCGATCTGGCGCCACTGACTGGCGTCAATCGCCGTTGGGTGCGCCGCGGGCTTAAGTTACTGCCGCGATCTCGCATTCCCGGCGTTCAAGCCTTAATTCAAGTGGCGGGATTGGGGGACAAGCAAGCCGGATTAAAGCCAGAAGCGATTGGATTTCGGTTAGGGCCTCGCATTAATGCGGTAGGACGGATCGCCAATCCGCAAATTGTGATCGAGATGTTGACTACCGACGATATTGGCGTTGCGCTGCAGCGGGCGATGCAGTGTGAGGAAGCGAATCAACTGCGGCGGCGCATGTGCGAAATTATTGAGGAGCAAGCGATCGCCCTTTGTGAGCAAGCGCAGCAGGAAGGCAAGCTCGATTTGCACAGAGATCGCGTGTTGGTAGTTGTTCAACCCGAGTGGCACCATGGGGTGATTGGCATTGTGGCGTCCCGGTTAGTGGAGCGCTACGGTGTGCCAGTGTTTATCGGCACCTATGAAGACGAGGAGCAGAAGGAAATTCGCGGGTCTGCCCGGGGCATTCCAGAATTTAATGTATTTGACGCCCTGCAGTCCTGTCATGATCTCTTGGATAAATTTGGCGGACATCGGGCGGCTGGCGGCTTTTCATTTAAGGCGAAGCATCTGCGGCAAGTTCGGTCCCGGTTAATCAACTTCGCTGTGCAACAGCTCCAGCCAGAGCATCTTCAGCCCCTAGTGACGGTTGATGTTGAAGCAACCCTCTCTCAGTTATCAAAATCTCAGTATGACCAGATAGATCGAATACACCCCTGTGGCATTGAAAATCCTGACCCCGTCTTCTGGACCCCCAATGTTCGGATCGTTGAACAGCGGACTATCGGTAAAGACAACGCCCATCTGAAACTGACCCTGACTTCCGCTGAAGAGACGGATACTGGCGGGCCAAGACCAGAGATGAAAGCGATCGCATGGCGATGGGGGGACTATTGTCCCCTGCCGGAGCGCTTGGATATTGCTTACAAACTTCAATTGAATGAGTGGAAGGGGCGGCAATCAGTTGAACTGGAATTGATCGGTGTGCGAGAACCCCGGTTGCCCCATGGTCAGAATGGTTCCCTTAAAACGTTTACTGTTCCAGGGACTGCTTTACCCTTAGCGCCTCAGTCCCAGGCAGTGGTTGCCGAGTCATCGTCAAGCTTGGCCGCCTCACCAACGGATCAACTCCCCTCTGCTCCTGATCTCGAAGCCGACCCATGTCATCTACTGGCGGCTGGAGCAGGGTTTTACTACAGCAAACGGCGTTATGTCAGCAGTTTTGCCCGAGTCGGTTCATCGTCAGAACTCCGCATCCAAAATTTGGCGGGGCAAGTGCTCCTCGTTCAATTACCCCAACGTCAGGGATTTCTCTCATTGTCTGGCCAAGCGCCTCGTCCGGTGGATGTGTCGGAACCCTACTATTTCAATCTCATTCAAGCCGGTTTAAATGCGCTCGAAATCAAGCAGAAGACCCAACTTTTAATGGCGAAGGATGATCTTCTCTGTGAAAAAGAGAGCCACCTTGAAACTCTTCGCCATCAGATTGCCTTGTTAGAGGAAACCCTGTCCCAACTGCCTATCCATCAACAAAAACAATTTCAGGTACTACAAACTGAACGCCAACAGCAAAAGACGACGATCCAGAATCAAGAAGCCTATATGCTTGAGCTTCAGTCCCAACTTAGCCAGAGTAGTCATTCGCTTCCTACCCCTCAAGACATCAGGCGGTTGGTTCGCGAAGCTTTAGGAAAGAAGGTCTGGGATTGTCTTCAGTCCCGCAGTCAGCAAGATCTCTATATTGCCCACAAAAATCATCTGTTGATTCAAGCAGAAGAATTGGATCCCCAATTAGTCGATTATTCTGAAGCCGGACTCTATTTCTGCGAAACTGTTCATCGTGAGGTCAGTCAGACCATACATCACAATCTATATGAATTTCTACTGGCCAACGGCGGATCGACAATTGGCGGGTTAGACCTGAGTCTGCTGAAGGCAAATATGCTGCCAATATTGCCGCCACTTCTGGCTGAGGAGTGGTCCTCCTTCGATCCAAATATCCTCCAACACTGTCAAGCCACGGCTAATCAAACACTTTATGCCAGCATGTCAGCAGGATATCCAATTACTTTGCAAGAACGTACCCTGATTAGCCAATTTCTTGCCCAATGGAAACATCCCATTGGGCGATGGCTCCGGATATCGCCTTCATCCGCCGCCTCGACCCTTGATCAAATTTCCCAGCTCCGTCATATTGCCGCGCATGCTGAAAAATTTCTTTATCCATGGCAATTTGACTTGCTAAAAAAATTAATAATTGGGACTGATACAAAACTGGGATTATTCCAAGAAATTTACGGAAGATAAAAAAATCAGGTCTGTTAGACAAATTAATTTCAGTTTGTCAATCTATCTGTTCAATAACACGTAGGATAGTTGTTAGACGTAATTCTCTACAATCAAATCAAGTTGCGATCGCACCCTGAGATTGCTAGCGCCTTACTGTACCTGGAAAGCGGATAGAGATCCATGGAGGTCAGTCTAAATGGCAAAACAGGTTCAAGGCCAGTTTAATGCTCCAGCTAAAATCGGCGATCAAATCGTTGCTACGCTAACTCAATCAGAAATCGCGCAACTATTAGATGCATTATTTGATATCTTACCGTCAGAGATTCGGTCCAGGGAGTTGGCCCCATTACAGGCAGAGACTCGACAGAAGATGCAGCAAATTCTTGCCCCGTTAAAATCTTCAGGCTTGCCCGAAATTTCGCAAGCTGCTCCCATCTGCCATGCAAAGTTGGCGCAAACATGGGCTGAACTTTGGCAGGTATGGGATGAGATTATCTGGGAAGCCACTGAGGAAGAAAGTAGATACTTGCAGCAAGATATATCGTGGGAAACTGCCGACTTCGACAGCAATGCCTTTATCCAAGACCTTGAGGAAGTAGCGGCGAGCATGCAATCTCTCCTTCAGGTCGCCTTTTACGGGAAATTCTCGCCAGATAGAGGGTTTGCCCCTGCGCTACTGGAAGCGGAAACAGACATCTCTGGAACCCTGCCTGAGTGGATCAAGCCTGTTACAGAATTTTCTTTAGATATTCATCTCACCACTTGTCTACTTCGTTGGGAGTGGCTGACGGTTTTGAGTGAAGGAAAAGACGCTTTCCATTTTGCCCGTCGAATTCGGCAGTGGGAAGAGCAGTTCTCTCGAATAAGGCTGGAAGATAAGACTGTGTTGACTTTCTTGAAGCAGTTATCTGAAACTAATCAGGAGGTTGTTATAGCTGGTCTTGCGAAAAACAAGGAAAGCCCTTTGTGGAAACAGTCTCTAGCGAGCCCTAATTCTTACTGGCGACACTTCTATCTTGCTGTTTCTAAACAATAATTGTTGGAAAAATTGACAGAATACGTCTCACGCTTGGCGGTTAATCTGATGCCCCTTGGGAACGCCCAATCAATGACTGTCGCATTCTGCGGGATGCTCCAATGATTCCATAACCGGTGAGTATCCCGATATGCGACAGTTATTTTTGAGTCTATCCTTGATGGAATTTTTGCCGAGCAACACTAGACTTTTTTACTGGCTAAGACCTTGATCTTAGTAACCAATGTACTCTTGAGTCTTTCATAGTCTGTGGCGGAGCCCGATGTTGGTTTTGGGAAAAAGTCTAAGGCTCCTGCCTGCATTAAATTGAAGATATTATCCACATCAGAAGGATGCACGGTATTGCTCACCACCAAAATGGGACGGGGGAATTCCGACATGACTTTTTGGGTGAACTCCAGCCCATCCATTTGAGGCATTTGCAGATCGGTGCAGATCACATCCGGCATGGTTTGGGCAATTACTTTTAACCCTTCAGCTCCATTCTGGGCGGTGCCTACCACATCTACTTCTGGGGATGAATCAATTAACCTCTGCAGAATTTGGAGTGCGATCGCAGAATCTTCCACCAGAACAACTTTGATTGGATTAGCCATGATTAAATTAAACTCCTAAGGGTATTGATGAGTAAGCTTTGATCGAAATCACCTTTGGTGATGTAGGCGTTTGCGCCCGCGTCAGCGCCACGGCGCTTGTCTTCTTCCTTTGCTAACGTCGTGACCAAAATGATAGGTAGTCCCTCATATTGCGTTTGTTGGCGAATCTGTGTGGTCAACTCTAAGCCGCTTAGATTAGGCATTTCCACGTCAGACACCACCGCATCAAACACGTCATCCTGAAGTTTGTCGAAGCCATCTAGTCCATCTACTGCAGTGGTGACGCAATAACCCGCCCCTTCTAGAATGCGCCGTACTTGTGTCCGAATCGGAACCGAGTCTTCCACTAACAGCACTTTCGGTTGGGTATCTTTGGCTACGATTGTCCGATCGGACGTCAAAGCATCCGACGCCTTGCCCTGGATAGATTTGATCAGGTCCTGGGGACTGAGCACCATACAGACTTCCCCAGAGCCGAGGATAGTTGCTCCGGCAATATTTCGAACCCGCTTGAGCAGCTTACTGTGGGGTTTCAAAACAATATCTTGTTGATCGACTAATGCATCGACAAATACGCCCAATCGTTCTGACCCAACTTTGAGGACAACACAGGGGCTAGACTGCGCCAAAGAACTCATATCTTTAGGATGAGCCGCGACAGATACAGGCAGGTCCAGCAGATCAGAGAGCCAGGCCACAGATAGGGGACTATTTTGAAAGGTAATCGTTGGCTTGCCTTCAAGGGCAAAGATATCCTGCCGATTGACCCGCATCATTAAGTCGACAAATTCAGCTGGAATCGCATAAGGCGTTTGATTGACCGTCAAAATTAAAGCTGAGGTGGTTGCTAGACTATTGCTGAGGGTGAATCGGAAGGTACATCCCTGAGCTGGCGTAGAGTGCACCTGAATTGAACCCTTCAGGCGCTCAACATTAACCCGCACCACATCCAAGCCCACCCCTCTACCCGAAATCTCGGTGACTGATGTGCGAGTCGAGAAACCGGGCGCAAAAATCAAGGCCTGGATTTGCTCAGGATTCATCTTGGATAATTCCGATTTGGAATGAAGCCCGCGTCGCACAGCAGTTCGCTTAATACTTGCTAAATCCAAACCCCGGCCATCATCGATCACTTCAAGTCCGATACTGTTGCCGCTCTGAGAGGCTTTAAGGCAAATTGTCGCCATGGCCGGTTTACCCGCTGCAATTCGTTCACCGGGCGGTTCAAT
>JASJDH010000638.1 GCA_030065175.1 Leptolyngbyaceae cyanobacterium MO_188.B28 | reverse complement strand
ATAGTGTAGAGACGCGAAATTTCGCGTCTCTACACTATCCCTCTAATACACCATCACAATCCACTCCCCCTTCACCTCCGCGATCGCGCCTCCCGGGAATGGGTCTGTACGGGACCGATTCGGCGCCGGGATGAGGGTCATGAGTTTTTCCACCTGATCAAAATTGGGATGATGGGAGAGGGTTTGCTGCAGGAAGCGGCGAATGACCCGTCGTTGAAGGGCTAGGGGAGCTGCCTGGAGGGTGGGGCGATGCAGGCGGAGGGTGGGGCGATGGGCGTCGTCGTTTTCTGCTGGGGTGAAAGCCTGGTCGAAGAGCTGAGCGGCGCAGGTTTCCAGGTAGTCCACTTCAGCGGCTAAGACTTCAGCGGTTTGGGCCAGATTGTTTTCAACCCGGGGGTTAAAGTGGGTCTTTAGGTAGGGAAGCAGTTCATGGCGAATCTGGTTGCGGGCGTATCGCAGATCTTGATTGGTGCTATCTTGCCAGATGGATAAATTTTGGTCTTGACAAAACTTGCCCGTTTCAACTCGGGTGATATCTAGCAGGGGGCGCACTAGGAGAATCTCTGGGTGGGTAGGACTCAAGGGACGGCGCCAGGTCAGCGCCTGCAATCCGTCTGAGCCGCTGCCTCGGATTAAGTTGTAGAGCAGCGTTTCGGCGCGATCGCTGGCGGTATGTCCAGTCGCTACCGCCTCATAACCATGGGTGACTGCTAGCGTCTCAAAGACCTGATAGCGCCATTGACGGGCGGCGGCTTCGCTCTTGGGCGGGTGAGGGGCGATTTCGAGATGGCAGGGAAGGCTCCAGGCTTGGGCCAGGTGAGCGACGAAGGCGGCGTTGTCGGCGGAGTCTGGGCGCCACCGATGATCGCAGTGGGCGATCGCGATTCGCCAATTCCACTTCGGCTGTAGATGCCGCAGCAGTTGAATCAGACAAATGGAATCCTGTCCGCCTGACACGGACGCCAACACTTGGCTGCCGGGGGGCAGTAGACCCCGCGATCGCAAGGTGCGGTGAATTTTAGCGTGAAGAGACGTCCAGGGGTTCAAAGAGGAGCCACACTACTCAAATCGAGTAATCGATTATTTAAGAAAACGACCTGTTGACTATCCTCGAGGGCTTGAGCAAGCTCCAAAGCTTGTTCATAGAAGTTCATCGCTAATTCCGGGGAGCCAACTTTTTCATAGTATTCTCCCAGCAATCTAAGCGTCTTCAATCGTTGCCATTGATCCCCTTGCTCCGTCGTCAGCGCGACTCGTTGATTCAGCAGTGAGGGGGCGTTCTGGACATCGCCTTGATTCAGGTAAATTGCCAATAAGCCGTCAATGGCGCGTAATTGGATGGCGCGATCGCCCAACTCTCGACCCGATCGAAGCGCTAATTGGTACGCCCCAATCGCATCCGATGTCCGCGCCATGGACCGATAGGCGTCCCCCAACCCATTCAGGGTATTGGCTTCACCGAGGCGATCTCCAGCCTGAAATCGATAGTTGATGGCGGCTTCATACAGTTTGATTGCTTCCTGCGCATTCCCTCGAGAGGCCGCCCCCAGCGCCAGATTGCTTAGGGATAAGCCAATCCCTTTATAGCTGTTTAAACTGCGAGCGATTGTCAGCCCCTCCCTAAAAGCGGTCTGGGCTAAACGGACGTCCCCTCGCTGGATAAAAAGAGACCCTAGATTGTTCCAGCCAAAAATTTGACCTTGAAAATCAGAATTATCCCGAGCAATGGCTAGTCTACGTCTGAGGGCGTCCTCTGCTTCGAGATATTGCCCTAGCTGCCCATAGGTCAGCCCAATGTAGTCGTACGCAATCCCTAAAGCCGCCATATCGCCAATTTCGTGGTAGATCTCTGAAGCTTCAGTCCAGGCGCTAATGGCTGCTTGATAGTTTCCAGCAGCTTGCTGATTGCCCCCTAATCGCATGAGTTGATCAGCGGTATCCCTTGACAGCCCTGCTGTTTGATTGTTGGGCCGAATATCCAACTGAGTTCTTAAATCATTGGCTGCTGCTATCGGACTGCCTAAACCCAACACGGCCGCCAATGTCAGCACCTGAATCACCCGTCCTAAACCACCCATTGATTGTGTCCTCCCCACTCAGCAAATTAAGATAACCCCATATCTGTCTTAGTTCTCGCTCCCCACAGAAGTCGTTGGCTCCAGCTCCAAGTCAGCCAAACCCCAGACATCTTCATTGAGCAGTGCGGCGTCTTGCTCTGGCGTTGCTTCTAAGGAAGCAGTGGGCAACTGGTCCAAATAAATTGTTCGAATATCGTCTGGCAAAGCCAATTCCAACTCTCTGTAAGCTTCCCGGAGTCGACCGCCGACTTGCCCTGGGGTAATGCGTTCGCCCTCCGCTTGGAGGTAAGCGGCGATTCGTGTTTCACTCCAAGAAAAAGTTTGGGCCATCAGAACGATTAACCGCTGCAGAGGCGCGAGTCGATCAAGGGCGCGCTCGACATAGCACCATAATGGCGGGGACGCCGCTTGGAGAGAATAGTGAATGGAGGCGACATCTGGCAAAACTGCTTGATTGATACACAACGCAGTGACATTAATCAGCCAGGCCTGTAGCGTCAATGGCGCCTTTGGACCGTCTGCCTCGTCATCCGTCGCCGACAAATCTAAACCGCCCAGCTCATGCAAAATATGCCGCCAAGTTAAGGCGAATAAATAATCCGCCTGGACGGGAGATTTAGCCGAATGGCGAATCAGCGTATAGACAATCGGGCTGTATCGACAAAACAGAGCCGTGAAATACCGCCCTGAGTCTGGATGGCGTTTGAATAGGTCCAACAGATCCTGGTCACTGTGGTGGGAGAGTGACCGGATAATTTCATGATTGCTTTCGGGGAAGTTTGGAAATTGCACAGTCTTGAACTGTTATTGAGTGATTTGAATAATTCGCATACAACTGAATTCAGGTGAATAGCTTTTAATATACCCCTGTGTTCACAAGTGAGCACCGATTTTTACAAATATGGAGACGTTTTGAACTTCATCTGTAGTCAAGTTCGGGTTGATAAACTGAAAACAGGATGAAAGGCGTCTACTTCAACCGGAATTAGTTATGTGGGATAAGGATACTCTAAGAGTGGGGCGGCGGTTCACAGTCGACTTACGACTAGATCCTGAATGTTTGTATTCCTCTCTAAATGACGCTTGTCCCGCAGCTGGAATCCTTCGTCTTCCTTTGTCTAAGCCTGGAGCGATGGGTAATGGCGCTTTTTCAGTGTTGATTGACCGTAATTCAGCTGGCGGGCCTCAGCTGGTTGGCGGGGGCTCCCCAGAGTTCTCCCAAAGCGCTTAACATAGTTCGAGACTTTGGCTAGAAGGTAAAATTGTTTAAAGATTCTTAATTTATTTAAGTGTTCATGACTGTTGCGATCGCCTCTTTGATATCTTCCTCCATTGCGTCATCCGATTTGCTGGGCGCCGCTTGGCTCGGATTACCCCTAGACAGCTTATTGTCCACCCAAGGCGTCATGGTGCTGCTGCTAGCGGCCTATGCCGGGGCTATGTGGATGTTTCTCACCAGCGCCCCAAAAGTTCATACCATTATGGTGTCAGACTTAGAAATCGCTCAGCGCTTTTATGAGGGAGTCCTGAGGCTGCCTGCCGCAGATGCGCCGCTGCATTATTACTACAACTACGAACAAAGTTTTGGGACAGCGGGCATCGACCCCATGTACACCCCCAGTTCACTGGATCGAACCTATAGCAACCCTGATGGCATGTGGTATCAACTCAAGAAAAATACCCAGCTGCATGTCATTGCGGGAGCGAGCCTGGGATTGAAGAATCGCCAGAGACATGTCTGCTTCGATCATGACTGTTTAGAACAGGTGTTAATGCAGGTCCAAATGAAGGGCGTGAAGCACAAAATCCGTCGGGACAAACCTTTGAATTTCCTGGTTAAAGACTTTGACGACCAAATCATTGAAATGGCTGAGGTTTCCAACTAATCAGTCAAAGGGGCGGACATTGTGGGGAATTGAACAGGCTTACCGCCCAAAATAAGTCCGTGATAAAAATAGCTAATAGCCAGAAGTTTTGAATATCAAAGCTTCTGGCTCACGTGCTTATATTTCTCACTGTATCAATACTTATTTCCCGCTGCACTCGCTGCCCCGTATCAAAGTAAGCGCTTTTGTCAATGCTCAACCGTCATAATCATAGGGTTCATATTGACCCGCAGGTTTAGGATTCAAAGGCGGGGGAGGCAGAAATTCGTGCTGATAATATCGGTAGGACGGTGTGACGTTCATAGGATGCGTAATTTGAGCATTGCGGGAGGAGCGACGACGATTCTGAGCCGCCACCAGAATTAGGATAACTAGAACCACCCCGCCGCCAAAAATCAGAATTAAAATGACGCCAGCACCCATCCAGAGCAAAGTTCTCTGGCCTTGACTATCGATGGCGCCAGCTTGAGACAACTCGGCAGATTTGAGCTGCTGTTGAGTCGCCAGCGTATCTATAGAATATTGATACTCTTTTAGCTGCGCAACAATGGCGGCTGTTTCCGTTTGCTGACGATCTAGCTTATGTTCTAAATTCCGGATGAGAAGCTGCTGATCGTCTAACTGGGACTCCAATCGCTCTATCACATCCCGATGCCGATCCAGGTCTCTCCGAAAGGCGGGAGGCGCAAAACTAGCAGACTGCGCTTGAGGCGCATTTGGAGGCGATGGCACTGGAAGCGGCGGCGTGGCTTCTCCAGGAGCATCGGTAGTGAGTGACTGTACGACGGGCGGCGATTCCTCTAATCCGACTCTAGCAACCAATAACAACAGGACCGCCATGCCTGTAGTGGCGCAGCCAGCTAAAAATCCCGTTGTGTCGCTCATTAATGCCCTACCTTTTCACTCCGGCCAAAGCGCACCCTCTGATGGCGCTATCCAGTTGGAAAGATGCCTAGTCGAATCGTAATCATCGATACGGCCTTTCATCATCCAGAGGATATTGCCGACAAACAGTATTACTTTACTCTATAAACTTAGAATCGGATCCGATAAATTCGCGTTACCCCTCAAATTTGCGATCGCATCTCTAGGTGACGCCCAAAAACACAACCAGAACTGCCTCAAGAGGACGATGTAGAATTATTCTCTACATAATTTATGGTTGGAGATCTACTTTAGTTTTAGCTACTAGTTCCTATTTAAAGTTCGCTTATGGATTCTGAGGATGTTAAAGAAGTTGTGCGGCTCCGCGCCCTCAATCTATCTCCTAAGCAAATTGCTC
>JASJDH010000637.1 GCA_030065175.1 Leptolyngbyaceae cyanobacterium MO_188.B28 | reverse complement strand
AGTTCCAACAAAGTCAAAAGATTTTTCAAGCGCTGGTGAGGCGACACCACCCTCGAAAGCCGTTTAGCCCCAGTGATTAGTTGTATAAAGAGAACCAATGTGAGTACGCTTCGGACGACTTTCGCACGAAAAGCCAACCATACCAATCAGTTGATCGCTGGCGCCGAAAGCACCGAAAATATCGCTGGCAGAATCATCGTGGGAGCGAAGTCTGGGAGCAAGAAATGACGCCTAACGCCTCTGCTCACCGGGCTGTGGCGAACGACGTTGATTTCAGAAACCGCGCGGCCCGCGGCTCCGGTGGAACAGATTGTTATGCTGCATTTGTCAGGTTTGCCGCGTCAGTTTTCAGTTATTTCAAGATCACAGTCAGTGGGGAATCCGTAGACCGTCGCGAAGATATCTTCGACCGTCCTTGTTGCATCAGCAACCGATCGGAATGTTGCATTGAATGAGAATTGCTGTCCCACGACCTGACCACCGGGTTTGTCGAGCACGTCATGTTCATCGCCGATGACGCCCAGTTTTCGAAACAGTTGAACGGCGTTGTAGAATTCCATTTCTGAGAGAGTTTGCGAAGGGAGGTCGAGTAATAATTGTTCGGTTGCCGATCCAGCGAATTGAACGAATTTCTGAGTTTCTGGATGTGCAATGATGACAAACGCGTCGTCGTTTCGGCGGACGAGCAACGATGACAGTGCTTGGGCGATTCTTGATCGATTATCCATGTGTATGATGCTGAACGAGTTGGTCACATTGCGTTAGCCGCGCGATTCAAACGCAGCGTCCATCGGCTTGTGAGGACGGCGGGAGTCTCTTGCAGCATAACGTTCCCAATCACCCGCCGTAGATAATCTAAAACTTCCAACAGACTGCTTCTCAGCAATCGGTGTGCCTTGGGAACGTTATGCAAAACAACTTCATATGGGAGTGGCACGTCTAGAAAACTGAAATCGCAACATTTTTTATTTTGAGCGCCAAACAGTATTTCCAAATCTCAAGTTTCTGAAGACTCAATACTTTCCCTATCTACTCTATAAAGCTTCTCCGCTCTCATAGCATTTAACTTACTTTTCTTCGCTAAGTCAATGATAACTTCCCTTAAGGTTTCAGAAAATTTCTCTCCCATACTAAGCCCTTGTCTAACCATAAAGTGCTTATCAGGATGCCGTTCCAAAAGCTATTGCTCCCACCGTTCTGGGGTACATGCATTCAAAAAATCAGCGTCCTTTCTAGACCAACTCTTAGTCTTTAGCACTTTATCCAATATTGCATCAATACTCATCCCCTTCTCAAAAACGAGAATCTTATCTTCAAGGTCAGCTATTAAGTTTTCATCCTCAAAAGTATGATTCTCCTGAAGAATTGCTTGCAATCTGTATAAGTCATCAAGATTATCAGAGTGATCAATTTTATGTCTAACCCATTTTTCTACATAGAAATTAACATCTAGATTAATCACCTCTGAAATACTTGTAAGTTCTTGAAGTTCTCGAAAATCTAGAAAATTCCAGTAATGATCGAGAAATTCTATTAGATTTTTGCGAAGTTCTTCTTCAACAGGCTCAAAAGACTCTGAGTATAGCCTATAAGCCTCATGAAGTTTTTTCCTAATCTCATGTTGGCTTTGTTGGCTTTCTATGTCATTTAGCCTGTTGCCCTCTCCATAGAATCTTTGATAATCACAAAAAGATGTTTCAACCAAACGAATTATTTCACTACTGATCTCTGAATTTGTATATCCGAGACTGGTAACCAAAAAATAAACCTCTCGCCCTCCCTCTTTTCTTTCGGATAAGAGTTTTGAGAAATCCCCTAATGACACTAATTCATCCAGGTTTACAGGAAAATTATTGTCTAGCTTTGATAATGATATAAAGATTATTTCGTTGATTATTTGCTGCCGAACCTTGGGCAAAAAATCAACAATATATGGCCTGAGCTTTTCCAGGTTCCATTTCAGTTTTTTGAAAACCCTAATATTATTAACTTGAAGATTCTCTCTGCTGAGATAATTCAAAACGATATCTTCATCGGGGTCAATATTTCCGAAACCAATATGAAAATTCTCAACCGAGTCAGGATCTAATTTTATTTCATAATCGATCACCTTCTCTCTATATTCCTTTAAAGTATTACTCTCTTGAGGATTTTCAGCAATTTTGCTTTCATTATAAATAAGTATGACTTTGCATTCCTTTTCTTCTGCCAAATTTTCGATAAAACCCAATAGTTCATCCAAGGGCAATTTCCCTGATCTTCTTTCAAGATCATCAATGCAGATCAATTTCTTCTGAAGTGAATTATTAAGCACAAGATTGCTGAGTAATGCAATAATTGCTGGTGTGAATCCAGCCCCATAGTCTCCTATCGTTGGAATTACTTCTATCAGACTTCCTATATTTTGCGAATTATCCTTTATAGGTTTGAACCAGTTTCTAGGGTTGAATCTATTGACTTCGCTACTTTTTACTTGTTTGTCCGACCTAAAATTACTCCATAATTGCATTCTTAGCTCTTCAACACTTGAAACTCCCAAAACAGAGGCATAGTGATATTCTTCTTGTATTTTCGCCAGAAATGTTCTTACCAAGTGTGTTTTCCCGATCCCCCAATCTCCTTTAATGGCAAATACTTTGGCCTCGTTATTAGACTCTAGAAATGCTCTAAGTGCTTCTTCTGCTTCTTTACGATCCAAACCCAATTGATATTTACTAGTAGTATTTTCCATAATTCTTGTAACTATTATTCCTGTTATAAGGCCAGATTGGCACGGCTTTGATGATCGCCAAACTAAAAAATGTAAAGTGTAGTCTAAACTGCCGTGATTACAGTTTGCCTGGAAGCATAACTCATTATTAGAGGGAAATTTTCTACCTATCGAACCTATGAAGCAGATTAGGTAGAAATATTTCCGCCTAAGATCCCTATTTGGGTGGTTAGGTGGAAATACGTCTACCTAATCATCCAACATGGGTGATTAGGTAGAAAGTTTCCGTATAATCATCCCTCCTATCTTGAACCGTTTAGGCGCGGGACATGTTGAGTTCTGCTTGAGTTTTTATCGGAAAGATGATCGCCTCAAACGCAAGAACGCTTCACCCAAACTACAAGATCAGCGATCGCTGACCTCAGCACCCACCGTTGACTTCTCACACTGATCGGTCCACTGATCAACAGCAACGGAGTAGATCTGAATTGCGTCATGGTTAAGTCCCCTCAATGCGCAACCCTATTCTAAAATACACCTGAGCAATGATGACGCTTAGGGCAGACAGCTCATGCAAGAAGATGCCTGGACCTCTCAAATCCACCTCATTTTTCTTCACCCCGAGGAATCTAGCCTCTGGTTGGAGCAGACAGTTGACGGTTGGCGCTTACCCTACATGCGCCTAGATCAAGATATTTACTACACCGATTCTGAGTTGCTGAAAACGGCTGTTAAAGACACATTTGATATTGTAGCGACGGTCTTATACTATGCCCGGTACACTGATGATGAAACAACCCATATCTCAAAGGCCATTTATGTTCTACAGCTAGATGATGCATCCCCGCTCCCACCCAACGGTGACTGGCTGACTTTATCAACCCTTCAATCCCTACCTCTCAGCAAGTCAGAGCATCGCCCGATCCTCAAACAGGTTCTATTTGAAGTAATAGAAAACAACATTCCTACTACCCGACCCGAATGGAATCGAACAGGATGGCTCAAAGCGGCAGAAAGCTGGATTCAATCGCAGCTCAGAGACTTGGGTTACGCACAAAGCTTGCCGATTACTTGCGTCAAAAGCTCTGCTATAGCTTGTGTCCTCAAAGTCAGTACAACGAATGGCAATCTGTTTTTCAAAGCGGCTGCCCAGTTGCCCCTATTTTGTAATGAACCCGTGGTGACGGCTAAGCTGGCAGACTTGTTCTCCAAGCATATGCCTGTCTGCGTCCGTGTAGAGAGAAACAAACCCTGGCTGCTTTTGGCAGATTTTGGTCTTGCTGTTGGTCGAGAAGGCAAGGTTAGTCATGAACGTCAGAAAGTCATCTATCAACAATATGCTCGCCTACAAATCGCTTCTGTATCCCATATCCCGAAGTTGCTCGATGTTGGTTGCCTTGACCGCCGTTTGGAAACCCTGGAGTCACAGATTGATCCATTGCTGACTGATAAAGAGGTCCTGTCTGATTTGAGTGACTTAGAAATTGACCGACTCAGACAGCTGAGTCCACAAATCAAAAGCTTATGCCATCGCCTATCGGGCTACAACCTCCCTAATAAGTTCCTGTGCAATGACGTTTACAAACTGGATTCAGATATTCAGGGGGTTTCAGCGACTTTTCACTGTCTTTAATTTTGCCTACCCACTTACATTGGTGCATGGCGATCTCCATTTCAATAATATTGCCTCACGTGGGGACAACTACATCTTCTTTGACTGGACTGACGCCTGTATCGCGCCACCATTTTTCGATATGATGACTCTCTTTTTTGTTGACAATCCGAAAGATGATTCTGTAGTAGAACTACGTCATACCTATCTGTCTGAATGGCTACTCTATGCCTCTATGGAGGCGCTGCTTCAAGCCTGGGAAATAGCCAGGCCCCTCTGCGCACTGCACTATGCCG
Organism: Leptolyngbyaceae cyanobacterium MO_188.B28; assembly: GCA_030065175.1. Taxonomy (GTDB): domain Bacteria; phylum Cyanobacteriota; class Cyanobacteriia; order Phormidesmidales; family Phormidesmidaceae; genus JAKSDM01. Next base: position 642 of record JASJDH010000637.1, on the reverse strand, counting down.
TCACCAACCAATATCTTGTCAAAAATTTAGAACCCAGGACAAAACACGAATATAAGCACTTGCTTCCAAAACATTTGAGATACCTACTCACGTTTACAGAAGATTTTGTCAAGAATGATAAATAGGCGTAATGCCAACCTTCTCAAACCCCAGTCGTTCATATAGCCTTAGAGGGCATTCAAAAATAACTTCATAGATTTGGGGCTGTGTATGACTGTCAGGCTCTTCACTTCCCTCTGAAGTTATTCCTACACAGCCCCTTAGCGCGGCTCTATTTGAATCGCTGGATGAGAATTTTCAGGAGTTGACCGCACTTGTAAATCGAAAGAGCTAGGCTCATAGCAGTTTCACTCTCATGCTGGACATTCAGCTGGAAACCCATCTCTCGTCTTCTCCAGCACCGTATAACGTTACCCATCACCCCTAAACCGATCAATTCTCAGCGGTCGGTGTACATGGGCGTCTTGTTAGGCTGCTCACTTGTAGCACTGCCTTTACCTTGGTATCACCCTAGTACTCTGTCAATCTTCAATTGACGGGTAAAGGCGATGTAGCTTGATTCTCGCATCAGCAGTGGTGAAGCGCCAATCAATCCAGGTTTGTTTCTGGTTACGTTTGGCTTCCCAGGCCGCCACCTCTTTC
>JASJDH010000636.1 GCA_030065175.1 Leptolyngbyaceae cyanobacterium MO_188.B28 | reverse complement strand
GTTTAACTGCGTCCGCCGCCGGTCCACAGCCGTCACCAATGCCCCCATCTTGATTGTGGGGATTCTCGCAGCTATGGCGCTACAACTCGTATTTAGCCAGTGGACCGTGATGAACACGCTATTTGAAACAGCTCCTCTAACCTGGAATCAATGGCTCATTTGCTTACTGCCAATGCTGCCAATGCTGCCGATGGCGGCCTTGGCTAACTCGATTGACCCACCTCAGGCAAGCGCTGTAATTCACCGCTGATTGTTGTTAGTCCGAATAAATCTATTGGCTCACCTGCTTACGCCCCCCTGTCCTTATCCCTGGGTCAGGAGAAAAATCGAGGAAACGGCTTGGGGGCTTTAGTCCGAAAGGTATCGGCGAAAAAAGCGGCGCCAGAAATCAGCTTTCTAGTTTCAGTTGCTCGGCTGTCTCTTTTGTTTGAGCTAAGAATGCATCGAGGAGAGGTTTACCCGCCTGAATTAAGGATTGCGCCACTGCTTCACCCGCTGTCTCTGGCGTACCGGCATTGAACGGTGGGGCAGGATCGTACTCCATCATCAATTGAGCCATCTTAGCGACCTCTTCGCTGCAAAGCAGGCCCAGTAACGTCAATCCAAAGTCAATTCCCGATGTCACGCCAGCCCCCGTTACTCGATTGCGGTCAATCACAACCCGCTGGGAAACCACTTCAACCTCTAGCATCGCCAATTGTTCTCGCAAGGCCCAGTGGCAGGCGGCTTTATAGCCCTGGAGTAAACCAGCCGCCGCCAAGATTATGGACCCTGAACATACACTGGTCACATATTGGGCGGTTGTGCTCTGCTGTTTCAAAAAGTTCAAAATTTCAGCGGATTTCATTACATCAACTTGCCCCATCCCACCGCCAGGAACACAGATCACATCTAGGAGAGGGCAATCGGTCAATGTTGTCGTTGGAATAAGGGTCAAGCCTTCATCACTCTGAATCGGAGACACCGTTTTCCAGATCAGATGAACTTGGGTGTTCTGTGGAAACGCCAGAATTTGGTAAGGCCCCATAACATCGAGTTGGGTGAAGCCAGGATAAATCAAGAAGCCGATTTGCAGTTGAGCCATTGGTTTGGGTTGCCCGAAATTCAATTGCATGGAACGATCATAGAAAGTAGCTCCAATCTCGAATAGTCCTCAAGTGGGTACACTTTCAGTCCAGCTATGGTCAATTCTCTTCATCCTTTTTTTCAAGCGTTAGCGATCGCGCCCACCGAGCAAGTCTTACGAAGCCAATTTATGGATGAGGTTAGCCAATACTTTGGGGTACAGCGCTGGGGAATTTATCTCTTCGATTATGAGAAACGGTTGACCAGCGTTGATACCGTGGGGGTTTCCGATGCTTTTGTAGAACGATACGAAAAAATAGGCAGATCGGTTGATTTAGTCTTGCAATATGTTCTCGAAAATCATGCGCCAGCCCACGAAGAGTTAGTGCTGCCTAAAGGCGGCTGGAAGCAGAGTGAACTTTACAAACGCTGTTGCTCTCAGCATGATCACGAACATATTATGACCGGTCCAATTGTGGGGCGAGGTCAGTTGGTTGGCGCAGTTCACTTTGCCCGCGTGGGCCATACACCTGCATTTGGCCTGCATGATTTAGTCAGATTAGGGGCCGTATGTACTCATTTATCTGCTTGTTTGGCTGGGCTACAAAAACAGTCGTCAGCAGATCCCAATCCGTTTCTAAAACGACTCACCCCTCGAGAAGTTGAGATTGCGAACCTGGTTGCGAGTGGATTAACAAATGCAGAAATTGGCGCAGAGCTATGGATTACCCAGAACTCTGTCAAACAAGCCTTGAAGCGAATGTTTCAGAAGTTGGCGGTATCTTCACGAACAGAAATGGTCGCCAAATTACGTGAAACTCCTTAAAAAATTTACACCTTAATATATACGCCCTGAATTGCAGTTAACTCAGTTAGTATTGACAGAATCTCAAAAATTGAGCATCATACTAGAGTGAGCATTCGATCCACAGACAAAAAGCAGCGCATTCTGGACGCAACCATGGAGCTGATCGCCGAGAACGGCCTTCATGCTACACCCGTGTCCCAAATTAGTAAGCGCTCCGGGGTGTCAGCGGGAAGCATTTATCATTATTTCCCGAGTAAAGAGGCGATAATTAATCATTTGTATCTCAATCTAAAAAAAGAGATGGCCGATGCCGCTTTTCGAGGATATGACATTAATGCGCCCTATAAAGAAAGATTTTTCTTAATGTGGCAGAATTCCCTCAACTACCTGTTATCAAAACCAACGCAGCTATCGTTTATGGAGCAATGTTCAATTTCTCCCCTGATATCTCAGGAGACGAAAGAAGCAGGCAAACGATCCCACGCTCCCTTGGCTGGATTTGTCACAGAGGGGTGCGAATCGGGCTATCTAAAGAAAATGGATACTCAGCTCATCCTTTCCCTTGTACACGGGACTATCATTGGTACGGCTAAGTTACAGTTGTCAGGGGCGCTAGATATTACTGACGAACACCGAGTGGGTGCAGCTCAAGCCTGTTGGGATGGGCTAAAAGAAGAGTAATTTTTTTTACTCAAATTGGATTGAATGTTCATTCGTTTTCTTCTTGGAACAAAAATAACCAGGAAAACAGTGCTGAGTTCAAGAACATCGCTCACCAGAGAAGAGATTCGATACTGCACAAAATAATCGCAGCTACAGCCAGACTTCGAGCCGCGCGCGCCTGAAATTTGATTAGGTTTATGAGGAAAACAAAATGAAATCTCTAAATAGGACTCTTGCGAGTTGCTTAATCGGAGCAGTTTTTCTATCTGGATGTTCCCAACCAGAAGGACGTTATTCAGGGGCTGAAATCAATGAAGTGTCTAATGTAGATAGGGCGTACAAGCAAGTGGCGAATCAAGATCTGAAGCCCGGGAAAAACGCAGTGAGTTATGACAGCGAAGGCGCAAAAATTGCCGCCTATCTCTACTTGCCAGACGATTACGTTGGAGGAGAGAAAAGACCGGCTATTGTGATTAATCCACCCGCGACCGGGGTGAAAGAGCAAACCATTGGGTTGTATGCCGAAAAATTGAGTCAGAAGGGGTTTATCACCCTAGCGTTTGACCCCAGGGGGTTTGGCGAGAGCGAAGGGCATCCTCTGTTACAAGATCCCTACAGAATTATAGAAGATATCTACAATTCAATCAGTTTCCTCAGGACACTTGAAGCGGTGGATGTGGAGAATGTTTTTAGCATGGGTATGTGTGCAGGAGCCGGATACGCATCCCATGCCGCCGCGTTTGACTCCCGAGTAAAGGCCGTGGCGATGGTGAGTCCCTATCTAACTAGCGCAAGTGATTATCTGCAACTTATGGGGAGTCCAACTAATTTAAGAGCAAATCTCATGCCGCAAGGAGCGGCGGCCCGTCAAAAATACTTTGAAACCGGCGAGGACACCATGATTAAAATGGTGCCCGAGACAGCGGAAGAGGCAAAAACAGCTCGGCCTATTGGGGTTGGAATGATGGAATATTATCTACCGGGCAAGCCCGGAGATGTGCCTAATTGGCGGAATGCGCTGAGTTTAACGTCCATGAATTCAGTCCTGAGTTTTTCAGCGTACAACTTTACACACCTGTTCGATACGGTTCCTGTGTACATGGTTTACGGCGATCAAGCGATTACGGCGGATGGGGCGACAAAATTTTATGACGCCATCAATGGACCCAAAGAAAAGCTGGTTGCGGAGGGGGCTGGACACTTTGATTTGTATTGGCGGCCGGAATATGTTGATCCTGCAGTTGAAGGCATTTCCAACTTCATGAAATCACACATCTAGTAAGGGCTATGCTGACGCTTGACAACATTTACAGGCGTCTTAGCACGATAGCCGCTCGACATACTCGTTACCCTGTGGACATAGGAAATACATGGGGTAACAGTGTCCTCAATCATGAAAAGCAAAGTCCTATTCAGACAATTTTGAAAAAAAGAGGTAATTATGGGTACTACTGCATTAGTGACAGGTGCATCGAGCGGAATTGGCGCTGAACTTGCCCGATTGCATGCAGCAAAAGGGGGTGATCTAGTATTAGTTGCTCGTCGTGAAAGCGCTCTTAACGAAGTGAAATCAGCGTTAGAGAACGCTTACGGCATAAAGGCGACCGTCATTGTTGCTGACCTGGCGCACCCTGATTCAGCTGAAAAAATATTTACGGTCACGGAAGCCGCTGGAATACAAATCGATATTCTGATTAATAATGCTGGCTTTGGCGGCCACGGGAAATTCTATAAACGTGACCTCGCTAAAGATCAAGCCATGATGCAGGTCAATATGATCTCTTTGGTTAATCTGACGCATTTGTACTTGCAAGGGATGGTCAGCCGAAATTCTGGGAAGATTTTGCATGTCGCATCGACCGCAGGCTTTATACCGGGTCCGTTGCAGGCGGTTTATTATGCAACAAAAGCCTTTGTGGTCTCATTTTCTCAGGCCATTGCACAAGAACTTTCTGATACCAATGTAACCTCAACGGTGCTTTGCCCTGGCGCAGTCGCCACCGGCTTCGTTGAGGCGGGTGATCTTGACAGTATTGCAGCTTGGGACAACGCAGCATCACCTGAGTCCGTTGCCAAATGTGGATATAAGGCCATGATGAAAGGTGATTTAGTTAAATTTAATGAGGCGTTATTGGGCTTCATGCTTAATTGGGTAGTGCCTTTTCTACCGAGAAAAACCGTGTTAAAAATGTCGCAACAGTCGATGGAGAAAAAATAAGTAGTTATCCTTTTCCTTGCAGCGCCATGAAATTGGTAGACGATACGCGACGCATTTTGACCAAAGTGAGAAAAGACGGCCTAGGGGGACTGCGGTTACAGGCGGAACCGTAGGGTAGCACTTCCAATATAAGCAGTATCCAACAACATCTACCTTTCTTGTAGTTACGCTTCATCCAAGGAAGAACAGACATGACTACTTTTTTACAAATGGGACAATCCTCGTCCTGCTCCAAGCATTACAGGCATTTTTCAAAGGCTTCTCACCAGTGTATGAAGCAACAGCCATATCTAGCGTCGCCACACACCATTGCTCGCGACACTTTTTTTCTGCTGGCATGGATTGTATCGCTATGGTTGGCGCAAAATATTTCACCCCGCTCAACCTTACCGTTATTTCTGAAGAAAGGAGTTGATTATGCTGCGTAAAGCAATTGGCAAGAAAATCGGAGATGCAGTACTCTATCCAGTGACGCAACCGTTTCCCAAAACGCCTGCAACTTATGGCATTGAATACATT
>JASJDH010000635.1 GCA_030065175.1 Leptolyngbyaceae cyanobacterium MO_188.B28 | reverse complement strand
CCCCCTCGAGAGCAACAGCAATAGATTCTGGCCGAGCAAGACTCCCCCGGACTAAGCGGGCCCCCCATTCCCTCAGAAAGGCAGCCCTTTGAAAATCTCTTATGAAGCACGTCACTTCATGTCCCTCATCCAGGGCGCGGCGAACTATCTGCCTTCCTAAGGTGCCCGTAGCACCCACAACTAATAAATTCATGAGGGACGCTTACAAAAATTAACTTTTCTATAAGAATAAGAATATCAGAAGTTTTTTGTCTTTTTATGGCGAAAAACGATTAATTTGGCCAAAAGGCGATCAAACATCAAAAATCCCCCTCTGGATATCGCCATAGGGGGATGGTGGAATAATACTAAAGTCTATCTATCTATTTATTCTTCAACACCCTGAATCTTGAGCATTAGAAATCCAAGAGCCAAACCAACCAAAATCAAAGTAGAGCACAGGATTGATGTGGTAAATATCTCGCCGCCCATATGTTCAGTTTTCCTCCTAAGATAGCTTTGGCGTTCGCCTAAAGCGAAAAATAACTTTACTTACTGCCATCATTCTAGATCAGTTTGAACAAATGCTTCTTGGCGGTGAACTGGGTTGAGTTTATGACAGACGTTTTCTTTTCCGATCCCCAATCCACAACTGGGCGTCGAAAGCCCCGCATAGCCTTAACAATGGGCGATCCGGCGGGTATTGGACCTGAGGTAATCTTGAAAGCATTGGCGGCGTCTGACTTGACTCAGATGGCTGACATCACGGTGATCGGCGACCAATCCTTGCTCTTCAAGCATTATCGACAACTGAGTCAGGTCCACACTCCGGTTAAATCCAATATTCCCCTGGCGAATCCTGACGAACTTTCGGTCCTGGATTTACCGCTCGATCCACAGACAACAGAACATATCAAAGTTGGTACAGGTAACGCCGCCAGCGGCGCCGCCAGTTTTCAGTATCTTAAGACGGCCATTGCTGAGACGCTATCAGGCGCTTTTGATGGAATCGTAACGGCTCCCATCGCTAAATCTGCTTGGAAAGCGGCGGGGCATATTTATCCAGGTCAGACTGAATTGCTGGCTGAGAGCGCTGGGGTAACTCAATTTGGCATGTTGTTCGCGGCCCGCTCTCCCCATAGCGGCTGGATCCTCAGAACTCTGTTAGCAACAACCCATATTCCTCTCAAGCAAGTTCCTAGCGCCCTCTCTCCTAACTTGATGAGCAATAAGCTGGCTTTGCTAATTGAGAGTCTAGAAAAGGATTTTGGCGTCAAGACCCCTCGCATTGCGATCGCAGGCCTCAATCCCCATAGCGGTGAACAAGGTCAGCTAGGCGAAGAAGAACAGTCTTGGCTAATCCCCTGGTTGGAGGCGCAACGAAAACAATATCCTGACGTTACGTTAAAGGGTCCTATTCCCCCTGACACACTATGGGTACAGCCAGGACGAGCCTGGTACGCAACTGGCGAGGACTCGGTGGAAAGCAGTCAGGTGTATGACGCCTACCTTGCCCTGTATCATGATCAAGGTTTGATTCCGGTAAAACTGATGGCGTTTGACGAAGCCATCAACACGACGATCGGCCTTCCCTTTATTCGCACCTCTCCCGATCATGGCGTCGCCTTTGATATCGCCGGAAAAGGAATCGCGCGGTCTAATAGTATGGAGGCAGCCATTCAACTTGCGGTAGATCTAACAACGCGGAGACTGGACAGCAAGCAACCGGCGTGAAAAGACTAAAGTTTGAAGCCTCTATCACTCATCGCTGCGCTATCCGTTTGGTATTCTCATCAAGGCTGCTCCTAGCATCCTCCTAGTACAGAGGTAATGCAGATTACAGAATTTATTAATGGCGTGCAAAAGGGTTTGGGGCGAAGATAAATAATTCCTGTTTCTATAGCGCAAGCAGGTTTTTTTTTGTATGATTAGCTACAGAATGCTGTTTTTTGCACATTGACACCCTAGACTTTTCGCTAATCTTTTTAGATTTCGTTTAGCTCACTAGTCGATCAGACTCCATTGTTAATAAGTTTTTAGGACAGGGTGAATTATGCTTCAGGCTCCTTATTATTCCATTGATTTTATCCAGGACGAGGCTCGGCAGCTGGTGCTTAAAGGGGTATTAAGCCGCCAACAGCCTATCTATACGCTCTGTCGCTACATTCCCGCCCGGGAGTGGGCGTGGGTTGAGGGCGAGTTAGAGGAACGAGGATTTCTTTTGCGCGATCGCATCAGCGACTTGATGGGACGAGAAGACTGGGAAAACGATTAGTCAGTCCTCGCACTAGGTCGCCCTTAAAATAGCGACAATTGCTCTGGAGGCTTTGTAAGCTTCTCCCACGGCAGTGGAGGAGTAACTGGATCCTCTTTTTCAAGCATCTGTTGAAAATGTCGAGCGATTGTAGGCGACTTCGCTTCAACTGGGCAATGTACGAAAAAGTAAATTTGGGTTTCCTGTTTAAGCCACCGGCTCACCAGAGAAACCCATTCTGCTAGATAGGAACTGTTCAGGGCTAACTCCGGATGGCTGATGTAACGGATCAAGCTAAAAGGAGCCGTGACAACCGGGTAAAGAGGCAACTTGGGCTTACGTCTTTCAGACAAGATTTGAGGATCTCCTGCTCCCGCCGCTTGAGCGTCATAGATTGGGCGAGTATCCAGTAAGACTCTCCCGACCCCCAAATTTTCTAATAAAGTGTTTAGCTGGGTTGAGTGAGGCTCAGTAAACCAATTGGGATGGCGAACTTCCACAGCTATCGGCGTGGACTTTCGAGGCCAGCTCGTGAGAAATGTCCGCAGATCGTCAAGAAATGCCGGACTGTAGCTGGGGGGGAGTTGAGCGAATAAGGGACCCAGGCGATTCCCTAGAGGCTGCATCAGATCTAAAAATTCTAGAGCCGCCGTTAGATGAGGACACAAGGGGCCTTGGTGGGTAATTGTGCGCGGCAATTTAAGACAAAACTTGAAACCTTCTGGGGTTTCTTCAGCCCAGCGACTAACGGTTGAGGCGTCAGGAATTGAGTAGAATGTGGCGTTCCCTTCTACAGCAGTCAAACGGCGACTATACAGGTTGAGAAAATCTTTGGGGCGGCTTCCGGCTGGAAACAGATCTCCAGCCCAGTCTTTATAGGCCCAAACAGCACAGCCAATGAAAAACGGGTGAAATTGTCGACTTGTCATGATTGGAGGTCTACCTCCTCATCGTAGGTAATTCTTAACGTCCAAAAGAGCCTGGGTTGCTTAAGGTCTAAATATATTAGGCGTCATCATCGTCAGGACAGTTCAACAGTGCAAATCAGTCAGGAAATTAAGTCTTTTGTCCTAACTTAAATGGCGATGGCTATCAGTCAGTCACATTGAAGGCGGAAAAGGCAAATGCAGAAATATGAATGTTCGGTATGCGGATACATATACGATCCGGCAGAAGGTGATCCAGACTCAGGCATTAAGCCCGGCACCCCTTTCGAGCAAATACCCGATGATTGGGTATGTCCAGTCTGCGGAGCCAGTAAATCTGACTTTGAGCCATTTGAAGAGGATGTTTAGTCAACCTATTTGACCAGACTGGCAAGTTAGACTGGCGGAAGCATATGGCTATGGCGTCTTTTCTGTCCGAACAGCTTCTACCCCCGCTTCAATATCATCTAGGGTTTTGATGACCAGGCGTCTGGCTTCCAGATTCCAGCCCCATTTTTGTAGGCTAAAGGCGATATAGAAACCCACAACCGTTGCTATAAAGTCAAGCGGTTGTTGTCCAGAAATGCCCAGCAACAAACCTAAGCCGCCGATTCCCCAAAAGGGCAATGCGACTGCCTGACGGTTTTCTTCCACCAGTTTCGCCACAAAATTCTTGGGCATCTCCGCCTCGATTTGGTCGCGGATAGCTTTTTGCTGAGGATAGGGAACCGCAAATCCAAACTTGCGGCGCAGTTTCTCAATTTTGCGAGCTTCTGTGCTGTATTCGGTTAATTCATCTTCCGCCATTAGCACAAGCTGCTGGGCTGAACTCATGGATATATCCTCTGGAGGGTGGGCTGTCCGATTGCTTCTAATCGGCGGTCTCTCGACGACTATATCAAACGTTCCGTACAATGTTGTTAATACCGAATATTCGGTACAATCGCCAAATTGCCGAATTAAATAGAAACCAATGTCTAAAGAAGATGCGATCGCTCAATTCGCCCAAATCTTTCGAACTTACGGATATGAGGGAGCCACCCTAAGTCGCCTCTCAAAAGCCGCCGGACTTGGTAAGGCCAGTCTATATCACCATTTCCCTAGGGGGAAGGAAGAAATGGCGGAGGCCGTGCTGGAATACGTTAACCACTGTTTCCAAGAATTAGTATTGGAACCGTTGCAGGGCAAAGGTAAACCGGCTGAGCGCATTCACAAAATGAGCCAAAATATTGGGGAGTTTTATCGCTTTGGACAGGATTCCTGTCTCTTGTCCATTTTATCGATGGGGGATGCTAAGGATCTTTTCAACGCACCCGTAAAAAAGGCGTTTGCGACTTGGCTGAATACCTTGGCGGGGGTCCTAGTGGAAGCTGGATATGATTCCGCCGAAGCCTATCGCCGAGCCGAGGACGCAATCATCCAAGTTCAGGGTGTGCTGGTGTTGTCCCGCAGCTTGGATAGCACCGATACGTTTGAACGAGTGATCCAGGAGCTACCTGACAATCTACTCAAAGACTAGCTGTCTAAAGTTAGATTAATCACTTTTATTCTCTTTTCAATACGCATATATACTGATGTTATTCTGAATAGTAAATATCAATTAGCCTCTTCTCCATTAACCCCTCAAGTGCAGTCAAAAAGGTCGGAGAATCCAATGAGCCTTCAATTAAAGCGGAATTTACAACTTGCCCTTACCCCTGCGATAGCAACTGTATCAGTGTTCACGTCGCAGGCAAATGCAGCAACATTATCCTTTTCTTGAGTTTCACTCGAACTCAAGAACTTTAATCAAACACCCCAAGATGTCTTCAATAATGCAGATGTGAATACAATCTCAATAGCCAATGGCAGTTTGGTAACGGTTGATATTAACCTAACTTCAATTTTTTCCACCAATGCTACCCAAGTATTTGCAAACTCAGATACTGTAATCGGACTGACCGCTGACGGGGAGAGATTCTTCGGAAAAGTAGCCGTTTTATCTCAACTGATTGGCCATTTTGATATGATTGGAGGGCAAGCCTTTTCCGAAGAATCTCTCCCCGTCAGCGGTCAGTCCGATTACAGTATCTGAGTTTGCAAATACTTGGGTAGCATTGGTGGAAAAAATTGAAG
>JASJDH010000634.1 GCA_030065175.1 Leptolyngbyaceae cyanobacterium MO_188.B28 | reverse complement strand
AGGAGACAGAATCCAGTTCCTGACTGACTTCTGACTTCTGACTTCTGACTTCTGTATTCCTTCTCTCCTGAATTGTCCCGCTTTAAGTTGGAGCCCACAAATTTTTCTGAGGCGTCTCCTACTTCTAAAGATCGGAATGCTACCTACCAAGACTTGTCATATCTTCTTTCTGGCTTGGGCCATTTCCACGCATACCAGAAAATTACTAACATCGCCGCAACTTCCACTGATGCAAAAAACACGTATGAGGGGGGTGTAGAATCCCCAAGCGAGGGCATCAACGCCGGTACGACCACCCACAAAATAGTAAATGGAATCGCAATAAAATGCGCCCAGCGATTTGCTTTATAGGCTAATACTCGAGAAAGTAAAACCATCGCGATCGCAACTTCCATCAGTACAGCGAATAACAACACAGCGCCGCCGGTCAGTTGCTGGCTCATTTGATCCAGAAATTCTAAGTATCCAGGCCGTAACATTCCCAGAATGTCAGCATAGATCATATTCAAGAGGACAAAAATCCACAGTATTGAAAGGAGTGATTTTCTCTCTTTATCGGTCATCATTTTTTTGTACGTCATTTTGTCAGCAGAATCTTTTAATTGCTTACTCATATATGTCTTACTCACTCTCGTGAAAAATCTTCTTTGATACCCTGCGCGTTTCGCGTCTACGAGATTCAGGATGGCCGCTCCACCCAGCCTTGGTATTTCAAGCCCAGTAGTCTAGGGGAGTTGCGTGAAAATAAAGTCCTAGTAAAAGGCAGTGGATGGGTAGATGGGATTTTATTTATCCGCAGATCCCTGGGCGTGATGATTGCTAAGCTTTGATATCTCGTTTGTCGAATGACATCCTCAATTTAGAGAAATTGAGGATATTTAGCTATCTAATTCTTGCGGAACTAGCATGATCCTGCGTTTAGACTGGTTGAGACGCCAGGCCAGAAGCATTGGCCAAAACCTCACAAGCCTTACCAGGCAAGGGTCTGAAGCTAACAAAAGAAGCTGCTACAATAAAGCGTAAAAATATCAAGATTCAAACAAATATCCAATGTAAACTCAATTCTGAATTGAATAAGATGGTGTTAGAATTCCTGCGATTTTGCTAAACCTTCTGGGGGAGATGCGATGGTGAATCCTATGGCGCCAAAGAACCAAAATTATTTGGCGCAACCTGAATGGCATCTCACTCAGCAATGGGGACAGCTGGGAATTCGACACTGTCGTCATACCTGTCGTTATGAATCTGGTGAAGATAAGTGGACCTTTAAAGATGAGCACACTCTTGGAGTGTTCCTTTCGCCGCATCCGTTCCGCTTTTCACACCGGCAAGAGAATCGCCCTTACGCAGGATTCTACCGTAAGGGCGACTTGCTGATTACCCCGGCTGACACCACCCTGTTTACCCAAGCGGGTGGCGATGTCCAAATTGTGCAACTTCGCATTCAAGCGTCATTTGTTCGGCAGGTAGCAGAGGAAACTCTGTCCCAAAATGGCGATCGCGTTGAATTAATCCAGGCTTTTCAAACCCGCGACCCTCAAATTGAAGCGATCGCGATGATGTTACTGGCTGAATTGCACCAAACATCCTTTAGCAGCCAACTGTATGTTGATTCGCTAGCCAACGTTTTAGCTGTCCATCTGCTTCGGCGACATGCGACGACAAGGTCACAGCCGCCACTCTGCAAGGGAGGATTAGGACAACGGCAACTAATGCTAGTTCTAGAATATATTGACGCCCACTTAAATCACGAGATCACGCTGGCCGACTTATCTCAACTATTAGATTTAAGCCAATTCCATTTTGGCCGTCTCTTCAAACAATCGCTCGGCCTATCGCCTTACCAATATCTGCTTCAACAACGGGTAGAACGGGCGAAGCAATTGTTAAAACAGACCGATAAATCCATTATGGATATCGCCTTCGAGTGTGGGTTCAACAGCCACAGTCATTTAAGCAAGCAATTTCGGCAACAGACAGGCATGACGCCGACAACATATCGGGCAAGTTAGATACCTAAATTTCGGGCCACTCTCGTCGCCAACTACCCCCTTCTGAGATGGGGTAGCACACACTCAGTTAGCAACGGGGCGAGTTCAATGGGATAAGTCTTATCCATAATGGGTATCCATCGCAGTTCAGCAATTTCGTTAGATGCAACCGGGACGCCGATCAGGGTGCCTTGAAACACCGTCGCCACCAGACGAGTATCAGCCTCATTAGCGGCAATCGTGACAAATTTGCCTAAGGGCTTAAATGTGCCGCCATCAATCTCACAGCTAAGTTCTTCCCTAACCTCTCGCTGAATAGCTGCCTCTGGATTCTCTCCAGGTTTGAATTTGCCCCCTGGAAACATGAACTTGTGGGTGTTCTTTTTACGGACAGTCAGCAAATTTTTATCCCGTATAACCGCATAAGCAACCACATGAAGAACAGACTGCACCATAGACATGCCTTAACAAATAAACATTGACTTAACCTAGCTCTTTATCTGGATTGAGTTGTTTGTAATTGCACGAGGTCTTCTCCGCATCAATAACTTGAGTCTAGGGCATTGATTTAGGCTTAGCCATCTAATTCTTGTGGGATTATCACAATCTTGCGGCGAGTAAGGATGAAATAACATTTTCAGTGGAAAGACTTACCCGCCAACTTATACGACAAACAAACAACAACATTACCTCACTTGCGTCCAGTCTCCACATCAATCTCCTAATCTCGCAGGCCCACCGCCACCCAACGCAGAACTTCAATCTCCCGTGGCGTTAGGGGTATTCAAAAATAACTTCACACTTTAGCGCTGTGTAAGCCTTTCAGACTGCTCATGCCCTGCTGAAGTTATTCTTACACAGCGCCTTAGCGATTCAACTAACTCAGCCCCTCTCGCTGAGTTAGTTGAGAGAGGGACAACACCGCTTGGCCATCGAAGTATGTGGAAAATGGTCCTGTCGATTGCTGATATTGGATGTATATGATGACAACCCCAGGCTATATCTCTGATAGCAGCAGAGGACTGTAGGCTCGGGCCAAATAATACATATGCTCTATAATTTTATGGCTTAAGTAACTTAGCAGTTGAAGAGAGAACTATTCGACAACAAAATTTCTTACCCGACTAGTTCGTATAACTTACGTAGAACTATGGGTGACGATCACTGACCTAAATTCAAAATTTTAGAAGTCATTTCACCCCAATTTTTCTTAAAGTAGACCTACAAGGACACTTCCCTACCATCAGAAACCATGAGTCTAAGCCTGTGCATGATCGTTAAAAATGAAGCCGCTAATCTGGCGCGCTGTTTAAGCAGCGTCGAAGAATGGGTGGACGAAATGATTGTGCTGGATACAGGCTCAACGGATCGGACGGTTGAAGTGGCGAAAACATTAGGGGCTCAGGTCCATCGCTTTGAGTGGCGGAACGACTTTGCCGCCGCCCGCAATGAATCTTTGAAATACGCCAAAGAAGACTGGATTTTGGTTCTGGACGGCGATGAGACCTTGGTTAAAGACATCATTCCAGTGCTTAAAACCGTGCTGCAGGGCGATGTGATTGAGGGAATATCCGGCGATGATTTATTGCTCATTAGCTTTATGCGTCAGGAAGTCAATGCCCGACAATCGCCTTACTCCTTAGTCTCTCGGCTTTTCCGCAATCGGCCCGACATTCGGTTCCGCCGTCCGTACCATGAAACCGTGGATGATAGCGTCGCCGCTGTCATTCAGCGGGAACCCGCCTGGAAAAGCATCGCCTTACCCAATGTCGGCATTCGCCATATCGGTTACCAACCCTCCGCAATCGCCGCCCAGGACAAATTCAACCGGGCGCAAGCGACTATGGAGGCTTACTTAGCCGACCATCCCCATGATCCCTACATCTGCAATAAACTGGGGGCGCTGTATGGGCAGCGAGGAAACTGGCAAAAAGGATTGGAATTACTCAAGCGGGGAATGGAGGCGACCCAGCTAGACGCCATGACCGCCTATGAACTCCACTATCATCTGGGACTCGCCTATCGCCATTTGAAACAATGGGATCAGGCCAATACCCACTACCTCAAAGCGATGCAGCAGCCCATCGCTCCTCAACTGAAGTTAGGAGCCTATATTAATCTAGGCGGCTTACTTAAACTGCAAGAACAGCTCAACGAAGCCGTCGCCGTCTTTGAGACCGCCATCAAAATCGCCCCTGATTTCGCCATCGCCCACTACAATTTGGGACGAACGCATCGAGCAAGAGGATATTTAGAGCCTGCGATCGCATCGTATCAAGCAGCTATTCGTCTACAACCCGAGTATGCCGAGGCGCATCAAAACCTTGGAGCAGCCCTTTTTAAGTTGGGCAAACTCCCCGAGAGCCGCGCCGCCTTTGAACGCGCCATCGCCATTTACCAAATCTCTAATCCAGAAGAAGCGAACCGATTACGCCAAGGGCTTCAAAAACTGGGCCTCCAGTAGCTAACGGTTGCAGACATAACGGCTGCAGCAATGCTCAAACCGTCCGTTCAACCTAGCGGCGGTAACGCACATCATCCCATCCATAATCAGGACTAGACGCCTTGTTGGGATCCGCCTTCCAACTCATCTCCCGACCATAGGTGCCAGGGCGAAAAACTGTGCGGCTATCATGCTCTCTCGAAGGCTGGGGCGTGGGCTTCCCGCTTTCATCTGCATTCAAGGCTTGTCCTAACTCACGTAGCGCTGCTTCCCAAGACAAATCGGGTTGATGCAACATCTCTCTCAAGGCCTGCAAGGCTATTTGGGATTCGGCGCCTTCACTCAGAGGCAGCGGTTTTGATAACCGGATGGGATCTACTTGTACAGCGGCAAAGGCTTGTCGCACCGCATGGGAAACCTGCTGATCGAACTCACGCTTGGCCTTATCATATTGATACTGCCAACCCTTCTCACTGGAAGCATATAGGGAAGGCAGCCGATTTAGCGCATAGGTTTCAACCTCTAACCGTTTAACGTATTTCATGACGCGCGGAGGAAGTTGCGAAAATTGCTTATCCACTTCTTCTGCGACTAGTAGTTCCATCACATTGGTATAAGCTCTCGTCGGAGATGCATGTACAACGCTCATAAGCGGAATCCACCTAGCAAAAATCAACTATTTTTTTACTGGAGCGCAAAGAGGAAAAATCCTCTCTAAACAAGGTTCGCTACTCGTTTCGATGATTTTTCACCGATCATTGAGCGCACCCTGCCACAAACTAACAGCTACACTCACTTTATAGCGAACTGTTAATATCTCGTACTCATCCGTCCATATACTTA
>JASJDH010000633.1 GCA_030065175.1 Leptolyngbyaceae cyanobacterium MO_188.B28 | reverse complement strand
CCTTTCTCAACTACGGAAACTGCAGAAATTGCCAGCTCGTATTAGGAGTTACTTTCAACATCCATCCGTTGCTTATGCTGCATCGTAAAATGCACTCTCTTTAATTACCGGAGTAATATGTAGGTTGGATTCGTCGGTATATATTCTTCCACAACAAACATCAGCCAAAGGATATGGGCAGAGCAGAAGTCGAAGCTTTTTTGCCCCACTTAGTGGCAGAAGGGAATGTATCTGTCTCAACTCAAAATCAAGCCCTCAACGCATTGTTGTTTTTGTATCGAAATGTCCACTGTTCTAAGCGGAAGTTCCCCCTGAGCAAATGTACTAAGCAGACTTCAAGCCCTTGCAGTATAAGAGACAGAGAGATCGCACCTCTGAAATGTGTACCCATGTAGGATCTTTGACTTTTTGCACAATCCTGATATCATTCCGCTATGGTGCTGGGAATGTTCTTTTCTGAGGATTTAATCGCTCAAACCCTTTTCAGGTAAGCGTTGTGAGCGTTCTCAATAATAGTGTACCCAGTAGCAAGAAGAACCTCGAAGCTTAGGATCGCCACAGTGATAGGGTTTGGGGTCTAGAGCAACTCAGACTCTGGGGGAACTTCAGTCTAAGGAACGCCTATTAAATGTCAATTACTTTGGCGGATCGCGTCAATTATTTTGGCGGGTTGACGACCCCAAAATGGCCTGCTGTGTAGTACTGTAGGAATTTCAAAAAATCTAATTGACACGACAGCAGGGATCGGTAGATCCGTTCTAGTTGTCACGACAATTATCGGTATGGATTAGGTCAGGATTTTGGGTGATTGGCTCCGAGTGAGTGTTCTGGGAAGTGTCACGGGTTTGAGATCGCTTGTCCGCAGATCGCTTTCGGTAGCTGTCGGCCTGGAGTTCAACAATTAGAGCATGGTGGACCAGTCTATCGACAGCGGCGACGGTCATCATGTCATCGGCAAAAATGGCATTCCACTGGCTAAAGGGTTGATTGGCGGTAACCAATAGACTTTTACGCTCATAGCGATGAGCAATTAATTCAAAGAGGACCGAAGTTTCGGCCTCAGATTTTTTGACATAGCCGAGGTCATCGATAATTAACAGGTCATAGCGGTCAAGCTTTTTGAGGGTATTGGGCAAGAGTAATTGACGTTTGGCTTGCTGCAAAGTTTGAACCAAGGTAGTGGCGGCAAAGAATTTAGCCCGCAGACCGAGTTCGACGATGGCTCTGGCGACGGCACAAGCGAGGTGGGTTTTCCCCACGCCGGAGGGGCCAAAAATCAAGCAGTTTTCAGCCCGCTTGAGCCAACCTGAATCCGTGGCCAACTGCATCAAGGGCGCCGGATTAAAGCCATCGAGATGGGACCAATCAAAGGTGGATAAGGTTTTGGCGCTGGGAAACTGAGCTTCGTTGAGGGCGCGCTTCAAGCGTTGACTCCAGCGTCGCTCTACCTCAATCTCACAGAGGGCTAGCAGAAACTGAGCATAGGACCACTGTTTTTGCATCGCCTGGTGTTCAAGAGTTTCCCAGTGAGTGAGCATGTGGGACAGGCGGAGACTCTTGAGATGAATACTCAGGGTTTGATAAGGGCTGGCTGAGTTGGGGGTGGTTGAGGAGGTGGTCATAGTCATCCAGGGGATGTTGGGAATAGTTCAGCGGGCAGCGGGCAGCGTCGCACAATACGTTAAAGTGCTGACGCAGGGCGGTTAGACTTAAGGCGCCAGCGGTCAACTGGTCTTCAAGGTAGTCGGCTACTGCGGTTTCCTTATCTTGGGTGGCGGCGATATAGAGCGCTTCGACCATCAACAGGGCCGCTTTATCTAATTCAAAGTCCAGTTTCATCTGCGCCCATAGCTGCCGGTAGAGGTCATTGGGCAATAACTCAGCCTGCCAGGTGCAATGGATGAATGCCCTGGGTTTACGGTGTAGGGCCTCAATCACATGGCGGTAATTAATGCAGCGCCCCCGACGACGAAGGCCGCTGGTGACGCGGATACGCGGCAATTCCACCACACAGTTATGGCCCAGATAGCCCCGCAGTCGATTATGGTAGAGATGAATTTCGAGCTGACGACCGATGAGTCGAGACGGCACAGTGTATAGGATCCGGCGGACTGCAATGGTGCTGCGAGTACTCACCCGCACGGTGAGCACCTCATAGTCAGCTACCCGATAACGGGGTAAGGCTTGTAAATGCGGTTGCTCCTGACGATATTTTTCGGCGCACTGGTCATTTAGTTTGGCCACCACCCCAGCGATGCAAGCTTCGTAGTCGGCCACACAGTCAAATTCGCAGCTGCCTCGTAGATAGAGCTGTTGAGTCAGACGATTCTTTAGGTGACCGTGAGGGGACTCGATGGACCCATTTTCATGGGCAATGCCGGTATTATTGCGGGTCGCTTCCAGACGATAGTGCTCACATAGGTGTTCATAGAGCTGGGTTAACTTTTTAGGGGGAGCGCCCGCGTTGCGGTAGGCGGCGCTCAAACTATCGGTACGATGCTGGCGAGGTGCTCCACCACAGGCAAACAAGGCATTCTGCAACCCTTCTGATAAGGCGATAAAGCTTTCACCCCCCTCGATAATCTGGGCATACTGCCAGCCGCTATAGGCTAACCGGTAGTGATAGATCAAATGCTTGAATGGCTCACCGCCAATCGTAATCGTCACTGCTGTGAGTTCGGTGAAGTCCGATAACCCCATCAGCCCTGGCTCATGCCGTAACTCGAACATCACCTCCGGTGACTCGCCGTGCGCCGCCTTCCACTCCCTTACCCGTCGTTGCAGGGTGCGCAGAACTCGGGGGTACTCACCCGGATACTGCTCTTGAAGGTGCTCATACAACGTTGTGGGTTTGAGTCGAGGTTCTTTACGCAGCATGGGTTCTAGTTCCACTTCCCACACCCTCGATAGCGGGTCTGAGCGGGTCCGCCAGTCTCGCTTGCGACCTCGCTCGGGCTGATACTGACCCGACTCTATCCGCTGCCCACTGCGTTCGGATATACCCGCGATGACCGATGCTTGGGCTTGCGTGGACCCGGTTTTTCTGGCTTGCATATACACCTTGACTTGATAGGGCTGAATCGACACCTGACACACTCCCATTCTTGATTGGGAATAGTCTCAAGGGTCTTTGAAGACGATCCTTAATCTGTCGAGTAGATTCTGGGTCTGTACTACCCGCCAAAATAGTTGTCGTCACCCGCCAAAGTAATTGTCATCTAATAGGTCGATCATCTGATTCAGTTGTCGTTCGGTTGCAGGCTGAAGGATTTCCGCCATGTCAGTGACCCATTCGCCAGAGTTCTCTCTTGGATTGGGAACGTCCTCGATGGACACTGCCAGACTGGGTAGGGGAGTAAGGCTCACAATTAGCCATACTGCGCCGCTCCCAATGAAGTGCTTTAGGCGGTGTGAGTTTCCGTTCATAGCGTCAGACCTACTTGGGTGAATGCAATTGCTGAGGGTGTGGAGCACACTCATTCCAAAGTAGGGAATAGCAAAGTTAGGAAGAGCATAAGTACGGTTATAAAGTTGGTTATGCTTATGGGAAGCGCCGCCTTCAACTTAAAGCGGCAGGATGTCCAAGAGCGAGAAGGCTGGAGTCAGAAAGCAAAATACAGACGACTAAAGTGAGACGCCTTCATATCACGCTGTTGGCGCTGATCCTCATCGCCATGAGCATTGTTAGCTTAGCGCTGGCTGGGAAATATTATCGGGTCAGCCGCTATATCCGGAACAGTTCCTACTGGAAAGGGAGCTATGGTCGTGTCCCTGTGGAACTTTCTAAAGGGACCAGCGCAGAGTTTGTGTTTGTGACGCAAGCGCTTGTCCATGATTACAGTGATAAACCGATCATCACCCTGATCTTCGAGGAGCCGATGACGTCAAAGTTCCTCAGATGCACCTTATCTGAGCGGCAAGATATTGATCGGACTGATTGCGGGGGAGAAGAGTCATCGCTCAGTGTGGATTGGTGGGTTTGGCAAGGGGAGACGGCTACGCCGTCTAAATCTTTAGAAAAAGAGGTTGGCGCTTACTTTACTCAGAGTCCTAATGCTTTAGCGCTCGCCTTGTTTCAGGCTGAACCCGGCAAAGAATATAAGGTGGTTCTGCAAGTGCAAGAGAGTCCGATGGCTCTGCAATCGATGTCGGCAGAACTAGAAGTTCTGCTCCATCCTGATATATATAAGCAAGTGTATGCTTGGCAAGGAGTTGCCCGTGCCTGGGCCGTGGGATTTGTCCTCCTAGCAGCCATTATCTTCTTGATAGCTGTTGATGTGGCTAGGAATGTGCAGAACTAGTGGGACATCTAGTTTTAGCTCGGGGGAACTGTTCGGCTCCAGGCTTGGGTTGTCTACGCCGACCTTGATCAAGAGATCGATGCTGCTAAGAAATTGATCGGACTCGTCGCCCCATTCACTGCCGACAATGATGACGCGATCGCAAGGGAAGCACTCAGAATTCTTTACCTTGCCGCAGGCGACGCCGACTGTATTCCAATCAAATGCCGTTGCGATTTCATAGGCAAGGCCAGAAACGCCGCCCCAGGTCCATCCCGCTACAATTTCAACGTTATGCCCCTCTGTGGCTTTGATTTTACTAAATGTTTCCAGTAAATATTGGCGGACTTTGTCCTCATCAAACGCGTCGCTGGTCCCTAAGTCGTCAACGACGCCGACTCGGAGGGGAGCGAGAACTTCAGCTTGAATATGATTTTTGACAGCCATGATATTTTCTAGAGAATTTTTTATGGTCAGGGTCGCCCTGCAAATACATATAGATTGCGGAGCGATCAGTTTATTCAGTTTGGGGTGAATCCAGTTGATTTATGCGATTTTGAGATAGTGAGTAGGAGTACCCTGCTTCATAGGGTCAAATCTAGTACTTTATGCGGATGAACATGGGCCAAATTGGCAATTTTTGGGTCAATTTGGCCCATGGGGTAAAACTTTGATGGGCGCCTGGTAGAAATCTCCCGGGTCCTGCACTAATTGAAAGCCCCCCAGCAGAAGGCCTAACCAAACCTCCACTAAAGGCAATTGGGTGATTTCTCTTAGTGTCCGGACTGAAATGGGCGTTAGCTTCGTTTGTAAAGCCCTGGAAATGGCAGTTTGCCAAGCACTGACATTTTCATTGTGGGCCAGGGAAAGGGCCTCTTTTTTTTTGCGGTCAAGCTGGTCAGCCATTTCCAGCACATTGGCCTTAGGCACCTCTCCGACGACGGAATCCCCTGTCTGGGGCGTCGGCTTGCGTTTAGTCGGTGCGGGTTGTCGAATTAGGGAGGATACGTCAAGG
>JASJDH010000632.1 GCA_030065175.1 Leptolyngbyaceae cyanobacterium MO_188.B28 | reverse complement strand
ACCTGTCACGACGTCCATTCGGTAAATACTATCCAGGCGTCGGTTGACGCCTGTTTGACCTGCCACAACGATACCCACTCGTTAAATTATCAGAGTTCAAAGCATGCACAACTGTTTGCGGCGGATAGCAGCCTGCCCCGCCCATCTGGAACGTCGGTGAGTTGCGCCACGTGTCACCTGCCTCGCCATTCGATCAAGCAAGCTGATGGTTCTGAATTGGCGTGGGTTAACCACAACAATACCTTTACGCTAAAACCGCGCGATCGCATGGTGCAGGAGGTGTGTATGAACTGCCACGGCGTTGAGTACAGTTTCAACAGCATTTTTGATGATGCTTTAGTGGAGGCTAATTTTGATAAGCCCCCTAGTCTCTCTCTAGAGACTTTCGACTTGGTGCGTGATTTTGAAGCCCGTCGCACCGCTGGTGAATAGCATTGTCAAACCTCCCGTTCGCCCGCTCAAACAGATGGTTTTTGATCGTCTTTTTGAGTAGTGATCTTTTCCACACACGCGTTGACTAAGTTGCATTCTGCAAAGGAGAACACTCCATGTCGTTGATTGATAACTGGCTGAAGGCTATCCGAACCCGAACGGTCGCCTTTATCGCCATTGTCCTAGCGGTTGCGGTCACCGCCATCTCTTGCAGCAGCAGCCCATCTGCTAGCTCCGGAGACACCGTCGCTGGCATTCCGCCAGAATTGGTTGTTGACTATATCCATACCGTGGCGGCTTCTGACCGCACCGCCTATACCAAGCATGTGGTCGCTCGGTTGAAAAAGTTAGAGGGCAACGAAAAGCCCAATGGCGTCGTTCCCGCTGAGGCGACTGAGGCTTGGCAACAGGTCGGCGGCATTCCGCTACCCGCTCAAATGTTCCGCCTGGGGGCTGAACTCGCTTCCGAAGACGGCGATTTCACCATTGGTCTCATTTCCCCCTGGAATATCAATGATAATCAGGCGCCCAAAGGGGAATTCGAAGAAGTGGGGATGCAGAAGGTGATCGAAACCGGTGAGCCCTACAAGGGATATCAGGAAATTGGCGGGCAAAAGTACTATTCCGCTATTTACCCTGACCCTGCTGTCGCCGAGGCTTGCGCCAGTTGCCACAATGCTCACCCTGTCCATAGGGAACGCTATCCTGACAAGGTCTTCAAGCTGAATGACGTGATGGGCGGCGTGGTGATCAATCTGCCCCTATCCGGCGCCTAATTTTTACTCAAGCCCGATTCTAATTGTCTCAATAGACCGAAATTAGCAGCAGCATGAGGTCAGTATTCCCCCAACGGGAAAACAAGCGCTAGTTCCCCAAGCAGCTAGCAGTCACTCTCCTAGTGACGCCGACTGGGGGATCAACAGTGACCCACAATCGCAGTTGATTCCCCAGTTATCTCCAACTCCAGTTTTTTCTTCCCAAAGGCGATGACTCCGATACGGCAAGACCCGTCCTCTCTTGAGCAGCCAGTGATGCCAGAACCCTCACTGAATCCACTTCCTTTACCCGACGTCGATGCGATTGCAGTGCAGCGGCGATCCCCCACCCGCCCTCGCGGGATTAAGCCTGATTTCAAAACGCTGATTGGTCTGACGCTGCTAACGGCGGTTTTACTCCTCCCGTTTGTGTTCAGCGCCATTTACCTCGATGTGCTGCGGGATAATTCCTTTGACCTCCACCAGTTTCTGCGGGGAGAAGTCTATAAGCAAGGCACGGGATACGGAGCATTGGCCTTTGTTTTGCTGGAAGTGATGCTGACGGTGCGAAAGCGCAGCCGCAGTTGGCCGATTCGGTTCAAGGTGCCGGGGTCTATTCAGATTTGGCGGAGTCTCCACATCTTTTTAGGCGTGGCTATGGTGGGCATGGTGGCGATCCATACTATTGGCTCCACTGGCCTTAATTTTAATGCGGTCTTTCTCTGGGTGTTTTTTGCGGTGACCCTGACGGCGCTGGTGGGTGTTGTGGCGGAAACCGGCATTTTAGAATCCGCCCGAAGTTATTTTGGTAAACTACCCGGGAGCAACAAGCCGCTGTCAAAGGGACCGTTAATTCGTGGGTTGAGGGCGATATGGCTGGCCAGCCATATCTTCTTTGTGTGTGTTTTTTCGGTCATGCTGGTGTTCCATATGATCTTGGCCTATTACTATCAGTAATGACATTTTCTTTAATGGTTCAATCATTCATTTCTCTATGACAAACGCTCGACCTTTCGGCATAAATCGAATCGGCGCGATCGCGATGGCGCTTGTCGCCGTTTTTGCGATCGCCACCGTCTTCCTCACCCGCCCCCAAACCGCCTCATTCAGTCTTTCTCCCGTATCTGGGTTGATGTCCCTTAAAGCCTTGGCTCAAGACGCCGTCCCCTACGATTTGGCGATGGCCAATGCTAAGCCCACGGTGATCGAGTTATACGCCGATTGGTGCACCACTTGCCAAGCTCTGGCCCCCAGTATGCAATCTCTCCACGACGAATTGGGAGGCCAGGTCAATTTTGTCATGCTCAATATTGATGACCCGCAGTGGAGTCGTCAGATCCAACAGTTTCACGCTACAGGCGTGCCCCAATTGAACTTTCTGCTAGCGGATCAAACCGTTGTGGATACAATGGTTGGCAAAGTTCCCAAGTCAATCCTTATGCAGCGTCTGCAGATGCTGATTAGTTAGAGGGGAATCCAAATCATTTTTTGATTTTGACTCGGCTTGACGGAATTCAACTGTTTGCACCTGGAAGATATATTGAAACTTTCAATATACGGCTTATGTGAGTTGATCACTGGAATGACGTAGATACGTCGAAATCACTTAAACTCCTGATTTGGAGGCTAATCAAAATCCTTGATATATAAGGACTCTAAATAACTCACATAATGCGTAATATATCTTCCCAACATGAACGTACTGGTGCGACACAGCTAAAGTATTGCGTTAGCGTAGGGTGTTGTTAGCGGAGCATAACGCACCGAATCGAAGGGTTCTGACGCTTCGCCAATCATTAAAATTCGCACCATTTTAGCTGTGCCAGACCAGTACTATATTGCAAGTTCGCAGTATATCTAGCTGATTTGGGCAAATAGACTGCGAACTTGCAGTATATCTAGCTCATTTTAGGTGGATAGCTGAAAAAATAGATCCAATAGGAGTTAGACCGCATATGGTGGTGAGAGAACGGCATAATACATATTTATAGTTAGGTCTCAGATTTATCTATAGGATTTAGAGGCTGTTTGAAAAGGGGTTTTTGCTACCCTGAAGCAGTCCAGAGTACCTAGACCTGATCGCTGGAACCCTTATTCTACCGTTTGGGTCACCCCCGCTCCAAGTGGCAATTTTGATTTTTCAAACACCTCTTAGACCGAAAGATGCAAAGCGTGTTGGCTTACACAGATAAGATGCCGATCAAATGACCAAGAATATCTTTCGTCAGTACAACTAGTAAGCATTAAAGCAGAGTTAGAAATAGGAGAGACAAAGTGAAGGTTCTTGTCTTTTTTATACGCATAATAGCTGTTGGCTTTGGATTGTTATGTTTAGGTGTTAGTATTCTTGCCGGAATCGGAACCTATCAGGATCAGACGCTAGGAAGTGGAGAAATTATTATACTGGCAATTATTTTATTGCTTGGACTGGTAGCGCTAAAAATTGGTTTACCTCCTTACACTAGCAAAGAAGAAAGAGAGAGAGAATTGCAGAGAAAAAAAGAAGAAGAAGAAGCTCGAAGGAGAATTGAAAGATCCTTGAACCACTTGATCAACATCTCAGTTAACAAGGGATATACGTTTATTGATTCTGATGTTTCACAAAATTCTATACAAGAGCAACTGGCCAGGTTTGATGATAGACGCTCAGGAACATACAACAAAATATTTGGCTTCATGATTAGTGGATATGATATGCCAGAATTCGCAAAAACAATTTCGAAAAACGTTATTGGTTTTGGCACTGAGAAGATTGATGATGAGGAATTAGCAGCTCTCCAACAACTTATGGCATCAACCTTTCCATTATGTGCGATTGGTTTTAACCAAATGTATGGAGCACGCTTTTTAGCAATTCTCAATGGGGATACAATGCAAAAAAACGAATTTTTTGATGCTCTAGATGCATTTCAACAAATAAATCTTTTGATGATGGTTCTTGGTGGGCGAATATCGATAAAATTGTTTGGTAGATCACTTCTTGCTGTAGACAGTAGTGCAGCAACCGGAAGCATTATATTTGTAAGTTCTAATACAGAAAGAGCGCAGCTAGTTCGTCAATGGTTAAGTGAAAAGCCCTTACATAACGATACTATGCTCAATCAAATGAAAGAACGCTTCACTAGCGTCAAGTTTTGGGCAAAAGCGGTTTTCGGATTTATTGAAGTTAAGCCTCACCAGCTTCGTCAAGAGGCAATTGTATTAGATGCTCAGTCTCAACAATCCACTAGTACAGTTTCCCCTCGCTTGGGATTTGAGTTTGGATTTTCACTTGATGAGATCACAAATATTTCAAGCGAATTATCATAGGTTTGTTTTTACTAAATAGGTTTAGGATATGTACATAGTGTCCTGTCTAACACTTCGCGGCAGAGTACGTAAGCAAGTCGCTAGCGTTCAGCTCAAGGTAATTTGCCGCCGCTGCGCTTTTCCGTTAGGCAGCAGAATCACAAATAATCTTGCACTAAGTTGGGTATACCGTTTCATATTTGAACTATGCAGAATGACAGATATTTCGACGGAAGAGTCGCCGCAAACGCGACGCTTTTGTTTAAAGTAAGAGGTGATTTATAAAGTCGTCAGGCAGCTAAACGTTTGAGCATGAGGCGAGTCATTGTACCGTAAAGCATGCTATCGCTGTTCTCAAGGTAAGTTTCAAAGTCCTTACTCAATAATTTTACGACTATATTTAATAATGCGCTTACCCAGGAAATACAGAAAATATCTCATGTTTGCAAACTTCCTTAGAAAAGAGCCTACTTATCTTTTACTACTTATATTCGTTATTCCTACGCTTTTCATATTCTTAGAAGTTCCCAGACTTTTACGAGTGTGGAGGAAAAGATTGAGGGCAGCGGAGATAAGACGAAAATCAATAGTATATTTGCTTGGTAGATATCGATTTTATTTTTTGCAATACGGGCAAGTACCACCAATCAAACCTGGCATAGTTATTGCTATCATTCTTTGTGTCATTCTCAGTTTTTCTATTATTTCAATAACAGCAGTTAGAGAGAATGGATGGCCTAGCTGGACTGGATTCGGCATGGATAGCGACTTGAACGCTGACATAGTGGATATTGACAGTAAACTTGAAATAAGGGATGTCAAAATAGTTGTTCA
>JASJDH010000631.1 GCA_030065175.1 Leptolyngbyaceae cyanobacterium MO_188.B28 | reverse complement strand
TACCTCACGAATGGGGGACAGGGCGTCAAAGCCATAATTTCCCTGCATAGACAGCGTCATCCGGCGACGGCAGAGGTCTACCAGGGTATGCGCCATTTCAGACTGAACCCCATAGACCACCTGGGCCTTGATGTCGGGCAGGGACGGCGTAATCGGCTGAGCCAACTCGGGGGTGTTATCCACCAACGCCAACACGGCGGGGGCTTGGGCTCCATAAAGGCTAAACAGATGGTGGATGGAGGCTTGAGAGATGCGATCGCGGTAGTCCGCCAGCGCCTGATTCATGCTTGGATCATTGACTGAAATAGCCCCTGGCAATGGCTGTGTTCGAGTTAGACAAGGGGGAGAACTCTGGCCCCTCCGGCGGAAAATGGCGTCCACCATTTCTTCCCCCACCTGGCGATGGGTGGTCAGTTTGCCGCCAATCAAGGAAATTAAGTTGGCTACGCCTTCTTGCTTGTGATCATAGAGAATATGATTGCGGGTGACGCCTCCAGCCTTTTTCCCCTCCGCATAGGGTAACGGGCGCACCCCAGAATAGGTAAACTGAACGTCCTGGCGGGTGATGCCAGCAGTGGGAATGACCCGATTAGTCTCAGCAATCAAATAATCAATTTCTTGATCGTCCGCCTTAATGTTGTCAAGGGCGCCCTCGTAGCGGAAATCGGTTGTTCCAATCAAATAGCTACTAAGCCAGGGCACAATAAAAAAGGGCCGATTGTCAGCTTTCGCCTCTACGTATAATGCGACGCTGGGCGCGCCTGGAAAGGGTTCGACAATGATATGGCTGCCCTTTGTCCCGCCAATTTTTCGCTGCTTGCTGAGCGGGTTTGGCTGACCATCTGTGCGCCCGAGGCCGCAAACTTGATCGACCCAAGGCCCCGAAGTATTGATAACCATCGCTTGATCAACTCGACCAATCTCAAACGCTTCTGCCGTGAGGTCGTCCTTACAGGCGATCGCCGTGATCCGACTCCCTTGTCGCTGGATTTGGGTCACAGCGACATAATTCAGCACGTCAGCCCCCGCTGCTTGAGCAGACAGGACGTTCTCCAAACAAAGCCGCTCGGCGTATTCAGCCTGACAATCATAATACTGGGCGGCGCCTTTAAGGTCTTCAGAATTGATCGAACGAAAGAGTTGTCGCAGCTTTTGGGAAGGCAGCATGCGATGATTCAGTAGGGTTTTGTCAAAGCTAAGCAGGTCGTATAACAGCATCCCTGCTTGAATTTCCCAATAAGACCGGGAGCCATAGCCATAGATAGGAATGGTCATCTGGATCGGCTTGGTCAGATGGGGAGCGCTGCGGAGTAGAATTTCCCGTTCTCGCAGCGATTCCCGCACCAGATTGAACTCAAAATATTCCAGATATCGCAGCCCGCCATGCACCAGCCGAGTGGACCAGCTCGTCGTGCCGCCGCCAAAATCCCCTTTCTCAATCAAAAGCGTCTTCAATCCCCTTAAAGCGGCGTCGCGGGCCACCGCCGCTCCATTGATTCCACCGCCAATAATGATGACATCGTAGGTCGTATTTTGAATTGCTGGGAAGTCACGCATAGTCAAATTCCTGAATCCACCCTGGAACAATTTTGAAGGAGAAAATCTGGGAACGGCGAAAGCAAAAGTCCTTATAGAATGGAAATCTGCTTTGCTCCGGTTATATGGGGAAGAGTAGGCCTGATGAACGGGGGAGCTGATTTAAATTGTTATCAACGTCGCTCCAAAAGCAAAGCTTGGGCGTCTTTTAGCTCAAAAGACTGAGGTAGGCTCTCGGCCATATTCTCAAGTTGAATATTGGGGGAAGAGATGACGACCTTCCACTCCTCCAGATCAATTTGCAGCCAATCCCCCAGAGTAATGGTGAGGGGGTCGCCGCCCATATGAGCGACCATAGCAACCTGCTGCTTGGACATCTGATCTTTATCAGTAGGCGCTGTCCGCAAACCATAGAACACCGTCTGAGCGTCAGTGCTAATGCGATTAAACCGGTCTAGATTAGATAGATTTTCGCGTAACCAGGGGTTAGCTTTGCGAAAGCGTCTCAGGGACAGATTAAAGGCAACTTGTTGAGGATCAATCACATCCTGTTGCAGCCAGACATTGCACATTTCGTGGCCGTCTTCCATAAAGTTTTTTGCAAACTCCTTCAGCTTACCCACGTCTAACTGAGTCAGAATTGCAGATTTGTCCGGCGCGTTCAACTTTTGCAGCTCTCTGGCGGATTTCCACTTTTTGGCTTCCTCCTTGGTCATTTCTGAGTCGGCTCCGGGACCAATAAATTTCTGGCAGAGATGGGCCACTTCATTCAGATCGTAATTCGTTTCCTCGATCGCATTATGCAGCCCCCGCACAAACTGGCGAAGTTCCCTTAATTTGGTAAAGCCCATGGCCTTTAATCGAGGAAATAGTTCCGGCCAGCTATAGGTCTCGGGAACTACTTGCCAATCCAGAAATCCCCCGGCTTCTTCCGCCACAACCTTAACCCCGTAGCGATCGTCAGTGTTGCGCAAAAAGCCCCAAGGCGCCCGCATAGTACAGTTAATAAAATCCATCGGCAGGCCAGGACTAAAGCCATAGGTCATAAGAGAAATAGCAGCATTATCATAGGCATTGCGCAATACCCTGGCAGCCCATTCCCCAAATTCCAGTTAATCTCTAGATCAGGGTCAACCTGAGTGCCGCGTCGCAGGGTGTCGTGATTGCCACAGCCAGTAATCCAAATTTCGCCCATCTGCATTTGCTCTGTCACCCGTCGCCATTTCTGATCCCAGAAGCTGCGGAGGCTGGGGGTGTTATGGGCGAAGATCAGCGGCCCCCATTGAAACGCATCCGGCTTGAATTCAATGATGTCGCGATAGGTGGAAATTTCCTCCCATCCCTCCGCAGGCCAAGGACGACCATCTTCGAAGATGGCGAACAAGCGACGCCTGCTCTCCCCGATTTCTTGCATCACTTCGGCCATATCGCTGAGATAGTTGTCGTCATATTCAACCCGACCTGACAAGGGATTGAAGAATTTAAAGTCCTGGGCGCCATCTGCTCGAATGCCGTCCGCTCCCGTGTTATTTTTGCGGCGCTGCATCTCCAGCAAAATGGCGCGTACAGTTGGATTCTGGTGGTTTACGTCCTGACCATACATATTTGGCCCTTTGAGGAATCGTCCGTTGAGCAGATCAATAGCCTGGTTGTCGGCGTGGCCATAGACAATGTCGTAAATCACCTGAATGGGGCCCAAAGGAAAGTTGTGCAGCGTTTCAATAAATTCCACCAATTCGTCAGGACGCAACGTTTCCAACACAGATGGATCCGTTGCCGAACAGCCAAAAATCACAATGTCGTAGCCCCAATTTTGGGTGTCTGGCTTTTTCAGGGTAACTTTGATGTCTCCGGGTTCATGCTCAATTTCTGCAGTTTCCGGATCCATCTCGTCTATGTCATCTTCCCGCAGAATAAAAAAGCCATGACCCAGGGCATGATCGCCGCGATACTCGACTGTTGGTTCAATCGGTAGAAGCTGTACGGCGTCATACCCAATAAAATTTTGCTCTGCCGAATTTAACGCCTGCTGTTGTTTCAGCTTTTCGGCAATGTTCCGATAAACATCGGTCAATCCGCTCAAGTAACCGTTAGGGGATGCCGTGTTGACATGGAGTTGAAGAATGTTGGTGGGCGGATGGACTCGAATCACGCCGCTATCATCGGGATCACCCTGAGAAAAATAGTCTAGATCAGCGCGCCTGCGCTGCAATGCCTCCATGTCGTACAACTCAGCAGGCGCATACACCCCATAGGGTAGAGAATAGGCCAGACAATCGCCAATTACCCCGACCTCATCACTATTTATATCCAGGTAGCGAAGCCAGTAGAACGAGCCCAGTTCGTTTTTGGTGCCTGGTTTCATACCTGAGAGGACGCCCCAAAAGTATTCCCTCTGCTTTGCCAGTTCCACATAGTCCCGCCGGAAGATCGCTTTCTGGACAGGCTGGGTTGGGTCAATTTTGCTCTTTGGGGTGAAAATCTCCAAGTAAATATTCTTCGGCTGCACCATATCAGCCCCGAGTTCCGACGCCCAAAACCCAATCTCGGTCAGTCCATCCGACCGATAATGAGCCCCTAAACGAGTGGCCAGGGCTTTTGCTTTATTGAACAGCGTTTCGTCGGACTGATGAATTTCTTCGGCCCAGTCCAGTAGTCCCTGGGTTTCCTTTTCGAGGAGCTGGATACGAATAGAATTAGCAACCATACAGTCTTTGCTCAGGAGGTCTGTTCTAATATGAGTTGGAGTATTGTAGGACCGGATGAAATTCCATTGCAAACTAATGTGATTGAACAATCATTAGCCCCATGGAGATAGCGGGAGTGAATTTTCAATCGTTGTCGCCGTCTGGTGGATCATAACGCTCGACGTCTGGACCGGCTGTACTGAATAGTCCACGGTCTAAAATCACACTTCGCGATGTCGCCAGCGCAAGGAAAACTCAGTGAGAATGGTGTCTGATATCTGGTTTTGCAGCCACATCAGCGCAGCCATTTGGTAGGGGCAGTCTATGGGGCTGTAATCGTCTAATAGGTTGGCGAGTAGGATCGGTTTTGGGGGACGCCTCAGTTCTCGCCAGGTCAGTGGACCAACGATGCCATCCGCCATTAAGCCACGCTGCTGCTGAAATCGGCTGACGGCGATCTTGGTGAGGGGATCAAAGACACCGCTGATCGAACGCTCAGTAATCGTCAGCAAAGTCTCTTTATCATGGAGAAGCTTTTGGAGTTCAATCACCGCCTTACCTTGATCGCCAGGATATAGCATAGGCTCAGGCATTGGTATTTGATCTCGCCAACGGCGGTAAAACTCAATCAGCGTCGAGGCTGGAATTTCATGCTGAAACCACTCGAGAGCGCGAACCTGGTGCAGATTCTCTTGAGGATCGTAATTTTCAGCAACTGTGGTGAGTAAAACTTGCACCTCAGGTTGTAGCAATGCCTGACGAGTGATTGCATCCACTAGCCCATTCGCTTTCAAACCGTGAGTTTTCTGAAATTGAATGACAGTCGCTTTAGTGTGATGGCTAAATACGCCATCAACGCGTAAATTAGCACCTTTAGCATTGAGTAACTGTTGTAAGCGGATGACATCACCTCCTTGATCTCCCTGCTGCAGGATAGAATTGACCTCTAGAGCGGAAGGAATCGCCGTGCTCGGGAGTAAGTTAGATTCGGGGTGAGTGGACATCATGAAAAAGTCTCCTATTGTAGAAAGAGATGATGTGTCCTGAAATATGTCTGTTTGACACCTATAGCTAACCCTACAAACAAATTGTTT
>JASJDH010000056.1 GCA_030065175.1 Leptolyngbyaceae cyanobacterium MO_188.B28 | reverse complement strand
TCCCAGAGACGTGACATGTCACGTCTCTACGCCTTTTTTCCTCCCCATCATCTCCCCCATCTCCCCCATCCCCGCCTCCCCATCATCTCCCCCATCTCCCCCATCCCCGCCTCTCCCCATCTCCCCTTGCTCCCCCTGTCTACCCTGCTCCTCATCCTCCCCTGCTCCCCCTGCCCCCCTTTTCCCCTCCCTCCTCAGGATCGGTTATTGCGACTTATCGGGTTGAAATTTGAAAGGTAAGCTTACAAAGTTAGCACTCTGCGGCGTTGAGTGCTAAGTTCTTAGACTGCAGAGATGAAAGGCTGGACATGGCAAAACGAGTTGTATTCGATGAAGCGTCAAGGCAGGCGCTGGAGCGTGGCGTTAACGCCCTAGCTAATGCTGTGCGGATCACCTTGGGGCCAAAAGGTCGCAATGTCGTCCTAGAGAAAAAATTTGGGGCTCCCCAAATTGTTAATGACGGTATCACCATTGCTAAAGAGATTGATTTAGAAGATCCTCTAGAAAACACTGGGGCTCGCCTGATTCAAGAGGTGGCCTCTAAGACTAAAGATTTAGCTGGAGATGGCACGACTACCGCAACTGTTCTAGCCCAGGCCATGATCCGAGAGGGGCTTAAGAATGTTGCGGCAGGCAGCAATCCTGTTAGCTTACGGCGCGGTATCGAGAAGGCGGTTGCAAAATTAGTTGATGAGATTAGCGCCGTCTCTAAACCCGTCACGGGCAATGCGATTACACAGGTGGCTACGGTCTCCTCCGGCAACGATGAAGAAGTCGGACAAATGATTTCCAAGGCGATGGATAAGGTCACCAAAGATGGTGTGATCACCGTTGAGGAATCTAAGTCGTTGTCCACTGAACTGGAAGTGGTGGAGGGGATGCAGATTGATCGGGGTTATATGTCCCCCTATTTTGTCACCGATCAAGAGCGGATGGTGGCTGAATTGGAAAACGCCCGCATCCTGATCACCGACAAAAAGATTAGCTCCATCCAAGATTTGGTGCCAATCCTAGAGAAAATTGCTCGGGAAGGCTTGCCGCTCTTGGTGATCGCTGAAGATGTTGAAGGCGAAGCGCTAGCGACGCTAGTGGTTAACCGCATGCGGGGAGTTCTCAATGGCGCGGCGATTAAGGCTCCGGGATTTGGTGAGCGCCGTAAGGCGATGCTTCAGGACATCGCTGTTCTGACTGGCGGCCAGATGATTTCTGAGGAAGTTGGCCTAAGCCTGGATACAGTTACCTTGGATATGCTGGGAACTGCACGTAAAGTCACCATCACCAAAGACTCCACAACCATCGTGTCGGATGTGGGCAACAAAGGCGACATTGAAAAGCGCATTGGCCAAATTCGCCGAGAGCTCGATCGCACTGACTCTGACTATGACAAGGAGAAGTTGCAAGAGCGTCTGGCTAAGCTGGCGGGGGGAGTCGCTGTGATCAAAGTGGGCGCTGCGACTGAAACGGAGCTGAAAGACCGCAAACTCCGGATTGAGGATGCGCTTAGCGCCACTAAAGCCGCTGTAGAGGAGGGCATTGTCCCTGGCGGCGGCACCACTCTACTGCATTTAAGCAAAAAGGTGGCAGCCGTTAAGAGTCAGCTTGATACGGAAGAGCAAATCGGGGTGGACATTGTAATTAAAGCCCTGGAAGCTCCTCTGAAGCAGATTGCTGATAATGCTGGCGCAGAGGGCGCCGTTGTAGTCGAAAAAGTCAGAGATATGGACTTTAATGTAGGCTATAACGCCCTCACAGGTGAGTTTGAAGATTTAATCGCTAGCGGCATCATTGACCCGGCTAAAGTTGTTCGCTCAGCTCTGCAAGATTCAGCCTCTGTGGCGGGTATGGTGCTGACTACTGAAGCGCTTGTGGTCGAAGAACCTCAGCCTGAGCCCGCAATGCCCGACGGCGGCATGGGCGGCATGGGCGGCATGGGCGGCATGGGCGGCATGGGCGGCATGGGCGGCATGGGTATGATGTAGGTCCGGCCCAGTTGTCAATCAGGCTCAACTTGAATAAGTTTCTTGGGACATAGCGTCGCTATGTCCCTTCTTGAATTTTTGAGCAATTAGGGAATTAAATGGGCATGGAACGCGACCTGCCAATCTTCAATCCCAGTGATAGGATTTCTAGGGAATCAATCTTTTATTCACTCCCTACATAACGCCGCAGATGGATCTCAAAACACTCATTCGAGATATCCCAGACTTTCCAAAACCGGGTATTCTCTTCCGAGACATCACAACCCTCCTGGCCGACTCAGCAGGGCTGCGATACACCATCGACACGATGACTGAGCAATGTTCCCATCTGGAGCCAGATTATGTAGCGGGTATTGAATCCCGAGGTTTTATGTTTGGCATGCCGCTGGCCCATAATCTGGGGGTTGGCTTTGTGCCCATTCGTAAACCTGGTAAGCTGCCAGCTGCGGTGCATTCCGCCGAATACGAACTGGAGTATGGAACCGATCGGTTAGAAGTTCATCAAGACGCCTTTAAACCCAATAGCCGAGTCCTGATCATTGATGATTTGATTGCAACTGGGGGAACTGCGGCCGCCACTGCTAAGCTAGTGGAGCAAACTGCTTGTGAGTTGGCGGGTTTTGGGTTTGTGGTTGAATTAACGGCTTTGGAGGGACGTAGAAAATTGCCGAATGCTCCCATTATTTCACTCATACAATACTAAGAATTAGGGATGACCACTTAGCATGACTTCTGCACCAGCCTCCTCTAGAAGTATTCAAGCTACTTCCCTAGTTCGTAGGGTGGCAGCTTTCCTCACGAGTGAAACAATGCTGTACATCGTTAAGCGATTGCTTCAGGCATTGTTAACTCTCCTACTGGCGTCTGTTCTATGCTTTTTTGTCATTCAATTGGCGCCTGGAGACTTCCTGTCACAGTATCGGCAAAATCCCCAAATTTCAGCCGATACTCTGAAACAGCTGGAAATTCAATTTGGGTTAGATAAGCCCGCTTGGCAGCAATATTGGAAGTGGTTGGCGCAGGTGGTCACCCAATTTAATTTTGGGGTTAGTTTTACCTATCAACGTCCTGTGGTTGAACTGCTTTGGGAACGCATTCCCAACACTTTGCTGTTGTCCATCGCCTCCATTATTGTCACCTGGACGATCGCAATTCCCCTCGGTATCATCAGCGCAGTCAAAGAGAATCAGTTGGTGGATAAGGTGTTACGAGTGCTCAGTTATCTTGGTCAGGGAATTCCTACATTTGTTACTGGTCTGCTGTTATTGTTTTTAGCTCAGATGACAGCCCCGATGTTTCCAGTGGGTGGGCGAACCAGTATCAATCACGAAGACTTGATTTGGATTGGTAAAGTCCTCGACATTGGTTGGCATATGATTTTACCCACTCTCGCCTTGAGCATTACCAGCTTTGCTGGGCTACAGCGGCTTATGAGAGGGCAGTTGCTGGATGTGCTGCGGCAAGACTATATTCAAACAGCTCGGGCAAAAGGCTTACCCGAAAATCGGGTGATTTATGTCCATGCCCTACGCAACGCCATCAATCCACTTATTACTATATTAGGTTTTGAGTTCGCCAGCCTCCTGGTAGGATCCTTCATTGTCGAAAACTTATTCAACTGGCCTGGGTTAGGTCGCTTGACCTTACAAGCAGTCTTAGCCCTGGATCAATTCCTGGTAATGGCCATTCTGATGATGGGCGCAGTCATGCTTATTGTCGGGAATCTATTAGCTGATCTGGCTCTGGTGTTTGTGGATCCAAGGATTAAGCTGTCGGAGATCAATTAGTAGGGGAGGCAGGGGAGTAGGGGAGGCAGGGGAGT
This sequence comes from Leptolyngbyaceae cyanobacterium MO_188.B28, assembly GCA_030065175.1. Taxonomy (GTDB): domain Bacteria; phylum Cyanobacteriota; class Cyanobacteriia; order Phormidesmidales; family Phormidesmidaceae; genus JAKSDM01. The sequence continues at coordinate 22,782 of JASJDH010000056.1, read as the reverse complement.
AGGGGAGGCAGGGGAGTAGGGGAGGCAGGGGAGTAGGGGAGGCAGGGGAGTAGGGGAGGCAGGGGAGGCAGGGGAGGCGTAGAAGAATTCAGGTTTCATAGAAATAAGGTGGGGAATTTTAAGCAGACTGTCCCATCTTGAAGAAAATTCGAGCCACACTCTTCCCTTGCCCCCTGCTCCTCCTGTCCCTCTTCCTCCCCACATGAGATGTAACTGCGACCATCAGACAAATACCTTGCTTGCCTCCCCTGCTCTCTCTGCCTCCCCTGCTCCTCTCCCATGAAGCCTTACCAAACTATCCCTATCATCGAGAGCGGCGGCCCCTTAGTCCCGATTCCCCTTGATCGGTTTGCGGCGGTTAAACCCCATCCTTATGAAGCGTTAGGGGCTCCCTATGGGGCGCGATCTCCCTACTATTTGCGTCAGGATGTATTGCAGCGTTTGATTCAGGCCCAGGAAAAGCTGCAACAGCAGCAATCGGGGTGGCGGATTCAAATCTTTGACGCATACCGCCCAGTGGCGGTACAGCAATTCATGGTGGAATACACCTTCAATCAGCAAGTCGAGGCGATGGGGCTGACATCTCAACCCTTAACACAGGCGCAGGCGCAGAAAATTTGGGGGCAAGTTTACCAGTTTTGGGCAGTCCCGAGTTCTGACGCCAAGTATCCACCCCCTCATAGCACGGGCGCAGCCGTAGATGTCAGCCTGGTGGATGAAACGGGCGCTGCATTAGATATGGGCTCGCCGATTGATGAGCTTTCTGATCGGTCTTTCCCTGCCTATTTTAGCGGCGCCGTCGACGCTCAGGAACAGCAGTATCATCACAATCGACAACTGCTAAACAGGGTCATGCAAGCCTCAGAATTCCGGCGTCATCCGAATGAATGGTGGCACTTTTCTCAAGGGGACCAGATGTGGGCCTGGCTATCTAACCAACAACATGGTCACACCAATTGCATCGCCCAATACGGCAGAGTTGACTAGCGCAAAAAACATCCGCTCGTCCCCCCTTTGCCCATAAACAGCGTCTTTGGAGTCAGCTTTTCAGCTCTTCAGCCCCGCAACTCATTATCGCTAGCTTGGTTTGCATCCTCAGACAGTTGAGTCCTCCACGGACTCTAAGTTGGTACTCAACCTTGTCCATCAAACGATTCAGGATTAGCCATCCATACCCTCCTTCCTGGAAGTCTCCTGGAGCCGGGGCTAAGTAGGTGCTGAGGTCATATCCCTTGCCATAATCCCAAACTTCCAGGGATAAGTGATAGTCGTCAACCTCGAGTCGAATTAACACGGGCAGGTTTGGGCGATCCTTATGGGCGTGGCGCACCACATTTGAGTAGGCTTCCACTAACACCAATCTCAGACGATTTTCCACACTAGACCACTCTACATGGTCTCCCACTTCAGCTTTTAAGGACTCTAGCAACCAGTGCTCAATCACCGTTAGAAACTTGAGGTCGCTGGGGATATGTAGTTCGGTTCTCATGACTACAGCACCTCCAGTGAGAGAATCGTCTGATCGTCTTCTTGCTGAGCATTGAAGGCCTGCACTTCAGACAAGATACTGCCTAAATCTAAGGGATTGGGTTGTTTTTGTAATAATTGCCAGAGACCGGTCTGTTTGAGCATTGCGCCTGAACTACAGTCGCCTTGCCCGGAGATGGTCGCTTCAGTAATGCCGTCACTGGTCAAAAGCAAGGCGTCCCCCGCCGCGAGAGTGACCTCTCCAGCTGAGGCTTTCCAGGTTGATAAGATGCCCAATGGAACACCTCGAACCTGGAGGTAAGTGGGATTAACCGGATCGTTCGGTTGCTTCTCATGCCGCTGAACAGCCAGTTGACGATGGGGCCAAACTAGGGGGTAGATATGGCCTGCATTCGCATAAACCAATTTCTGTGTAGAGGGTGTGTACCGGGCCAAAACCATTGTGATGAAACAGTTATTGTTCACCAAATCATCCAAAAGCCCGCTATTTAGATTCCTCATGACCAATTCAGGCTCTGGACAGGTGTCTTGGGAAAGCTCACGTCGCAGGACAGAAATGGCGCTCACCATAAATAGCGCCGCTGGTACTCCCTTGCCGGAAACATCTCCAACCGCCAGCCAAATATCTCCTTGGGGATGGACGAAAACCTCAAAGAAATCGCCGCCAACTTGTCGGGCTGGCAGGCATTGAGCTTGTATCCTTAGCCCATCAATTTCAGGTAGGGTTTGACGGAGCAGATTGGTTTGAAACTGCCGAGCAACTTCTAGTTCAGCTTGCATCTGCTCAGTTTGCAGCTGAGTCCGCTGATATAGTTTGGCCTGGGAAATGGCTAACGCCACCTGCTCAGTAATGCTGCTAATTTGCTCTATCGTTTCCTTATCCCAATTTTTGGAATTACCGACTTGATATAGAAAAACTACTGCCAGCCGGTGCTTTTGATAACTCAAGGGAACAATTAGAACCTTGATGACAGGTTGTTCAGATGTGAATTTTTCTAATTTAATTTGATCATCCTTTAAGAAATTTTGGCCTTCAACCACTTGGATCGTGGGCTCAAGACTATTCAGTTGCTCTACTGTCAGTGGGCTAAGCTTTGAAGAAACGGGGTCAACGGAATAGACGTATCGATCTTTTTGTAACTGATACTGCAGAGAAGCCGCTCCAGCAGACGCCTCAACACCAGTGGACGCCTCAACGGGTTTAAGCACAGCGTAATGCGCTTCGAAGGTTTCTCCCAATGTCGCCACGATGGTGGCTAACATACTGTGATAGTCAAGGGAGCCTCGAATTGCCGTCATGATCGTATTAAAGAGAGATTCGCGTCGAAGGGCGCGGCTCAGCGCTTGCGTACGATGCTTCAGTACTTTGTAGGTTTCGGCGGCCTGAAAAACTACATTTCTTAATTGATCTGGCGTCCAGGGTTTCGTGATGTACTTAAAAACTTGACCTGCGTTGATGGCTTCGACCAAGTCTTCAACATCGGTGTAACCAGTGAGAACGATCCGGATTGTATCGGGGAATCGCTCTACTGTCCGACCCAGAAATTCAGTTCCATTCATCTTGGGCATGCGTTGGTCTGAGATGATAATTCCCATCTCTCCCGCTTGCTCCAGGATGTCTAACGCCTGAAACCCATTCTCTGCTTTATAAACTTGAAAGTCTCTACGAAAGGTACGGTACAGCAGATCTAGGTTGTCTTGCTCATCATCAACCACCATGAGTTTGAGCTTTTCGGGATCGTCTTGACTCATTGAAGGTTTCCTACTCGATCGCAGTCTTCAGAGTTGTTCGTTCAACCTCTCCCAATCAATTTCAAATAATGTTCGGGAGACATCTACCAGGGAGGAATGAGGCCATTCAGTCCGCGCATAGCGGGCTTAAATTGAGCCTGGGGTAAATGCACATCTTAATTGCACGGGACTTCTATACAAAATTAGCAATTAGTTTTTTATTTTAGATGTTGTCTTTTATCGTCTTGTTTATATAATGTGCCCATTTCCTGTGTGCTTCTTGGGTGTGGCTGCTATGGGGCAAGTCATAGAAAATTGCTCACAGACTTTTGAGTCGCTGAGGATGACATTAGATGTTTCCGGATCGCGTCATGGTTAACAGAGGAATTTCCGGGGGAGTGCTGACAGTTGGAGTGATCGTAGGGTTAAGCTGGGGCTCAGCTTTGGAAGCCAGCCCAATTGACGCTGAACAACTGCAATCAGAATTACAGCTGGCGCTTTGTCTCAATGAATGGGAGTACGCCTTAGATGTAATTAGTCCCCTAATTGCCTCCCCAGACATTTCAGCTGATGAGCGAGAAGACTTCGTCCAATTCCGATATCAACTGCAGAATCTAAGGGAAATGGGCGCTATTGTCGGGAATATTCCCAATTGCGAGGCTGTGATCGCTAGGGTTTTACCTGAACCGCAAGTTGATCCCGGCAATATTCTAGATTGGCCGACGGCAGTGGAGGCTGTAACTACTGAACAAGGTATTTTTGGGTATTCCTTTGGGGCGGATATTATGCCGATTAATCAACCGCTTGACCCACAAGCGGAGGTCGCCGCTGCAAGGACTCCTCGGCCTGTAGAAACAACTTTGCCCTATTTAACCCCCGCTTTTCCCATTGACACAAGTGATGGTTCTGCTGTAGTTGCTGGAATTGTTGGCAGTGATTACAAAGTTTATAGTTTCGTCGGGCGTTTGGGGGATCGTATCTCCCTAGATGTAGATGTAACCTATACGTTGCCAGGTTCTCTCTATAAGGATGATGACTCCCAATTATTCCTGTTTGACAGTCAGGGAGTCCTGATGGCGGAAAACGACGATTTGGACGGCCTTCAATCGCGTATCAGCAATATTCCCCTGCCCCGCACCAGCACCTATTACGTCGTTGTCACCACCTATAACAATGACCCTATCTTAAACAGCGAACAGGTGGTTTCGGGTTGGAGCGATGGCGGCGGCAGCACGATTGAGTTTACCTTGACGTTGTCCGGGGTGACGCCGTTGACGGCGCTGGTTAGGTAGAAAGGGGCAGGGAGAGCAGGGGAGGCAGGGGAAGCAGGGGAGGGAAAAATCGTCTAATCAATCCTCACCCCCTATCCTTTCGGCAAACCTGAGTTTGGCTGAACGCGATCGCGGGTTCGCTTTAATCTCGTCAGGTTGGGCGGTAATGGGTTTCTTGGTGAGGACTTTGAGGTCTGGATTAGCCCGGAAGGCGTATTTAACTAGGCGGTCTTCCAGGCTGTGGAAACTGATGACGCCTATGCGTCCGCCAGGGGTTAGCCAAGTGGGGGCTCTTTCCAAGAGGGTTTCTAGGACCGACAGTTCTTGGTTTACGGCGATCCGTAGGGCTTGGAAGGTGCGGGTGGCGGGGTGGATGCGGCCATACCTTTGTTTTGGAGGGGTGCAGCGGGCGATGGCGGCGGCTAATTCTGTGGTGGTTTGAAAGGGGCGTTGGGCGACAATTTGTCGAGCAATGCGGCGGGAGCGGCGTTCCTCGCCGTAATGGTAGAAAATATCGGCTAATTTAGCCTCTTCCCAATGATTGATGATGTCAGCGGCGGTTAAATCCTGCCGACGGTCCATGCGCATATCCAGGGGGGCTTCGTGGCGAAAGCTGAACCCCCGCTCGGGAATATCTAACTGGGCTGAGCTGACCCCCAGGTCGGCAATAACCCCGTCAAATCGAACGTCCCCGGGATGATAGTCAGCAAAGTTGCCTTGCCAGAAAGTCACCCTTGCTTGATACGGAGACAGTTTGGCTTGGGCGGCTGCGATCGCTTGCTCATCCTGATCAATGGCGATTACCTGACTATTGGGACAGGTCTCCAGGATTAAACGGCTATGACCGCCGCCGCCGACCGTCGTATCGAGATAAAGGCCGTTCGGGCGAGTAATCAAACCTGTGATAAACTCCTGGCCCAAAACGGGAACATGAACGAATGTGAACGTCGTCATTCCCTCTAGTGAGTCGTGGCTTACGCGATTAGCTTTGTGGGACATTCATTCATCTTATCCCCTATTTTGCTCCCCCCTTTTGGAGCGTTCCCTATCTATAATTGGTTAAGAAAGTTCAAATTATCAAGAACTTCAGGTTTCCAGCGGTCATGAAACCTTTGATCCTGGATTGCACATCTACTTTTTTATCCCTGCCAGACTGATTGCGAGGAGAGACTGTTCGTCCATGGCGATACTTGAAACCAAAACCGAACCAATGGTGCTTAATATGGGGCCGCACCACCCTTCGATGCACGGGGTGTTGAGGCTCATTGTCACTTTAGATGGTGAGGATGTCATTGATTGCGAGCCGGTAATTGGTTATCTCCATCGGGGCATGGAGAAGATTGCCGAAAATCGCACCAACGTTATGTTTGTCCCCTACGTCAGTCGGTGGGACTATGCCGCAGGCATGTTCAATGAAGCCATTACCGTTAATGCGCCGGAACAATTGGCGGATATTGAGGTGCCTAAGCGGGCCAGCTACATTCGAGTCATCATGCTCGAACTGAATCGGATCGCTAATCACCTCCTCTGGCTTGGTCCCTTTTTGGCGGATGTGGGCGCCCAAACCCCCTTCTTCTACATCTTCCGTGAGCGGGAGATGATTTACGACCTATGGGAAGCGGCAACCGGTATGCGGTTGATCAATAACAACTACTTCCGCATCGGCGGTGTCGCAGCTGATTTGCCCTACGGTTGGATTGACAAGTGTCAAGATTTTTGCGATTACTTCCTCCCCAAGGTTGATGAGTATGAGCGCTTGATCACCAATAACCCCATCTTCCGTCGTCGGATTGAGGGAATTGGCGTCATTAGCCGCGACGACGCCATCAACTGGGGACTGTCTGGCCCCATGCTACGGGCCTCTGGCGTGAAGTGGGATCTGCGCAAAGTCGATCACTACGAATGTTACGATGACTTCGATTGGGATGTGCAGTGGGAAACTGCAGGCGACTGCTTTGCCCGCTACCTGGTAAGGATTCGGGAGATGCGGGAATCCGTCAAAATCATCAACCAGGCGCTCAAAGGCATTCCCGGCGGTCCCTATGAAAACCTGGAAGCTAAGCGGATGGCGGGTGGACCGAAGTCAGAATGGAACAGCTTCGACTACCAGTTCATTGGTAAGAAGATTGCGCCTACGTTTAAAATTCCCGCAGGTGAGCATTACGTGCGGATGGAAAGCGGTAAGGGCGAGGTCGGCGTGTTCATCATGGGAGATGACACTGTTTTTCCCTGGCGTTGGAAGATTCGCGCCGCTGATTTTAACAATCTGCAAATTCTACCCCACTTGCTGCGCGGCATGAAGGTTGCGGATGTTGTGGCGATTTTGGGCAGCATTGACGTGATTATGGGATCGGTTGACCGGTAAACTAAACTTTACTGTCAATCAGATTTTGTTTGGGCGTTTTGAAATTGGGACAGATGTTATCATCTGTCCCAATTTTTGTGGCGATTATTCAGTCGATACTTAAATTTCCGACGCTGCCGACGCGCATAATTGACTAACTTGAGACCGAGGAAATAACTGCAAATACTGCAGATTAAACCCATCACAAAACACCCGACAAGTAGAGTGGCGGTGATCTCAGCCCCCATTTCCATCATGGTTTTGACGGATTGCAATTTGGAAAAGGTATAATTCACCTGGCTGAGGCCAAGCAGCCATCGTCCGACCTGATAATTAAAGGCGTAGATCGGTACGTAGGTGAGAGGATTACTAATCCAGGTGCCTGCCGCCGCGATAATCTTATTCCCTTTCAGGAGAGCGGCTAAGGCAATGCCCATGATTGTCTGAAAACCAAACAGGGGAAACAATCCCGCAAATACGCCAGCGGCCAATCCCCGCGCAATCTCTTTAGAGGAGCCCCGCATGCGAACAAAGCGCAAATAGATGTATCGAATCCTTCTATTCCAAGATCGGCGAACCCTTCCTCTTTTCATCGTTGAAGCCTTGGAGGAAATTAGCCCACGCTCGAATCTTCGCGATTCAGAAACCGGTTTAGCTTCTTTTTCACGGGTGGCCATGGGTTGCGGATAAGAAGCCTGACGGGACTTTCTATAACCTGGATGCATACAGGAAGAGATGGTTTCAGTTACCTCTGTAACTATTCTACCTATTATGTTCCTTGATTTTGACTATAGCTTAAATGGCTCCTAGATGGACCCTGTCTCTGCACGCCTTCCTGTCCAAGGAACCGACATGGACTATATCTCTAAGCGCCTTCCCACCCAAAGAATTATTCAGTAAATCATCGTAAATTTTCAGCGGTTAGACGAACCCAATATCATTGGATTTCGTGTAGCAAAGTTAACATTCACACTGGTGATTTTGGCTTCATGACTGTTCCTATCCCTGGCCCTATCCCTCAACGAAAAACAATTGCAGCGATCGCCACCGCGATCGCTCCCCAGCAGGGCAGTGTGGGAATTGTGCGGATGTCAGGGGCAGAGGCCGTTGCGATTGCTCGCCGCCTGTTTCGCGCTCCGGGGCGTCAGGTATGGGAAAGCCATCGTATTCTCTACGGTCATGTCTATGCCCCCCTAACCGGCCAAGTGGTGGATGAGGCGCTATTGCTGCTAATGCACTCGCCGCGTTCCTACACCCGAGAGGATGTGGTGGAATTCCATTGCCACGGCGGTATTATGGCGGTTCAGCAGGTGCTGAAGTTGTGCCTGGAGGCTGGGGCGATTTTGGCTCAGCCGGGGGAGTTTACCCTGCGAGCATTTCTGAATGGTCGGTTGGATTTGACCCAGGCGGAAGGGATTGCCGATTTAGTGGGAGCTCAATCCCCCCAGGCCGCCCAAACGGCGCTGGTGGGTATCCAAGGCAAACTGGCCCAGGCTATCCGACAGTTGCGGGCCGCTTGCCTGGATATTTTGGCGGAGGTGGAGGCGCGAATCGATTTTGAAGATGATCTGCCCCCTTTAGATGAGGCCGCTATTCGGGAGCAATTGCAAAGTGTTCTAGCGGATGTCACGGAGATTCTCGCAACGGCGGATCGGGGAGAATTATTAAGGTCTGGCTTGAAAGTGGCCATTGTCGGCTGTCCCAATGTCGGGAAGTCCAGTTTGCTGAATGCCTGGAGTCGCAGCGATCGCGCGATCGTCACGGAACTCCCCGGCACCACCCGGGATGTGGTGGAGTCTCACCTGATTGTTGGCGGCATTCCGGTCAAGGTGCTGGATACGGCGGGCATTCGCGAGGCGACCGATCAGGTGGAGCAGATCGGGATTGAACGGTCCCAAGCGATCGCTGAGTCGGCTGATTTAGTGTTACTAACCCTCGACGCCTCAGTGGGGTGGACTCCGGAAGACCAAGTCCTGTTTGAACAATTCAAACACCGGCCACTGCTTCTGGTGGTGAATAAAATTGATCTGATTCAAAGCCCCGAGCAAAAGGCTGCAATTCCTTTGCCTGACACTGAGTTACCGGTCGTCTATACTGCCGCTGCTCAGAATCAAGGCATTGAATCCCTGGAGCAAGCCATCTTAAGCGCCATCCATGCTGGCGATCTCTCTGCGGCAGATCTGGATCTGGCCATTAACCAACGCCAAGCCGCTGCGTTAACCCTGGCTAAAGGGGCTTTGCAACAGGTACAGACAACGATTCAAGAGGGGCTGCCGTTAGATTTTTGGACCATTGATCTACGGAGTGCGATTCAGTCGCTGGGGGAAATTACAGGGGAGGCGGTGACGGAATCGATGTTGGATCAGATTTTTAGTCGGTTTTGTATTGGTAAGTGAGAAGAGGCTAGGCCTAGAGACCGGATTTCTTCGGTAGATTGATATCTCGGTTGAATATCCTTCACAGAAACCCGGTCTCTAGCTGGCTGCGTTTGACCTTAGGACTCTCAAGCTACCCCCAAGGTTAATCGCAAACCTTTAGTAAAGCCCTTAGATAGTAAATTCCTTAGAATGAGGATCAAAACATTGAATGAGGGACAAAGTTGCGAATTTTGTTCCTTATCCTATTGTTTGTTTAACGTAATTTACAGATTTCAATATTGAGACTTTTTATTTGTTTTTAGCTTCTATGATTAAAGCCCTCATCCCCTCACCCCTTGTCCCAAGTTTGGGAGAAGGGGAATCCGATTTTCTCTCCTCTCCCAAGCTTGGGAGAGGGGCGGGGGGTGAGAGCAAGCCCCTGAGGACAAGACTTATAAATCCCTATATAACTTTTTAGTAAAAAACTCACTGCATCTTGTAACCCCTACACCGCTATCTACCCATGAGCCTGATATCAATCCTGTTAAGCACCTCTACACAATCAAAGCGCACCGCCACACACCTCTCTGAAAAACTCTCAATCGCACTGCTGGCGTCAATTCCTGCCGTTATTCTGGCGATTCCTGCGATCGCAGCCCCATCCGCCGCCATTGTCGAGAGCATTCCGCAAGCGTCAGATCTTCCCTTAAATCAGGTCGCCCAAGCCGCTAGACGAGATGTATTGTTCTTTGAGACCAGTTCCTACGCTGTTCGGGTCTTCCGGCAGAACAATCAGTTGTTCATGAACGCTTACCATAAGGACTCAAACGTAACCGAGCAAAATAGCGCATTTGCCACTCTTGACTCCACAAACGAGGGACAAACCGCCTATGTTAGCTTTGGCGATAACTATATTCGAAACAACCAGCGGCAGTCTGTGGGCTATCGGGCCATCATCAACACTCAAGGCAATGCCGAACTGCGAATTATCAGCCAGGCGGGGAGCACACTGCTGCGGGAAGACGGCTATAACATCACCGTTAGCGAACCGCCTCCAAGCACCCCAGGCGCCCCAACAGCGATCCAAGACACAGTTTTGCTCTTTGCAACCGACACTTACCGCACAAGGGTTTTCCGACAAGGTGAGCAGTTGTTAATGAACATTAACAACAATCAATCGGGAGTAAATGAACTCAGCGCAGGGTCAACTACCATCACCCCTCCCAGAAATCAAAACGACACTTGGACAAGTTACACCAGCGCTCGTCGTGATCCTAGCCGCGGGTTGCTCAACTATTATGCGAGGATCAGCCCCAGTGGCGTCGCAGAGCTTGAAATAATTGACAGCAGTGGTCGGATTCTCCTGCGAGAGATTGCTCAAAGCGCAGAAATCAATAACTCCCCCAGTCAGCTGGTCCAGGGAGCCAACCAACCTTATGTGGTGGCGGTGCCAAGGGGCAACGAGGGGACGTTAGCTGAAGTCCGCAAGTATTACCCAGAGGCGTATCTAGATTCTTCCCGGCAAGGTCGGTTTGTCAATGCGGGATCATTCACAGACCGCAATTTTGCTGAGGCCCGCGCCAGTGTGCTGCGGGCCAACGGCTTAGATGCTCGGGTCGTGTATCGCAGTGTTAGATTCTACTACTGAAGAATCTTGCTGTAGATGGTGCTCACATCCATTTCAAATTGCCGACCAAGGCGCAGAAGTTGCCGAATATGAAGCTCCTTGTTTACTACCTCTGGGGCTTCTTCGGTTGGTTTGTCTGAGTTGGTCAGGAGGGGCTGGATTTTTTGGGTTAAGTGTTGATAGTAGAGTTCCTGCCCCCTCTTTAGGCAAAGGTTTAAGCACAGGCGCTCTCCCAGGTCGATTAATCTTCCTAACCATTCAATGTCAGCCGAAGCGGTTAGGGGATTGAAGTTACTTAATAATTGCCAGAGAGATCGCTGAATCAAATTCTCTAGGGTGGTCTTAGCGCCCGGCAACTTCAGTTGACAATGGAAATGTCCGGCTTCGGTGGCGATCGCTTCTAGTTCCGCTAGATGATTCAGCCCCATTTGCAGCGGATTGCGGTCAGGATCGCTGGTTTCCTGTTCCAGAGCCTGGATAGACGCCAGGGCGCGGTGACTGAGGGCGATTTCAGCAGCCACTTGGAGTTCTTGGGGAACTGCAATGCGATCGCGATGGAAAGCCATCAGCACCCCGTAGTTATCGCGATAAACCTGAGCATAAAGTTGATCTAAACGATTGAGGGTTTCTCGACTCAGCAATCGCATGATGCGATGACGCTCTTCAGCAAACAGATTTTGCAGACTATAGGAGCGTTCTCCAAATAGGGAGTTAATGGACAAAATGGCTTGGGCGACGCTTGCCTGACTCAAGACGCCAAACAACTGTTCCTTCGCCTGACTGTAAGCCAGTCGTCCCTTGAAAGCTTGAATGCAGCAATGGAAATCCCACCCTCCCATATGCAGGACGGCAAAGACCAGATCCAATTTCTCTTGGGTGATTTCGGACACCACCTGGAGTTGGCCTATCGCCAGCGTCATCGGTCCCATGCGTTGCAACTGATAATCCTGTTGGCGCAAGATATAGCAGTAGAGTGATTGCTCCCGATGGTAGGTGGTGAACAAGGAACTCATGGCGTAGTGGGCGGCCACTTGCTCCAGGCTAATCTGAGAGGGGATCACCAGTTGACGATAGACCTCCGCCCCATTGTTGAAATGCTCCACATTACTGGGGGCATTCGCCAAGCGCTGCAGAAAGCCAGTCTCTAACTGAATTCCAGAAACAGCACCAGCTAGCTCAAGCGCCCGAGACGCATACCTCAGAATTTGGGTTCCCTCTGGCCGAGAGATCTCCTCAAAGAACCAGCCGCAACTGGTGTACATCAGCAAAGCATGGCGCTGCATCTCTAATAATCGCAAGGCGTCCACCCGCTCCGACCGAGTCAGCGACCGAGACTGGTGATCAGCCAAAAACCGATCAACGCTCGTCTGGCTCCTCTCCAGAATCACTTGGATATACTCATCCCGAGCCATCCAGGGATCTTTGAAAAGGCCAGCGCCCACCGACTGATATACCTCGATCAGCTGATCCCGCAACCAATCCAAGGCATTACGCAGAGGACGTCGCCACAGTTGATTCCATTCACCGCCGCCGCCGCAGCCGCATTCATCTTGCCAGCGATCAACCCCGTGGGAGCAGCTCCAAGCGGTGACTGGTTTGAGTTCTACTTCCCAAGTGGGGGGATTGAGGCTGAGGTAATGGGCGTAGTTGGTTACCGTCCACCCCCGGTGCTGAAATTCTTCATGCAATGCATAGGCCAATGCCTTTTCAGCCCCTCCCTTGTGATGTCCAAAGGTCTCTCCATCGGTGGCCACAGAAATCAGTTGCGCCGGTCTATGATCCCCTTGAATCGCTAAGCCAATGCGCCCAGCAAAATGATCAGAGGAGTCGAGCACATCGTTAAACCCTATATCACGGGAAATGGGACCGTCGTAGAAGAAGATATCGATATATTTTGAGGAGGCGTCTAGGGAAAGGGTTGAGTCAAAGGGGGTTGACTTAAGGAAACACCGATAGGGACGGGTGGGATCAATTTGCCCCCCGCCCACTTCACTCCATTCCTCTGCAGACTGATCCCCATTGGCCATTGGTCGACACCGCTGCACTTGAGACGGCGCCAGAACAATGAACCGAATGCCCTCATCAACTAAGGCCGCGAGGGTGGAGTAGTCCACTGCCGTTTCCGCCAACCACATCCCTTTGGGATCGCGACCAAAACGGCTTCGGAAGTCTGCTTTACCCCAGCGGATTTGGGTTTGTTTATCCCGCTGGTTCGCTAGAGGCAAGATGATGTGATTGTAAACCTGTGCGATCGCATTCCCATGGCCGTCCAAACGCTCACAACTTTTCCGATCAGCCTCCAGAATCCGCTGATAAGTCTCTAAGTCATGACGTTCAAGCCAACTCATCAACGTCGGGCCAATATTAAAGCTGAGGCGCTCAAAATTATTGACAATGCGCACGACTTCGCCACGGTCATTCAGAATTCGGGCAAAGGCGTTGGGCCGATAGGACTCGTACAAAATCCGCTCATTCCAGTTATGGAAAGGCGCAGCGCTGGGCTGACGCTCTATCGCATCCAGATAGGGATTTTCGCGGGGCGGCTGATAAAAATGCCCATGCACGCAGACGTATACTCCGGCTGCTGTCTTCAGGGGATTAACACCGTCTGGCTCGAAACCAGTCCCTTCGCGTGCAGATACATGAGTCTCTAACGGAGAAAATTGCTGGGGATCAACCATAGGGTTTGAAAATCAACTTCAAGGGAGTAAACGATTCGCAACTAGTTAGAAGTAAATAAACTCCTAACCTGACATCGGCACTGACGATTTATAACGTAAATTTCAAAGGTTGGAGAGTATCATTACTGGGATCAACCGGAATTTAATACCCATCATTCAATGATCCCAGCGGAGAAAATTGCGCAAACTCTGGCGCCAAGCATTCATTGAAGAAAACTAATTAAATAATTAAAACCGAATGTAATCAATCCGATAATCTTGAAATTCTATTCCTCAGTTGGGGAAAGTATCAGGGAATTTGTTAAGGAATTAATTTCTCCACCTTGTGGCGACGAAGCTAATAATTCAGGATTTTGAAGGAAACCGAAATTCATGTTTGAAATAAGGCGATCTCGGCTAACGCTTGCTTGAGGCGAATAGCCCTTAAAAAGGTTTAATTGAGGTGAAAAGGGACGTCCTTCCGAATTGTTACGATTACGATTTTCCTTGGACGAATCTTCTAATCAATAACTCCAGATTTAATCCTCTCAGATTAAATCCATAGAATTCTAAAATTTAACCAGATCTCTAGAATTAAGGGAGTTGCTTCAAAATAAAGTCCCAGTAAAAGGCAGAGGATGGGTGGCGTTCGACGAATGACCAAAACTCAATAGACAAAGCAGGGATCATTGATCACTCCGTCAGACGCTTCATCTTCGTGATTTGGACTTAGGTGCAGGCGGAAGGTGCAGCCTTGGCCAGGGATTGAGTCAATTTGGACATGACCTCTCAGTCGTTCAATATGGGTCCGCACCACATCTAACCCTACCCCTCTACCGGAAACTTCGGTCACCTCCGTTCGAGTTGAAAATCCTGGCTCAAAAATCAAAGCGTGAATTTGCTCAACGGTCATCGCTTCTAATGCGTCTAGGGAGTAGAGCTGTCGATTGAGGGCGGTTTGTTTAATCTGCTCAATATCTAAGCCTCGGCCATCATCCATCACCTCCACCACTGCGCCAGTGTCAGTTTTATATCCCCTCAGAAAAATCTTAGCCATGGGGGGTTTGTGTTGTTTTTGGCGCTCAGCCGATGTCTCTACGCCATGATCAACGGCATTGCAGATTAGATGCGTCAAGGCGTCCTTAACCGCTTCGAGGATGCGTTTGTCAACGGTGGTCTCTTCCCCATCAATTTTTAACTCCACCTGTTTGCCTTGCCGATTCGCCAGATCCTGCACCAAGCGAGGAAATCGCTCAAAGATCCTGGATAAGGGGCATTGCTTTAGGGCTCCAATACTTGCCCTCAAGTCCTCAGAAATCATGCCAAGTTGTGCGCTATTTGCCTGAGCAGAGGTTTTTAAGGCGGCGATCAAATTTTTCATTTGAGTTTTGGGGGAACTGGGGGAGGCGGCGGACTCTTGATTCCAGTTGGCGCTCCATTCTTCCCAAATCATCGCCATCTGATCAAATTGGGCGGCTGTATGAGCAACCTGGAGGCGAGAAATGGCCAGTTCTTCTACTTGCTCCATGAGAAGGTCCAGTTCGCCGATTTGCACACAAATCGCATCGTCGTGAGGAGGGGTGTCTAATTCCAAGGGGGGAAGCTGGGCCTGACAGGTTGTTTCAGCAGAAAGGGGAGGGGCTGTCAATTCTTTGTCTAATGCCGCGTCTAATGCCGCTGATTTAGGGGTGGCGGCAGTTAAGGAATGGGTAGGGGGTGAGGCCGCCTCGCCGTTCGTTGGTTGGATGTTGGCCTCATTCACCACCTGAGCGATCGCAGCCAGTCCCAGGTAAAGAGAATGACTGAGAGCAGGGGTAAATTCAATCTGGCGGTTTTGAATACCGACGAGGATACCTTCAAAATTATGGGTGAGGATTTCTACCGCATTGACCCCAACACTTCTAGAATCGCCTTTGAGGCTGTGGGCTTCCCGCAATAACTCCGCCAATATAGCGTCATCTCGCTGTTGTTCTAGCTGAGCCAAGCCAGCTTCTAACTTCTGTAATCGTCCTTCGCTGATAGATTTGTAGATCTCTCGTAATTCGGTATCTTCACTGATGGGAGGGACAGATTGCAGCAAGGCATCGATTTTATCCACAACAGACTGATCTGGCTGATCTGCCTCAAGATCGGGCAAAGTATCCGGATCATCCTGGGGTAAGGTGGTCTTTACCAAAACTTCCGACAAATCGGGACCCGCTCCTTCAATCCATTGCTCCATTGCCTTCAAGGCTTCATAGAGATGGGCGCAAAGCTCGATGGACAAAACAAGTTTTTTACGCTGGACTCCCTCCAACACATTTTCAAATTGCTGGGCGAGGGTAACCATGGTTTCCAGCCCAACCTGTGTAGAATCGGATTTAAGCAGTTGGGTTTCCTGTAGTAATTTCTTTAACACCGGTTCGTCATCGACAACCGTTGCTAATTGAAGCAAACCTGATTCCAGGTGTTGCAGGCGTTTTTGATTTGTTGCTTGATAATGCTCAAACAGATCCGGGTCTGAACTTGCCTTGGCTGGCGTCTCTTGGAATAGATTGGCTTGAGCAGGCGACGCTTGGAGCAGATTTTCCTGGGTTGTGGGATCTTGAGCTGAATTTTCTACGACCCCAGAGCCCTGATCTAGGGTCTCTGGGGCGGGGGCGGCTTGAGCTAGATCTTCTGTGACTAACGTCTTTTGAAATAGCTTGTCTTCGGCTGATGAATCTTTCGCTAACTGTTCAGAGCTTAAGGTTTCTTGAAATAAAGCTTCTTCGCTTGGGGGCGCTTGAGCGTCATCCTGTGGGGCTAAGGGCGCTTGACATGGAAGCTCTGGGGCTGGGGTGTGAAGTAGCGTTTTCTGGTCAGGAAGAGCTGGCGCTAAATTTTCTGGGTCTAAGGGGGTTTCAAGGAGAGGCTCTTGGGCTGGTGGCTGTTGAGCTAAATTTTCTTCGGTTAAGGGCTCCTGGGCCAAATCCTGTGGCGGGGCATTTTGAGATAGAAGCTCTTGAGCCGGGGACGCTTGACATTGGGACGCTTGGGTTAGAGGTTCTTGACTTAGAGCCTCTTCAACTGGTGGTTCTTGGAATAAATTGTCTACAGAGGGGAGCGCTTGAGATAGGGGTTCTGAGGCTAGGGACTCTTGAAATAGAGTTTCTTGGGTGGAGGGCTCTTGAAACAGAGATTCTTGGGCTGACGGTTCTTGAAACAGATTGTCTATAGCTGAGGATTCTTGAGCTAAATTGTCCGTAGCTAGAGGCTCTTGAAAAGCACCTTGTTCAGAGGAGACCCCTTCAAATAAAAGCGACTGGGTTGAGAGCGGCGCTTGAAGTAGAGGCTCTTGATCTGAGGTCTCTTGACGAATGGGTTCTTTATCTAGAGTTTCTTGAAATAAATTGTTTGGAGCGGGGGGCGATTGAGATGGCTCCTCTTCAGCTGGAGGCGTTTGAGATAGAGGTTCTTGGACTGAAGGCGCCTGAAACAGGTTATCTAACGCTGCAGACTCTTGGGCTAAATTTTCTTCGGCTGGAGGCGCTTGAAAAGTATCATCTTCTCCAGATGAACCCTTCTCAAATAGAGGCGCTTGAGCTGAGAGTGGCGCTTGGGCTGTAGTCTCTTGAAACAGATTGTCTGGCGTTAGTGACCCTTGATCTAAATTTTCTTCAACCGGGAGATCTTGACCTATAGACTCTTGAACTGACGGTTCTTGAAACAATTTGTCGAGGGTTGGGGACTCTTGATCTAAATTTTCTTCAGATAAGATCCCTTGCCATGAGCCTTCTTCTGCATCCACAGTCTCTTGGCCTAAAGGCCCTTGAATTGAAGGTTCTTGAAACAGATTATCTAGAGAGGGAGTCTCTTGGCCGACCCTTGTTTCACCGGCGGATTCTTGAAATAGGGACTCTTCAGCTGGATGCCCTTGAAACAGCTTGTCTGGGGATGGAGGCGTTTGATCTAAGTTTTCTTCTGCTGAGAACTCTTGAAATAGAGTCTCTTCGGCTGGGAGGTCTTGGAGTGAACTTTGATCTTGGGGCGCTTGAACTAAAATTCCTGAATCTGGAGCGGTTTGAAATTCAGTGTCTTGATCTAAATTGTCTTGAGATGCGGATTCTAGCGATAGGCTCCCTTGAGCTGAAATGTCTCCAGCTGGGAGGTTTTGAGCTGAAATTTCTTGGGCGGGAGGCGTTTGTATCGGAAACGCTTGCGACTGGAATATTGGGCTTGAAGCGTAGAAAGCGGCGTCCATTTCAGACGGTTGATCTTGCCAGGGATCCGGTGTCGATAAAACAGGAGCTATTGAGGGGGTATCGTCCGCTTTAGCCGTCTCTAAACCATTAGATTCAGCTGTTACGGTTTCGTAAACCAACTGGCTGATTGTATTGAGTCCGCTATGGAGGCGATCGCTGACTTCAATGGTGAGAGGAATTTCTTGACGCTGAAGACTTTCAAGCAGGGATTCAAGCTGCTGGGTAAGGGTTGCAACTGCATCTAACGCCACTCGAAGAGAGTCAGATTTTAAGCTGCGGAGTTCCTGCAGAAGCGTCTCCAATACCGCCTTATCGTCCGAATGCTGTTCTAAATGCAGCAAACCTGCCTCCAAGATTTGGAGTCTCTCTTCAGTAGAGACTTTATATTGGCTTCGGAGTAATACGTCTTCAATCATCATAGTGAGTCACTGCAGCTCAGAATCATAGCCTCCCCCTCGAATCAGTCCCTAACGCTAAGACAATCAACTGAGTAGGAAATTCTGATAGATGACCCTGAAGTTAAATAGACACCCCTGCTATGACTTGCTCGACGCCTCAGGCGACGAGTGTATAACTGCCGCTCAAGCAGCCCACTGAATCCGAACAGATATTGAGAAACCTATATCTATCTACCTATATTTGATAAACAATATCTACCGGTTGGTCTGATTAAAAAAAGTAATCTTTTGTATTAACTTGCTAAAGAATAATCCCCAAAAATAACCAGCGCCTGCAATATAAGCCTCTCAGTTTTTGCCAGAGCTTTAAGCCTCCTCAAGCGAAATCAAGCTGGTGTAAATTCACTATCTGCAGATTACACAGTTATTTGGGAATCTGCGGGATTTTACTGACTCCATTGATACAACGGGGTTATTGGGAGCTTAATCGCCTAATCGCTGATCAATGTCGAGTTTTTTCAATTTCTGCCATGATTGGGTTTAGTCTGTTAACACTAAGATAGCTTGCGCGTATAGGCGTACTTAAAGTTAACCGCTACGTTGTCATTTATCCCCCATATTTCTGTGTTTAAGCGTATTTCTCTGTTTTCGTCAGTTTTTGTTTTACTGGGGCTTTGGGGCAAAGCTCAACCCGTTGCAGCTCAGGCGCTTGTTCCCTATGTTCTGCCGTTGGATTTTGAACGTTTGGAAGAGCAGGGTTTGATTTTGGCCCAGGAGGCTGCGCAGCTTGCCCAATTTCAGCAATATGAAGCGGCTTTGGCCAGAGCAGAGTTGGCGTCTCAGTTAACCCCTGGCAGCGCTCAGGTATGGGGTTTATTGGGGAGTTTGTATTTACAGTCAGATGACATAGACAAAGCGATTAACGCCTTAGAAAAGGCCAAAAAATTAGAGCCGGATAACGCAGCTGTTCTGTTCGCACTGGGGTCAGCCCATTTCCGGGAAGCCCGGTTTATGAGTGCTGCTTTCTCCCTCGAAGCTGGGCTGAGAATTGAGCCGGATAATCCCGGCGCTCTTTTTGATTTGGGCAATGCCTATTACAAGCTGAATCGCTATGATGATGCGATCTCCAGCTATGAAGGCGCTGTTAAGCAAGACGATGGGTTCTGGCCTGCGGTTAATAATATTGGACTCGTGTTATTTGAGGCGGGGGATGTAGAGGGGGCCATTAGCACCTGGCGAAAGACCCTCGAAATTGCAGCGGAAGAAACTGAGCCGCAACTGGCGATCGCAGTCGCTCTCTATGCTAGGGGGGAGGAGGACCAAGCCATCAGTTTAGGCACAGCCGCCCTTGAGCGAGATAGTCGATATGCTGATTTAGAATTTCTCAAGGAAAATCTTTGGGGCGTTCGTTTGTTAGCTGAAACGGAACAATTCTTTAGTGCGCCGACGGTCAAGGCTTTAATTGCTCAATTGTAGAGGGGGGAGCAATCAGCTAAAGCAGAACCAAATCGGTAAACTTGATTACGGCAATCGTTCGCTTTAGCGACTGAACTGTTGAAAAGGCGAAAGGGGATTATAGGAAAGTGGAGCGCTGAGGGCTGAGCGCTATTTTCCCGGTGCTCATTTTTGGGGCGAGGATCGAGCTTAGGTTTTGCGGTTTTCTGATTGCGTCTGGTCAGGCAAAAGGGCTAATAAGTCCAGAATTCTCAAAACTTTTGATATAGTACAATCGTTCTATGTCGAGAATTTTAGGTGTCTGCGGGTATCATTTCCATAATCTGATCCACAAATTTCTGGTGGTCCACCACAGGTTTGGAAATATACCCATCGGCGCCGCTTTGGGTTAAGAAGTTTTCTCGATCTCCATCCATGGCGTGGGCAGTTACCAGAATCACAGGTAATTTAGCCGTTGCGGGGTCAGCTTTCAGCATTTGAGTGATTTTGATGCCGTCGACTGGCTTACCCTCGTACATACTGTGAGAGAGAGAAACATCCATCAAGACGATGTCAGCTTCCTGATTGTGGGCAATTTCCATAACCTCATCTACATTCTCAGTATGTTTTACCGCCAGCCCTCCCCGTTTTGTAAGAATCTTGGAGAAGACACGGGCATTTATCATGTCATCTTCCACAATCAAAACAGTCTTCATAAGATTTACTCTTAACTATCTGCAGGAAATGATATGGAATAACAGCGAACCTTTTCATTCGATACTACTTTGAATTAGGGGGTAATGTCTGTTATTGGGTATAGTCACTCATCTATCTTGCATATAAGTTACAGCATTGTTAAGGATAATTCAGAATTCCCCGGCAATTTAGGACAGACAACTCATGGCAAAGCAACTTAAGATGTTCCCCCCCGGCCAGGTCGTGAGCACCGCCCTGCACACAGAGGTGCAGCGGTCATACCTGGAATACGCCATGAGTGTTATAGTCGGGCGCGCGCTACCCGATGTGCGAGATGGCCTAAAACCGGTACACCGTAGAATTCTCTACGCCATGCATGAACTGGGACTGACCCCAGATCGGCCTTATCGTAAATGCGCCCGCGTGGTGGGGGATGTTTTAGGTAAATATCATCCTCACGGGGATCAAGCGGTCTATGACGCGCTGGTCCGAATGGTGCAGGATTTCTCCAGTCGATATCCGCTCTTAGCTGGCCATGGCAATTTTGGTTCAGTGGACAACGACCCGCCGGCGGCGATGCGGTATACCGAAACTCGCCTCGCCTCCATCAGCCATGAAGCTCTGCTGGATGAAATTGGGGAGGCTACGGTCGATTTTGTCGATAATTTTGACAGTTCTCAGCAAGAGCCGGTGGTTTTACCCGCCCAGCTACCCAACCTATTGCTGAACGGTAGTTCGGGGATTGCGGTGGGTATGGCCACCAACATTCCGCCCCATAATTTGGGGGAAATTGTCGATGGGCTGATTGCGCTGATCGATCATCCCAACCTCTCTGATGATCGTTTATTTGACTTGATTCCCGGGCCTGATTTTCCAACGGGCGGTGAAATTGTCGGCATTAGCGGCGTGCATGACGCCTATCTCAATGGCCGGGGCAGCATTCCAGTCAGAGGCATCGCTCAATTTGAGGAAATTCAGCCGGGGCGCGGGCGTCAAAGGCGGACAGCAATTGTGGTCACCGAATTGCCCTATCAGGTGAATAAGGCGGGGTGGATTGAAAAGGTGGCTGACTTGGTTAACCAGGGAAGGATTGAGGGGATTTCAGATATCCGCGATGAGAGCGATCGCGATGGCATGCGCGTTGTATTCGAACTCAAGCGAGAGGCTCAACCTCAACTGATCCTCAATGACCTCTATCGACTTACGCCGCTGCAAAGCAATTTTGGCGCTATTCTCCTCGCCCTTGACAATGGCCAACCACGTCAAATTCCGCTGAGGGAATTATTACAAGCCTTCCTGAACTTCCGGGAAGAAACCCTCATGCGCCAGTATCGCCATGACTTGGAGACGACTGAAACCCGTCTCCATATTGTGGAGGGATTGTTGACCGCTTTGGCCAACTTAGACGAGGTGATCGAGATTCTGAGGCGATCGGCGGACGGTTCAACGGCTAGGATGGCGTTGCAGGAACGGTTTGAATTGAGCGACGCCCAAGCTAACGCTATTTTGTCCATGCCGCTGCGACGACTGACCAATCTAGAACAGCAAAACCTGCAGACAGAGAATGATGAGCTGACCCAAAAGACTGCGCGGTTACAAAAGCTCCTATCTGATCGCCGGGAACTCCTTAAAGCGCTCAAAAAAGATCTGCGGGCGCTGAAGCGAAAATTTGGCGATCCTCGCCGCACCCGAATCCAATCTGAGAAAGAGCGGGCGGAGGAGTCCAAGATGCTGGCGGAAATCGCCGCAGAAGAAAAAGAAGAGGAAACCGTTCTGGAGTTTAGCTATAAAGGCTATGTTCGGCGCTATTCTCCCAAGGCGTTCCAGCGACGGCAAGCGCGCCAAGAGGAGGTGCTGCATCAAGATTTACAGGAGACTGACGACTTCACTGTTCAGGTGGAAGAGTCCGTCACCACCCGGGAGCTACTCACCCTCACTCGAGACGGCAAAGCTTTCACCCTCAACATTGGCGACATTCCTCAAACGCAGCGACAGTCAAAGGGCTCCCCACTAGTCAGTCTGCTGCCAGGAGCAGTGGATCCAGACAGTTTGGTCACCCAAATTGTGCTCTCTGAAAACGCCCTGGCGCGCGATTTAATTCTGCTGACTCAAGAAGGGCGGATAAAGCGAACGCCGCTAGCGGAATTCCAGAATTTAACGGGGCGCGGCCTGACCGCCCTGAAGTTAAAAACAGGGGATGAACTCCGATATGTTCTTGTCGCCGAGCCTGGCGATCAGCTTATCTTAGGGACCTCTGGGGGGCGCCTCCTGCGGTTTGAAGTGAATGATGAGCAAATTCCGATCATGGGTCGCGCCGCCCAGGGCCCTAAAGCCATTCGGTTGAGACGGCAGGAGAGTTTGGCGGGCTGTGTCGCCTTAGGCGCTGATGACATCCTCTTGCTGGTTTCGGCGATGGGCTACGCTAAACGAATGCCAGTGGCCGCCCTGCGCCTTGCTACACGGGGAGAAATTGGCACTCAAGCCTTCCATTTCAGTGCTAAGAGCGATGCCTTAGCGACTCTAGCCGCTGCGTCGCCCCATACCCAGGTAGCC
>JASJDH010000630.1 GCA_030065175.1 Leptolyngbyaceae cyanobacterium MO_188.B28 | reverse complement strand
TTCGTCATGATGCTCTCCCTTGCTTGTTTGGGGTTAATTCAAGCTTATGGGAAGGCGGTCACCTGACGATTGCGCCACACTATCCACCATAGGGACATCCACCGCCTTTTACTGGGACTTTATTTTCACACAACTCCCTTAGCGGTCAAAATTTAACCCGGAGCGATCGCAACCGATTAATCGCAGCGGCTAGCTCGAACCGACGGCACATGACCAAATCTCCTAACGGTCTATCCGTAAAGACATCCAGTCCAGAAGCTGCAATATCTCCCATGACCGCATCCAACACCTCTGCTAAACTTCGTCGCCCTTCGAGATAATAGCGCTGAGCGTAAACAATGGCGTTGGCGATCGCCCGCACTTGCCCCGGTTCAATTAACTGTTCCACAGCGGACAAATCTATTTCATCGGAACCGAACAACAAACCATCGACGCCCCTAACCTTAAAACTCACCTCCCGTCTGCCGCGACTCGGGTCGATGCTTTCGGGCAAAATCACCCGCGGCGTAAAGTCGCCAAATACATCGCCTCCCTCCGGCTGCCGATCAGTGGCGTATTCCTGAGCAATTGCCTTGGCCTGCTCAGTCACCTCCCGGGGTTGAAAGTTATCCATCGCGATTACCGTATCGGCGATTTCAAAGTAATCGCCGCTCCCGCCCATAACCAAAATGGTGGAAATCCCATAATCGGTATAAAGCTGGCGGACCTTGTCAATCAGCGGGGTAATCGGTTCCTGATCCTTAGCGATGAGGGCTTGCATCCGGCGATCGCGAATCATGAAGTTGGTGGCGGCGGTGTCCTCATCCACCAATAAAACCTGCGCATTGGCTTCAATCGCCTCCAGGATGTTCGCCGCTTGGGAGGTGCTGCCGCTGGCGTTTGGCGTCGAAAACTGTTGTGTAGACCGGCCCTGGGGTAAATGATTAATAAACGGAGAAATATCCACACCTACAACGCTACGGCCGTCTTCGGCCCGAATTTTAACGGCGTCGGGGCAGGTCAATACCCGCTCCCGACCATCCCCAGGAACATGATTATAAATCCCCTGCTCAATGGCCCTTAGTAGCGTAGATTTACCGTGATAACCTCCTCCCACAATCAGGGTGACTCCCGCTGGCACCCCCATTCCAGTGATCCGACCCGCATGGGGACAGTCAAAGCTGACTTGCAGAGAAACTGGCGACTGGAACGTTTCCACCTGGGTTTGCAACGGACGATCATCTACGCCGCTGAGTCGAGGCAACACAGCCCCATCTCCCACAAAAGCGACTAAGCCCTTTGAGGCCAGTTGACTTCTCAGCCAGTCGGCGTCTTCGCTCGTATCCACATGCCGTTCAACGGCGTCAGCATCTAAATTAACGTATATTAAGCTGCGATCCACCAGAGCGGGAATATCGTCGCATAGCATCTCGGCCGCCTGCCGTCCGGCAATCCGTCGGCCAAACGCCGGTAATCCCACCACAAACCGTACTTCTAACTGATCATCACTGACGAAAGCCGTCGTGCGCTCTATCACCGCTTGCCCCGGGCTCGTAATTGCGATCAGTCCACTTTTTCCAGAACCCCGACGCTGCTGTAAATAACGGGCGGCTTGTTCAAATTGACGAGTCAGGTAGTCCCGCAATGCAATCGCCCGACTGGGGTTATTAAAAAGCGCCCTGGGAAATCCAGCGATCGCTTGGGGCGCTATCACCCGGAACTGACTGGGCGCTGCAAAGGGATCGCCTTGGACGTAATCAATTTTGAGAGTAAAGTCTGGGAAAGCATATGTTCCCTGAATCGCTTTATAAGCTTTGTAGCCCTTTCCATCAAGCTGCAGCAACGCTTGTCGGAGAGACGCTTGAGTCGCCATCCCTATTCCTCATTCATCAAGGCAATTATGAGGGATCGTCAGGTAATTTGGTCCGATTGGCAGAGACAGAGTGGGGGGTTTGAGATTGGTGTGATCAAAATCACACACTTTTGGTGCATAAATCTATAGATACTAGAGATCTATATCACCCTAATTCATATAAAAGATCACTTTCTATGCGGAGATTAGTCACTGGAAATTCCTTTAGAAAGCAGGATATTTAATGTGCTGCAACTGCCACATCGTTATGTTCTTCTCCAACGTCACTCAGTTTTCGTCGAAACTATGGTCTAAGGGCGTTCTTCGCCTGAAACAACCGCTGATTTGTCTGACGCTAAGTTTGAGTCTTGCGGCAAGTGGCTTTCCTACCCTTTCGGCAAGTGCAGCAGAAGCGCCGAATCTTAAGGAACTGGGGCGACCGTCGACAGCAAATTTCCAAAGTCCGATGCCTGACGGGGTCTATGTCTATGGTCAATCTCCAGAACCGGGTCAAATTGGAGCCACTTATCTTGTATTTGAAGTCTCCAACCAACAAACGGTAGGCGCTTTTTACCTGCCGTCCTCATCCTTCGACTGTTTTCACGGGGAGTTGCAGCCGAATCGGTTACTCCTGACGGTTGTGGATAGTTACGATCAAACAACTCATCCTTACGCAGTTGCTCTCCAAACTAAGCATCCCCTAACTGCGTCCAATCTGGGAAAAACTCCGCCCGTCGGGTTGATTGGCTTCCATCCTGTTCGCTCTATTAGCGATATGGATTATCAACTCTTGTCGACCTGTCAAGCTAATTATCGCCAACAGATTGAACTATAGGTCATCCACGATCCGGCCCAGATTTTTACCCGTAGGCTATCAAAAAGGATGCCGATTTAATGAAATAAGGCGGTGCGGCGAGCCATAAAACGCCTAACCCATGATTGTCTGGTTACTTCGACACAGTTATCGGGTCAATTAGGATAATTCTCCTAGTTGACCCGTTTTTTGACGTTCTTGCTTTTTGGCCACAAAAGATCAATCTTATCGGCCACGGTGGGCATACTAAGCCGAAGCCCCAGCAGGTATAGGATCGCTGGCTTTCAGTTGCTCTCCGATGGTTTCTAAATGATGCCCCAGAATAGCTATCCCCCGACAGAAGAAACCCAGTTTGGGATGCATCTCAAAAGCTGGCTTCTGGCCTTGTTCCCATTCTTCCTGGGTAATGACAATAAACCGATCCAACTTGGGTATTAAGAGAACAGGAATTTTTCGAGATCGAGACACCAGAATATGAGTCGGCTTGAACATGACAGTCTTAGTTTAAGGATTCTAGCTTGAAAACGGTGGGGGAAATCGCCAGCTAGCTATGGTCAATATCCCGTCAGAGTAGGAACAAAATAACAAAAATCATTAATCTATGTAAACGTTTCTCACATTAAAAGGGTCTCTCCAGACTCCTGAATTTTCTGGGTCAATCAGCAGGCCAATCCCCCTTGATACCGGGAAACACCCTACATACGGCAAACCCGCCTGCTTGACTACGGGTCTCCTCACTGATAGACGGACCGTTCGCCCAGTAAATTTAAACTCATATACGAGTTATGGAATTTTACTTGTTGACAAGCTAGAGAAACGTATTGCCCCCCTCTCCACTATCTCAGGGCGTCTGATATTCGGGTGCAAGCGCTGCACCATAACCGATTTACCTTGGTAGGAAGCAAGCACATGTTTGAACATTTCTCCAGCACCGCGATCGCTGTAATTTTACAGGCTCAAGAAGAAGCTCGCCGTCTGGGTCACAGTTTCGTCGGAACCGAGCAACTTCTGCTGGGATTAATTCGGGAAGGTTCCAGCATTGCCGCCAAAGTGCTTGCCGATTTCGGTATGACGCTATCGGAAACCCGGGCTCAGATCGAAGCGATGATCGGCAGAGGCCATAGCGGTCTTCCCAATGAAATTCCCTTTACCCCAAAGGTGAAACAAGTTTTTGAACAAGCCTTTCAGGAAGCTCGCAGGCTGGACTACCCATACATTGAACCTGAACATTTATTGATCAGTTTGACTCAGAATACTGAAAGTGTCGCCTATCGGGTCCTGGAAAAACTGGGAATTGAACCTGCGAAAGTGAGAATCCAGGTGATTCGGGCCCAGGGGGAGCTGTCTGCAATTCCCAGCGGAGGCCCTTCCCAACTCGGACGAATGTCGCCGTTTCAGCGTTCGACTAGTAAAGCTTTAGAAGAATTTGGCGTCGATCTCACCCAACTTGCAGCGGCGGGCAAACTGGATCCGATTGTGGGCCGACATCCAGAAATTGAGCGGGTCATTCAAATTTTGGGCCGTCGCACTAAAAATAATCCCGTGTTGGTTGGAGAGCCTGGGGTGGGTAAAACCGCAATCGCAGAAGGGTTAGCCCAACGGATTGTGAATCAGGAAGTTCCCGAGCCCCTTCTAGATCAACGAGTCATTACGTTGGACATGGGACTGTTGATTGCGGGGGCTCGATTTCGAGGCGACTTCGAAGAGCGGCTGACCCAAATCTTGACTGAAGTTCGTCAGGCTAAGAACATCATTTTGGTGATCGATGAAATCCATACCATCGTGGGGGCCGGTTCCCTTGAAGGGGGCATGGATGCAGCTAACCTGATGAAACCCGCCTTAGCCCGCGGCGAACTTCAGTGTATTGGGGCGACCACGCTGGACGAATATCGCAAACGCATCGAACGAGACGCCGCCTTGGAACGAAGGTTCCAGTCTGTCATGGTCAACCCGCCTTCGGTTGACGAAACCATCGATATTCTCTCTGGATTGCGCGGGCGGTATGAACAGTTCCATCATCTAACCATTGCTGACGATGCATTAGAAGCGGCGGCAAAGTTTTCAGATCGCTACATTACTGACCGCCATTTACCCGACAAAGCCATTGACTTAATCGATGAAGCGGGTTCACGGGTGCGGTTAAGGCACTCGCAGAGAAGAGTTCCCAAAGAACTCAAGCGAGAAATGCGGCAGGTGCGCCAAGCCATGACAGAGGCGATTCAGCGGCAGGATTTCGTTGAAGCTCGGAAACTGCGCCAAATGCAACTGGACTTAGAAAGCTCAATACAATCCTCCGCCGACACGACCAATACCTTCCAGGCAACGTTACAGCAGCCGCCCGAGGTCAATGTTGACGATATCGCCGATATCGTGGCTTCCTGGACTGGCATTCCTGTCAATCGCCTGACAGAATCTGAATCCGCCCTATTAACCCATTTAGACGATACCCTACATCAACGGTTGATCGGGCAAGAAGAGGCGGTCATGGCAGTCACCCGCGCCATTCGACGCGCTCGAGTAGGCTTAAGCAGCCCCAATCGCCCCATTGCCAGCCTGATCTTTTCAGGCCCCACTGGCGTCGGTAAAACGGAGTTGGCTAAAGCCCTAGCCGCCACAGTCTTTGGCTCTGAAAGCGCCATGGTCCGCTTAGATATGTCGGAATATATGGAAGCCCATACAATCTCTAAGTTGATTGGGTCGCCGCCTGGATTTGTGGGATACGAAG
>JASJDH010000629.1 GCA_030065175.1 Leptolyngbyaceae cyanobacterium MO_188.B28 | reverse complement strand
TTGGTCATTGGTTATTGGTTATTAGATCTCTTTGAGAATTAAGATGGCTGCGGTAGATAAAGTGTCTAAAAATGGGAAACTCCAGATTGATATTCTATATATGGCGTAACTCTGTCATTATTGAAGAACTCTGTTGGTCAAATGACTAATGAGAAGTAACAAGTAACAAATGACTAATGACAAGTAACAAGTAACAAATGACCAATGACAAGTGACCAATGACTAATGTTCTCTCAAGAAATCGCAACCCCCGATTCTTCAGCATCATGATTGCGATCTCGCACTGCGATCTGCATCTGGTATAGGGCTGCATAACGACCGTTGAGCTGCATCAGTTCCGAGTGGGTTCCTTGCTCTAGAACTTGTCCGTCCTCCAGGTAAAGGATCACGTCTGCATGAGTCGCCATGTGAAGGTTATGGGTAATCATAAAAGTGGTGCGGTTCTGAGCCAGCTGTTCCAGCGCCGCCATCACCATGTGTTCGTTCTGTTTATCCAGCCCGGTCGTCGGTTCATCCAGGATTAGGATGGGGGTGTTCCGAATGGCCGCTCGCGCGATCGCTAGCCGCTGCCGTTGTCCACCGGAGAGGGTCGCGCCCCGTTCGCCTAAAATCGTGTTATAGCCCTGAGGCAAGGCCTCAATGAACGTATGGGCGTTGGCCAGTTGGGCGGCTGCCTCAATATCCTGACGGGTAGCGTCAGGAACTCCATAGGCAATATTTTCCCAGACCGTTGCGGCAAACAGGAGGCTGTCTTGCAGGACAACGCTGATCTGCGATCTCAAAGACGCCAAGGTGTATTTCCGAATATCGCGCCCATCAATCATTACCCGACCTGCGATCGGGTCATAGAGCCGCAGTAGCAAACTTACCAGAGTGGACTTCCCACTGCCGGAGGCTCCCACCAGCGCCACCTGCTGTCCGGGTTGCACCTCAAGCTGGATATCTTTCAGGATGTTGTGAACGGGTTCATAGGCAAAACTGACCCGATCGAGGCGAACGGCTCCCTGAAAAGTCGGTGCGGAAACTACACCGGGTAGATCCCTCACATCCGGCGTTTCGTCCAGGATATCCAGGACACGTTCAGCTGATGCGGCCGCTTGGGCCAGTCGACTGGCGTACTTGGCGAACTTTTGAACCGGCCTGAAGGCATTCCTGAGATAAGTTAGGAAAACTAACACATCGCCCGCAGAGAGAGCATTTTGCAATACCAACCGCGATCCGTACCAGAGGACAAGCGCCGTCCCACTCGCCATCACCACATCTATTGTTCGCTGCAGGTTGGCGGCCAACCGCTTGGTTTGCACACCTTTCTTCAGGCTCTTTTGATTGTGTCTGGAGAAAACTTGAGCGAAAGACTCCTGAAGTGAAAGCGCCTGCACAACTTTGATCGCTCCAATGCCCTCAGCAGCAGTGGCGGCGACTTCTCCTATCCGTTGCCGCTGTTGCTTTGCAGACTGCCGAATAAGTTGACTCAGGCGCGTGGTCTCCAGCCAGAACAAGGGGAATGTGACCAACGCCAGCAAGGCCAACTCTCGGTTCAGCCAGAACATCATCCCCACCATACTCACCAGGTTGAGTAGGCTCACCACAAGCGGCATGACTGCAGTCAGCAAAACTTCTTGCAGTCGGTTGACATCGCTATTGACCCGGACAAGTAGATCGCCACTCTTGGCTTTTGTGTGGTATGAGAGCGACAGGCTTTGGATATGGCGATAAAGCTGATTGCGAACCTCAGCCGTCACCCGACTGCCCATTGAAGCCAGACTGACTGTGTTCCAGTAAGATGCAAATGCCCGCAGCCCCGTGATCGCGACTAGGCTCAAGGCTGCGAGCGTCAGCAAGATGACGGGGTCGAGGGTCTGAATCAGCGGCAGGCCCGATCGCCGATCGTCTGCCCCAGCAATCAAAACATAGTCGAAAACAAACTTGAGCGGCCAGGGTTCTAGCAGACGCAGCACCACCTCGGCGCCAAGGGCGATCGCCGAAATAATCAGCAATTTCCACTGTTTGCGGATGTTGGGCCAGAAGCGACGCAGCAGTCGCCAGAATGTAGGAATTGACTGTTGGAACGGTTGTGAGCGACCCATTTAAACTTTTATCTCTAAACAGACTTGGGGCATCGGAGTAAGCTCCGCCAAATGCAAAATACCTTGAGCCACTTTATCCCAGCTATGGTTTTGTTTCATTGTCTCACGGGCTGTGTGTCCCAAATGGATGCCTAACTCAGGAGACTGCTGCAATCGCGCCAATGCCGCAGCCAAGGCGACAGCATCGCCGGCGGGGCAAAGCAAACCGTTCACACCATCCTTAATCAACGTGGTCAGTTGACCAATCTGGCTAGCCACAACGGGCAGAGCCGCCGCCATATATTCGTAGACCTTTAAGGGTGAAAAATAAAAGTTTGCTTGATCGGGATAGGGGGCTACCGCGACATCCATTGACGCCAGCCAGCCAGGGATGTCATCCGGCGCAACTGCCCCGGTAAAATGAACCGCTTCCAATAATCCCCGCGATGATAAATCGGCGACTAAATTCTCCCGTTCCGGTCCATCACCGACAATCAGGAGTCGGGTTTCGGAACTGCGCTGGTGGAGCCGGTCAAATGCTTCAACCAAAATTGGCAACCCATGCCAGGGCTTCAGGGTGCCCACAAACCCCACCGTGAATGTTCCAGGACTAGGGGACAACAAGGGCCTGACATCACTAGAAAAACGGTCAGGGTTAACCCCGTTCGGAACTACATGCACCCGCTGTTTAGCGTCAGGATACTCTTCCAGGTAAGTTTTGATTTCTTCAGAGACCGCGAGCAGCGCAGTTGCAGCCCGAAAGACTCGTTCAGCCACCTGCTCGGCGCTGACCCGGTCAACCAGCCCCCGGTGTTTTTCCTGCTCTTGAATCAACGGCGCATTTACCTCCAGTAGTCCTGGAACGCCGATAGCCTGGGCATATTCCATCCCGGCAAAACTCCAGAGGGAGTAACGCTCATAAATTAGGTCAAACGGTCCTGCTTGCTCAAGCGCCTGCCTCAACCCCTGATTCGCTGACAAGGAAGCCTGTTCACGAACCTCCCGATCTCCTTTGGAAATCGCGGGAAGTTTATGCACCGTTACGGCCTCTAATTCAGACGGGGGAACGCCGTCTGATCGGGTGGCGAACAATTCAACCTGAGCCCCCAGCCGCTGCAAAGACCGAATCACTTCCTGCACATGGATTGAGCAGCCCTTCTGACCAAAAACGGGAACGCCTCGATCAGCGCAAATATAAGCAATCCTCATAACGTATACCAATTTTAGATTTTAGAGTTTGGATTGGGGAGTCGGGACTGGGTTCTTAATCTTTGACCTTTTCTTTCCACCTCCCCTCGTTTCCTCATCACACTTCCTGAAGCACTTTCTTCGCAGTCGGCTCAACTGTTCCAAAGAGCGCCCGCACTGCATCAGCGTTTCGATGGATATCGAACTCCGACTCAATCAGGTGCCGAGCCTGGGCCGCTAGTCGTACGCGCAAGTCTGGATCGGCCAGCAACCGTTTGAGGGCGGTCGCTAGCGCCATAGGATCATTTTGAGGGACGCTCAACCCTGTTTCTTCGTCGCGCACTACTTCTGGAATACCCGTCACATCGGTTGAAACGCAGGGAGCGCCTAGAGCCATTGCTTCCAACAACACGGTTGGTAAACCGTCGCGGTTACCATCGGAGCCAATGATGTAAGGGCCGACAAATATAGCCGCCTTTTGGACCTGCTCAAACACCTCAACTTGAGGACGGGGGCCAATTAGGGCTACGGTTGATTGCAGATTGAGTGTTTGAATTTGCTGACGTAGAGGCGCTTCGAACTCACCTGCGCCGATAATCTGACAGCCAAATTCACACCCCCAATCTTTGAGAATTGCACAGGCGTCAACCAGGATAGGAAACCCTTTTTTTTCCACTAGCCGTCCCACCGAAATAATCTGGGGTGGGCGATCTCGCGGCGACTGGTATGGCAATCGCCCCAAATCCAAGCCATTATAAATCCGCTGGATCCGATTTGCTGCTGCGCCATAGGTCTGCTGCAAATAAGCCAGATTATAGTCACTCACCGTCACCACCGCCGCTGCATCTCTCAGCTTCCGGCTCATATCTTCCGGCTTAACACTTTCATGGAAAATGTCCTTAGCGTGAGCCGTGAAGGTATAAGGAACGCCCGCAAAGTGAGCCGCCAGACGAGTGACACTCGTCGCCACCGAGCCAAAGTGAGCGTGCAAATGGGTGATCCCTTTCAACCGTACTTCACGGGCCAGCCAGGCGGCTTGATAAACGTGGCTTGATCTTTCACCTTGGGCGATCGCCAGTGCAGCCCAAAAACCGGGCAAGACTTTACTCGCTTCCTGTAACTCTGCCCAGAAGAAACTGGCGGCGTTAGGAGAGAGGGTAGTATTTAGAGACTCACTAACCCGCCCCTGGAGAGGTCGACGGATATAGTTCACAGGGGCGCGAACCCGAGCAATAGTGTTCTGAAAGTGGGTGTCACTGGGAG
Organism: Leptolyngbyaceae cyanobacterium MO_188.B28; assembly: GCA_030065175.1. Taxonomy (GTDB): domain Bacteria; phylum Cyanobacteriota; class Cyanobacteriia; order Phormidesmidales; family Phormidesmidaceae; genus JAKSDM01. The sequence continues at coordinate 855 of JASJDH010000629.1, read as the reverse complement.
GTCGCAGGGCAAAAATTTCGATATCGAGCCCAGCTGCCTCATGAGCTAAAATCTCGTTGACCACAAAGGTCTCGGAGTAACGGGGATAGCGCTTGAGCACATAGCCTACGCGATGAGGTTGAGTCAAAATCATTGCTTTCTCTTTTATTAGGGATATCGGTTTATTAGGGATATCGGGTTGGCGTATGGGGAGTCGCAAACTTCACAGTAAAGTGGGATGTTTGAAAGTCTTCGAGAGAGCTTTTATGAAGAACCGGGAATTCAGAGAGCAAGCTTAAACTGGACTTAAACTGGCGCTAAATTAGATTTAATACATCAACGTTATTGTTAAATTGAGGCTATATGGGACAAGCGAAACGTAGAGACACAGATGTTCCAAGAGTCCTATGAGTGATTCTGACTTGGTCTTGATGTTTGCGCCCGTTTAATGTTAAAATCTTATAGGTTTGTCTTGCTTCCTCATAAGAAAGAATATTTACACTTCAGGTTTGGGCTTTATTAGGATACTAGGTGATTTCTAGGAAAGAAGCCACTATGGAGCTTTTTATCCGTTTCTCTTCTTTGGAAAATCTAGAGTGAGGCTAGATTGTTCTTTCTAAATCACCTTTTAGCCCCCCCCAGGAGGAGCAATCGCATATTGATAATTTTTTCTCGGAAATCACCTCAGTTGAAGACTGCCTCCCTAGTCAGGAATTCCAGTATTCTGTGACTGGTTGTGTGGTTGGTGGCATGCGCATTAGTTTCTTGGCTAGGTTTTAGAGAACGGTCAATCAATGACTGTCGCATTCTGAGGGGGCAATAATTCCATTACTGTTGAGAATCCCGATATGCGACAGTCATTTTTGAGTCGATCCT